>NZ_CP009928.1:3560000-3917877 GCF_001021975.1 Chryseobacterium gallinarum | reverse complement strand
TCTATCACCCAATAATACACCGGAATACTGATCATCAGAACAATAAGAACATAAATAAGGAAAGGCTTGGTTGTTTTGCTTAATAGAGGTTTCAAAATAAATAGGAATTATGAGTGTAATCCGGAAGGATGTAAAGTTATCTAGAGATTTATCTATGTTTCCCATTTATAGCCGGTTCCATACATTGTTTTAAGATAATGCCCACAGCCGGCATCATATAGTTTTTTCTTCAGATTTTTCACATGGGCATATACGAAATCATGATTATCCAGCATATCGGCAAAATCACCGGATAAATGTTCTGCTAAAGTACTTTTAGAGATTACTTTATTTTTGTTTCCAATAAAATAGATCAAAAGGTCAAACTCTTTTTTGGTAAGGCAAATGTTTTCCTCATGAACAGACACTTTCTTAGCCAGCAGATCAATCTGTAATTCATTTTGCTTAATGGTATTGGAGCTGCTGAACTGTTTTCTGCGGATGATAGAATATATTCTTGCCATCAGTTCAGAAAGATGAAAAGGTTTGGTAAGGTAATCATCCGCACCAAGTTTCAGTCCGTTAATTTTATCATCCAAAGCATTTTTGGCAGAAATAATGATCACACCGTCCTGCTTATGTTGTTTTTTTATTTCTTCCAGAATTTTAAGGCCGTTTCCATCAGGAAGCATGATGTCCAACAGAATGCAGTCATAATGAAACATTTCTATTTTATTCATTGCTTCACTGAAGGTACTGGCCGCTTCACAGAGATAACTCTCTTCAGAAAGATATTCTGAGATACTTCTGGCAAGCTGTGTTTCATCTTCAACAATTAAAATTTTCATCCTTGTAAATTAGCTTTAAATTTTGAAGAAATTTTGAAGAAAGATTTTCATGATACGTTATTCCCTTGATGGAACCTGAGCTTTTTCATAGATCAGGCCTTCAGCTTTTAATTCCTTCCAAAAATCAAAAGGAATAGGCGTTTCAAAAGCTTTCATATTATGCTGTACCTGTTCAGGAGTGCTGGCTCCCGGAATAATGGAAACAAATTCATCGGCTGCAAGCACAAAATGGATAGCCGCACTGATGAGATCAATATTATATTTCTCTGCTATAGCAGCAATTCGTGATCGCTTTTCAGCCATTCCTTTCGGAATTACGTCCTTATAATTATAACGTTCCCTTCCTGCTATGTATCCTGAATTGTATCCTGCTCCTGAAACTAATTTCACACCTGCTTTTTTAACCGCAGGAAGAAGTCTGTCGACCGCATCTTCATGTTCCAATATCGAATACTGGGTGGCAGAAAGGCAAATGTCCGGATCTGCAGATTCAATACAATCCAGAATCGGTTCAATTTTGTTTACTCCCATTCCCCAGGCTTTAATAATTCCCTGGTCACGAAGCTCAGAAAGCACTTTAAAAGCCCCTTCCCTGGCTTGCTTCAGAAAATACGGATAGCGGTCTCCTACCTGATCTTCAGACAAATCATGAATATAAACAATATCAATATAATCCAACCCGGATCTCTGCAGACTGTCTGCAATTGATTTCTTGATAGCATCAGCCGTATAATCATGTTTGAAATCGTAATTCAAAGGGTTTTTCCACATCGTCGGAGGAACTTCCGATTCGGGAACTTCATGAAAAAGTCTTCCTACTTTTGTTGAAAATATAAAATCCTTCCTGTTTTTGCTCTTCAGAAAATCTCCGAACCTTCTTTCACTTTTCGTGAGCCCGTACCAGGGGGAAGTATCATAGTATCTGATTCCCGAATTCCATGCGGCATCCAGTATTTTGCGGGCCTGTTCATCGGTTACATCTTCAAAAGCTGTACCTATTGCTACGCCCCCTATTCCCAGTCTGTGGCTTTCTGTTAAAATCTGTGGTTTCATATGTATATTTTTGATGTTGGTCATAGATAACCTGCAAACATCGTGCAGATATCGGTAAAACAGAATCGGCCGGAAGTCTTTACGCTATGGCTTGTCCGGATAAATACAGATATTTTTATATTCCCTTATGTTATGTTAAATATTTGTATTATACCTTATTTGGTCCTGTTCTTGAATGAATATAAGACACCATTTCAATCAAATTATTATGAAAAAGCATATTCTGGTCGTAGGAGGAGGATTTGCCGGCATTAACCTTATCAAATCTCTCAAAAATGACAAAAGGTTTAAAATAACGCTGGTAGATCAAAATAACTATCACTTTTTTCCACCACTTATCTATCAGGTGGCTACTTCTTTTATTGAAGCTTCCAATATCAGCTATCCTTTCCGTAAATTATTTTCTGAGAGTAAGAATGTAAATTATCATATGGGTAAACTTGTTCAGGTATATCCTGACAAAAAGACCATAGAAACAGATACCGGAACATTAAGCTATGACTATCTTGTTTTAGCCATGGGCACAGAATCCAATTTTTTTGGAATGGAAAACGTTCAGAAATGTGCCTTACCTATGAAAACTATAGAAGAAGCGCTTTATCTGAGAAACCATATCCTGTTAACATTTGAAGAAGCTTCCCGGAATAAAGATATGGAAAAAGCAGAGCGGCTTCAGAATATTGTCATTGCAGGTGGCGGTCCTACTGGTGTGGAGCTTGCGGGAATGCTTGCTGAAATGGGAAAATATATTGCACAGAAGGAATATCCTGAAATTAAATTAGGACTTTCCCATCTCTACCTTATTGATGCCTTGCCTTCCCTGCTTTCCCCGATGAGCGATCTTGCCAAGAAAACCGCTTATCAGACCCTGGAAGAACTTGGGGTAAAAATTCTTTTAAACGTTTCAGTAAAAGACTATGTAGACGGTAAAGTCATTTTAAGTGACGGGCGGTCTATTGAAACAGAAACACTGATCTGGACTTCAGGGGTGATTGGCAGGGAAGTTCATGGTGTGCCGGAAACAAGTATAGGAAAAGGAAGACGTTTACTGGTGGATGCTTACAATAAGGTCGAAGAAACCACAAATATCTATGCAGTAGGAGACCTTTGCCTGATGCTTTCTGAAGAAAAATATCCGAAAGGACACCCTCAGCTTGCGCAGGTTGCCATTCAGCAAGGAAAAAATCTAGCTGCCAATTTTAAACGGATAGAAGACGGAAAAGTCCTGGAACCTTTCCGGTATAATGATAAAGGCAGCATGGCTATAATCTCAAAATATAATGCAGTAGTAGACCTTCCCAAATATTCATTTAAAGGGTTTATTGCATGGCTTACCTGGCTTTTTATCCATATCATTCCCCTTGTTGGTTTTGGAAGTAAAATCCGGCTCGCTTTAGACTGGCTACGATTATTTATTACCAATAATCCTTCCATAAGGCTTATTCTTTTTCCTAAAAGGAATACCGGAAACTGATCAGAAGAATATTTCAGATAATAACAATAATAACAGAACACCTTAAATCCAACTGATATGAAAAATCAAAGAAAACCTCCGTTTTTTGGAGAAACAGTAGTGATCACAGGAGCATCCAGTGGAATCGGTAAGGCCACTGCGGAAGCTTTTGCAGAACAAGGAGCAGATCTGGTTCTTGCGGCACGGGGTGAGGAGGCTCTTAATGAAACAGCAAAGACATGCAGGAAATTTGGAGTAGAAGTACTTGTGGTGCCTACTGACATTTCTGTGGCCGAAGAGGCTCACCGTCTTGTAGAAGAAGCCCTTGCTTTCAGTGGAAAAATTGATTATTGGGTTAATAATGCAGGCGTTTTAGCTTTTGGGAAATTTGAGGAGATCCCTTCAGAGGTTACCGATCAGATTATAAAAACAAACCTCTTAGGCTATATGCACTCAGCACATGCTGTTTTACCTGTTTTTAAACGACAGAAAAAAGGAGTGTTGCTGAATAATATCTCAATTGGCGGATGGATGCCTGCTCCTTATGGCACAGCCTATACCGCATCAAAATATGGAATCCGCGGAATGGTGGAAACCCTGCAGGGTGAGGTTTCTGATTTTCCCAATATTCACATTTGTGCACTGTATCCCGGATTCCAAAGATCATCAGGAATAGGACATGCAGCCAATTATTCAGGGATACAATTAAGCACACCTCCCCCATCATTTGATCCCCGTCGTTTAGCTGCAGCCATCGTAAGAACAGCTAAAAATCCTGTAGAGGCCTCTTATCCGGACTGGTCTGCAGTAGTCTTTAAAAATTTATATGAAATCTGTCCTGGCGTCATCCGGTACGTTTCTTCCGCTGCAGTAAGGCTGCTTATGAAGAAGGCACATAAAGGAGAAAATACAGAAGGTAATGTTTTGGAGGCTTCAAAAGGAAATACGGGAATTTACGGGAAAAGTCTTGTTTCTGTTTCTTCCGGGACATTAACCTGGGCTGCTGCAGGAATTATAGGCCTCATTGCAGCCGGATTCCTGTTTTCAGGAAAATCAAAAAAATTGGTTAAACCGTAAAAACTGCAACAGATTTCGAGCATACAATATATAAACATATTACCTTATTTTAATTAATAATCCACACCCTAATCTGCTGTAAATTATAAAGTTACCCAAGGTAACCCAAAACGAAAAGTGTAGTATAAAGGAACCCAGCATGAATTTTTTTGACAGATATTTCATAAATTTACAGTGTTGTATCAGATTATTGCAACATTAAAATTCTTTCCAAGTGAAAATTCACAACAAAAAAAAATACCTGAGTTTCCTTAAATTTAAAAGAGATTTCCAGAAATACGGACTGGAAAAAGCACGCAGCTATGAACTTATCTTGCATTGGCTGAACAATAGACTGAGCAGGAATCAGTTTCTTGTTCTATCGGGTATTCTGGTAGGGTGTACTGCAGGGCTGGCAGGAGTTATTCTGAAAACCCTCGTACATAATATACACTATTTTATCACGAATAAAGTTCACTTTGAATATCAGATATTATTCTATATTGTTTTTCCTTTTTTAGGAATAGTGCTTACCACCTTGATTGTTATAACTTTGTTTAAAGGGCAGGACCGTAAAGGAATTGGAGCGATTTTATATGAAATTGCACAAAACTCCAGCATTGTAGCTTCTGTGAAAATGTATTCACAGGTCATACAAAGTGCGGTTACGGTTGGGTTAGGTGGCTCTGCCGGACTCGAAAGTCCTATCGCCGTTACGGGAGCTGCAATTGGTTCTAATTATGCCCAGACCTACAGACTGAACTATAAAGAACGCACCCTGTTACTGGCAGCCGGCGCTACGGCTGGGATAGCCTCTGCATTTAATGCTCCTATTGCCGGGATTATGTTTGCTTTTGAAATCCTGCTGACCGGTGTTGTTTTTACAGACTTTATCCCGTTAGTGGTGGCCGCAGTCTGTGGAAGTCTTCTATCCCGGGTTTTGCTTCAGGAAGATGTCCTTTTCAGGTTTTATACAAGAGATCCTTTTAATTACAAAAACGTTCCTTATTACCTTATTCTGGGGATAGTCACCGGCTTATATGCCCGTTATTTTGTTGTTATTTCCCAAAAGGTGGAGCATTTTATAAAAGGACTCCGGCTTTCAAGGATGCGTAAGGCTATGTTCGGAGGAGCTGTATTGTCCCTTCTGTGTGTTCTGTTTCCGCCATTATTTGGGGAAGGTTATGAAACGGTAAAAGCTTTTACCAACGGTGATACTTATTCTATTATCGAAAACAGCCTTTTCAGGTATTTTGAAATCGGAGACTGGACAATCATTATATTTTTAATTCTGGTATTGCTTTTAAAAGCTTTTGCTACCTCTTTTACCATATTCAGTGGTGGGAATGGTGGAAATTTCGCACCTTCTCTTTTTGCAGGGGGTACATTGGGCTATTTATTTGCTCTGGTCTGTCAGCATTTGGGGTTTACAGATGTTCCGGTAACAAATCTTGTTCTTGTAGGAATGGCGGGCGCCATGAGCGGTGTACTCTATGCCCCGCTTACAGCCATATTCCTGATTGCAGAATCCAGTTTTGGATATGACCTGTTTATTCCCCTGATGATTGTAGCGGTAATGTCGTACCTTATTGCCAAATGGTTCTCTCCTATTTCTCCGGAGTTGAAATCTCTGGCTGATGAAGGTAAAATTTTCACGAATAAACACGACAAGAACCTTCTTTTTGCCTTAAGAACAGAAGATTTTATCGATCAGTATTCCCAGATGATTTATGAAAATGCGACAGTCACGGAGCTGTTTGAGCTTGTAAAAAGTGGAAATAAAAACATTTTTGCTATAACAGATGAACATAAGAAACTGAAAGGTGTGCTTACATTAGATGATATCAGGCCTTATCTTTTTAATAAGGAGATAGATCCGCTGCAAACGGTATCTCAAATTATGAAAGCACCGCCTGCTATTCTTCACCGTGAAAATAAACCGCTGGATATCCTCCAGACTTTTGATGATACCGGTGTATGGAACCTTCCGGTAGTAAGTACGGATAATGATTTCATCGGATTTATTTCAAAGTCGTCTATTCTTATGAGCTACAGACAACTGCTGAAAGAATATTCAGACTAAAAATGACAAAATCCGTTCAATATCAGAACGGATTTTTTTATATTGACCTACAAAATTTGCCAGTGAAGATTTCGCCTTATATAGAAATCTTTGGAAAATTAATGGCTTGCCTTATTAAGGCAATCAAGATCTTCCTGATCTAAAACCAGTTTGGGAGCATTGAACAGGGTATCAAGCTGAGCTGCACTCGTAGCACTTACAATGGGTGCTGTGATCAAAGGATTAGCTAATAGCCATGCCAGGGCGACTGTGCTTTGCTGTGTATGATGCTTTTCACTGACCTGATCCAATGCTTTTAAAACATCACGCCCTTTAGGAGTTAAATATTTTCTTACCCCTTCACCTCTCGGGCTTTTGGTAAAGTCTGCTTCTTCACGATATTTACCTGTTAAAAAGCCTGCTGCAAGAGACCAGTATGGAAATACACTCAGGTCAAATTCCTTTACCAAAGGAGCGTAATTTTTTTCAAAACCTTCTCTTTCCATCAGATTGTAGTGAGGCTGTAAAGCCACATATTTAGGAAGATTGTTTTTCTCAGCAGCATCAAAAGAAGCTCTCAAGCGTTCCGGGGAAAGATTGGAGGCCGCAATATAGCGCACTTTACCAGCTTTGATAATTTCATCATATGCCGAAAGTGTTTCTTCTACAGGAGTAACATTGTCATCAAAATGTGTGTAATAAATATCAATATGATCGGTCTGGAGTCTTTGCAGAGACTCATCTACCGATTGAAGGATATGTTTTTTGCTGATGTCAAAACCATGTTCTTTGGTTTCTGATCCTACTTTGGTAGCCAATACGATATCATTACGATTGGAGCGGTTTTTCATCCATTTACCGATGATTTCTTCAGATTGTCCGCCCTTACCGTTTACCCACCATGAATACGTGTCTGCAGTGTCTACAAAATTAAATCCCGCTGCAGTAAACCGGTCTAATATATCAAAAGACTGTTTTTCGTCCAGCGTCCATCCAAAAACATTTCCTCCGAAATTAACAGGTGCTACTGTTAAATCAGTATTTTTGATTTTTCTTTTTTCCATAAATGAATTGTTATTATAAATACTAAGGAAGCCCTAAGGTAAGCAATATAGCGCAGGATTCCTGATTCAAAATAGGCATCCCGGTTATAGTTATTATAAATAAAACTATATTATTACTCTGCTTTATTCTTAAGCATCATCAGAAGGCTATAGGCTCCTTTCTGCACAATCTTTTTATCTTTTAATATTTCCGGTTTTAATATTTCAGTAAACTGATCATCAGAAATCCCGGTAGTAACCTGGACCATCTTATAATCTGATTTTCCGAGATCTTCAAAAACATAGTTTTTATTTTCAAAAGAGACTACGGCTTCGTTAGGCAATCCTTGTGTATATCTGCTGCTGATATTCACTTCAGCATTCACATACATTCCTTTTATAAATTCTGAATGGGGAGATGAAAGTTGAGCCACAGCAATCGCTGCCCCGCCAGCCTCAATACTTGGAACAACACTTACAATCCTGGCATTGGATTTCACATCAGGATTCCGGTTGTTGTAAACTACAATCTCCTGACCTGTTTTGATATCATTCACATCATTTTCAAAAACTTTTAATTCCAGAAGCAACCCCGTAGGATTGATCAGCTCAAATAAAGTATCAGCCGGGTTGATGTACTGCCCGTTATTAACTAGAATTTTACTCACAAAACCACTGAAAGGAGCATATATATTAATTTTACTCCTGATATTTCCAGCTGTTAATCCTTTTGCATTAATCCCGATAATGCGTAGCTTCTCTTCCAGTCCTTTTAAAGTAGCATTCAGGGTAGAATAATCAGCCTGGGCGGCCTGCAGCGTTTTATCACTGCTTGCCTTGCTGGTATTAAGGTCTTTCTGACGGTTGTAATTAAGCCTCGCGGCTTCAAGCTGTGCTTTGGTGACAAGATAATCCTGCTGCAGCTGTATAAATTGTGGATCTTCCACAACTGCCAATACCTGGCCTTTATTGAAGTGGCTCCCGTTGATCACATTGATCGACTTGATATGCCCGCCCATAATACTGGAAATGGAACTGATATGGGAGGGCGAAATTTCCGCTTTACCGTTCAATCTTACCAGTTTTTCCATATTCCTGCTCTGGATGGTAGTTGTAGTCAGCCCTACCGATTGAACCTGTTTTTCTGCCAGATGAAGCGTATTTTCACTGTTTTTGGTAAATTTCGTATTTTCATATACTGTTTTCTCCTCTTCCTTCTTTCCTGAACATGAAGATAAAACAAGTGTTGCAGCGAGACTGTATATTGATATTTTTCTGAATTGCATTCTGTATTATTTTGAAAGTAAAAAATTAAGCTCTGCCCCTATTTGATTCAGTTTTTCCAATTGATCGATATAATCAGCTTTGGTTTTTACAGCCTGATTTACCAATATTACCCAGCTCAGGTAATCAATTTCACCGACATCCATTTGCTTCTGGGCTGTTTTTAAGATCGTTTCAGATTTTGGAAGTTGTTTCTGCTCATAATTTTCAATGATTTTCTGCTGGTTGGCATAATTGCTGACCTGTTGGCTCAACCGGTTTTTAAGTTCAATTTCTTTCCGGTGATATTCATTTTCCGAGATCGCTATTTTTGCCTGTGCAGCTTTCGCCAAAGCCCGCTGACCTTTGGTAAATAATGGAATCCCCACTCCAATCTGGACAGAGTTAAAGCGGTTATTATTAATATTTTTCATACTCTGATTGGTATACCCTAAAAGAAGTTCAGGAAGTAATTTGCTTTTTTCGAGCTGAACTTCGGCTTCCCCTACTTTAATTTGCTGTTGTAAATATTGAAGTTCGGGATGTTGCTTTACCATGTCTTCAGAAATCTGAAGATTAATATCCATAACCGCTTTGTCTGAAACAGGCTGATAAGCTTTTTCAGACTGAAGCAGTAACTGGAGCTGCAGTCTGGCAATATTCAGGTCATTTTCCAGATTGTTCAGTTGTATTTTTATTTGTTCTTTCTGAATTTCAGCGGTTGATTCTTCTAAAATATTGGCTTCTCCTTTTTTAAGTCTTAGCCCTGCTTTATCAGCAAAATTATTGTATAATTGACTGATATATCCGAGTACTTGTTTCTTTTCCTGAAGGACCAGGATTCTGTAAAAAACATCTGTTACTTCTTTTATCAACTGCGCTTTTGTAAGATTTTGATTGATAACACTTGCCGTCCATTCCGCATCCAGCATTTGTTTTCTCTTTGAATATACGGTTGGAAAACTGAACCTTTGGGAAATAGCTAATGAATTATCCGTTTCTTCCCCCTGAATCTGGCCGAATCCTCCAGTCACTTCCAGTTGGGGAATATCCAGGTAACTTGCTTTTAATTTTTCCTGATATTCGGAAATCAATTTTGTTGTTTTAAGGGTGCCGTTTTGCTGTAACGCTTTTTCCAGCGCCTGTCCATAGCTTATATTTTCCTGGGCCTGCATTCCTCCGAAAGACATCAGCAACAGGAAGACAGATAGTTTTTTATAGTTTGTTGTTTTAGGGAATTTCATTTTGTCTTTATTAATATGTTCAAATACAACGTAAAGGATGGGAAGTACAAATAAGGTTAAAAGGGTTGCCAGCATCAGTCCTCCGATTACTACCGTAGCCAAAGGTCTCTGAACTTCAGCACCCGCTCCGTTACTCAGGGCCATAGGTAAAAAACCTAATGAAGCTACAAAAGCTGTCATTAAAACCGGACGGAGCCTGATTCTTGTTCCCATCAGTACAATTCTGCCGGTATTGGTTATGCCATTATGTTTCAACCGGTTAAATTCTGATATCAAAACAATTCCATTAAGTACGGCAACACCGAATAAGGCAATAAATCCTACTCCTGCACTGATACTGAATGGCATTCCCCTTAACGCAAGGAAATAGACTCCTCCAATCGCTGATAACGGAATTGCCGTATAGATAAGTAAACTGTGTTTCACAGATCCAAAAGCAAAAAATAAGAGCAGGAAAATCATCACCAAAGAAATCGGAACAGCTACTCCCAGTCTCGCTTTGGCCTCATTTAAATTTTCAAAAGCTCCTCCATACGAAATGGTATAGCCGGGAGAAAGTTTCAGCTTTTTACCTGCTTTCTGCTGAAGTTCCTCTACAATGCTCTGAACATCCCTGCCCCTTACATTAAAGCCTACAACAATCCTTCTTTTGGTATCTTCCCGCTGAATCTGATTGGGACTGTTTTTAAGCTCTACTTTTGCGAGCTGAGATAATGGAATCTGTTCTCCGGAAGAAGTGGGTACCAATAAATTGCGGATACTGTTAATATCTTTTTTGTACGCATTATCCATACGAACCACGATATCAAACTTCTTTTCTCCTTCATACAGGGCTCCGGCAGTTTGTCCTGCAAAGGCCATATTGATAACCCTGTTGATTTCCGCTACGGAAATATTGTAACGGGAGAGTTCTGAACGGTTATAATCAATAACAACCTGTGGTGCTCCAACTACCGGTTCCAGATACAGATCCTGAGCACCCTTTACCGTATTGATGATGCTCCCAAGCTGCCTGGCATACGAGGCAAGGCTATCCAGATCTTCTCCATAGATTTTACATACCACATCCTGTCTTGCGCCGGTCATCAGCTCATTAAAACGCATCTGTACCGGAAACTGGAATCCGGTAGTCAGTCCTGGAATAACTTTTAAGGCATCACTCATTTTCTTGGATAATTCAGGGAACGATGTTGCAGAGGTCCATTCTTTCTTTGGTTTCAGGACAATGATCATATCTCCCGCATCCATTGGCATTGGTTCTGTAGGAATTTCTGCACTTCCGATTTTGGTTACCACTTTTTCTATCTCGGGAAACTGCTTTAGAAGGATATTGGCAGCCTGAGTCGTTACTTTTTTAGTTTCGTTGATATTGCTTCCCTGGAGGATCCTCATTTCGACAGCAAAGTCACCTTCTTCAAGCGATGGAATAAACTCTCCTCCCATCCTGGAAAGTGTAAACACTGCTCCTGCAAAAAGGACCAGCACACTCAAAATAATGGTTTTTCTGTATTTAAGGGCTTTCATCAGAAGCTTTTGATGGCCTGCTTCTACTTTTGCCATTACTTTGTCGGAGATATTCTCTTTTTCCTTTTTCTTTCTGCTCAGAACCAAAGAGCTCATCATGGGAATATACGTTAAAGAAAGCAGGAAAGCTCCGATCAGGGCGAATGCAACAGTCTGCGCCATGGGCTTGAACATTTTCCCCTCAATTCCCTGAAGGGTAAAAATAGGAAGATAAACGATCAGGATAATAATTTGTCCGAAAACGGCACTGTTCACCATTTTAGTTGCAGAACCAGACACCTGTCCATCCATTTCTTTTTTGGTAAGCCTGTTATCCGGTCCGAAATGCTTTTTATGAGCAAGCTGGTGAAGCACCGCTTCCACAATAATAACGGCACCATCTACAATAAGGCCGAAATCCAGTGCTCCAAGACTCATCAGGTTTCCTCCCACTCCAAAAATATTCATCATAATGATGGCAAAAAGCATCGACAAGGGAATTACCGAAGCCACCAATAATCCTGCCCTGAAATTTCCCAGGAATACCACCAGTATAAAAACAACAATTAAAGCACCTTCCATCAGGTTTGTTTTTACGGTACTTATGGTATTGTTGACCATTTTGGCCCGGTCAAGGAAAGGTTCAATAACCACTCCTTCAGGCAAAGAGTCCTGGATTTTTTCCAGTCTTTGCTTGATGTTGGCAATCACTTTATTAGCATTCTCACCTTTAAGCATTAATACAATAGCTCCGGATACTTCCCCCGTATCGTTATAAGTCATTGCTCCATATCTGGTTGCATACCCTGTTTTAACGGAAGCTACATCTTTAATAAGAACGGGGATGCCATCCTTTGTTTCGGAAACCTGAATGTTTCCTATGTCCTCAGTGCTTCCCAAAAGCCCTTCACTCCGGATGAACAAAACCGTTTCCTGCTTTTCAATATAGGCTCCGCCGGTATTCTGGTTATTTTTTTCCAGTGCAGCGAAAACATCATTGATATTGATATTATAAGCCTGCAGCTGATTAGGGTTGATGGCAATTTCATATTGTTTCAGCTTCCCTCCGAAACTACTGACATCTGCTACTCCTTTGGTCCCAAGCAATTGCCTTCTCACGACCCAATCCTGTATGGTTCTCAGCGCTGTTTCATCATAGACATTTTCGTAGCCTTTTTTAGCCCTTACCACATATTGGAAGATTTCACCCAATCCGGTGGAAATAGGTCCTAGTTCGGGCTTTCCGATTCCTTCGGGAATATTCTCCTGAACAAGCTGCAAACGCTCCTGAACCTGTTGACGGGCCCAGTAAACATCTGTATTGTCATCAAAAACTACCGTTACCAGGGAAAGCCCGAACCGCGAGAAGCTACGGAGTTCGGTGATTCCGCTGATGTTGCTTGTAGCCTGCTCAATCGGAAAGGTGACAAGACGTTCTATATCGGCTGCTCCGTAAGAAGGGGCTGTAGTAATAATTTGCACCTGGTTATTGGTAATGTCAGGCTGCGCATCAATAGGAAGTTTTGTAGTCTCATATACTCCAAAAAGAATGAGACCTGTTGTACACAAGGCAATGATGAGTTTATTCTTTACAGAAAACTCAATAATTTTATTTAACATGAAAAAAAATTAATTGATAATCGGAAGTGTTTTTATAAAAGTAACAATGATTACATTTATAATACACAAAAGATTAATGGATATAAAATACGATTTCTTTGCATTAAGAAGAGCTTAACACATTGATTTTCAATATAGATTAAATCAAGAAAACCGTGGTGGCTGGAAAATCCGGGAAAGGTAAAGGTTGGAAAAGTCTTTTTCCTGGTAAATACTGTTTTTCTGAGAAACCGTAACTTCCTTAGGTTTTTTTATTTCAAAACTGATTTCAGGAAGCTGGGCATATACAGTGAGTACTATAGGTGGATTGATAAAAGGCAGTTTTTGATCGGTATCCCAATCAGCATCCTTTTTATGATTATCGTAATGTTCTATGACAAATTCTGAAAAACTTCCGTGATATTCCATAAAATGTTCTACAAACATAGGCACTTTAAGAACTTCCGCCGTGTTGGTGGTAGCAAATGCATACATTATCGAACATAATATAGAGAACCATTTTAACATTGTACTGCAAATATAAGGCTTAAATTTTTCCTGAAATGGCTCTTATATTAATTTTTTCAACATTTTTATAGAATAGATTCGCTGATGATTACTTTTGATGCAGATTAAAAGAAATATTTTTTATTCAAAATCTAAAAAACCGTCTGTGAGCACTTTCCACTGGATTTTGGCAATTCCCATAATTCCGCCTGCTGCCACAAGAAGATTCCTGATGACATCAATAAACTTAGCCTTAAAATTGGGAGACTCATTCCGGCCGTATACTGCAGTTTTTAAATGAGAAGAAGTTTTGGAGATCATAAAGGTAGATGTGGCTTTGGAACTGTAAAAATGAGCAATATGACTGCTTTTTTTATTCTTCGGATCTCTGCTGGGTTTACAGATTATCATAATAGTTTCTGAGAAAGAATCCTGGTAATAGCAGATCTCTAAAATTTCAACCCAGTCATACCCTCTCGCTTCGGGTTCACCGGGTCCGGGAATATCTATTCTTATAAAGTCTCCTTTCTGAGGATCACGATCAACAGGCCCGGCATTGGAATCATATAGTTTAAAGGCAGCAAAGGCACTTCCGCAATAGCTCTGCCAATGATTAATCATAAAAAATCTTCTTTTTAATATTTCAAACTTTAAGGGAAGCAATTCAGGGGCAAATTGTTTTTCACTTTCAGTATCATGAAAGCCTCCGGATATCTGACGGGGTACTCCTTTAATTGATTTCGGTTTCATAGCATATTCTTTAAAGCAAGGTAGCGAAAATCAAAGATGATTATTTATGAGTAGGGTCATAATAAGAATGGCTGAGCAGCACAGGAATGTAATTAGTAATAATTTGAAAATTTAAACCATATTCTGTTTAAATGAGTGTAGTTATAAAAAGTTTAAATTCCATAATCTTAAAGAAAACTCAAATCATTTGTGGAATAGCTATTTTTACTTAAAATAAATAATATTTAAAAAAAATACCCATATAATGCTTTGCATAATATTTTTTTTGCTTATATTTGTGAATCGAAATAATTTTTTTTCATCATTTGTGTTTTTTTAAGGTCTCCATACATGGAGGCCTTTTTATCTTTAATATCTCTATAAATAATTATTCCCTATTGAAGTGGAAAAACACGAAAAATGTGAATTAAATATGACTAATCAGACTTTAACTTCTCTGGTGCAGGTGAATATTTTCAATATAAAGTTTAAATAAATCACTTTTACATTTGATTTTCTTCATTTTATATTTTTGATAAAATCGGACGGACGGAATTGTAAAACTGTCTGGAAACTTCTGGTATACGCCTGAACACTCTTATACCCCACTTCATAAGCTGTTTCCGAGATCGTCATATAGTCTGAGCTTAGCAATTCCAGGCTTTTAATGATCTTAAGCATCTGCTGGTACTTACTTAAAGTTAATCCCGTTTCTTTTTTAAAAATGCGTTCCAACGTACGGGAAGACAGCATTGCGATATCGCTGAGCTCATTTATTTTAAATTCTTCCCGGTAATGATCATGCAGATATTCAATAACTTTGGCTAAACGCTTATCTCTGGGAAGGCAGATATGAAGTTTCAGGGACTGCTCTACAAAATGAGGAAGCTCATTAAAAAGTGCCTGTAAAAATAAAGTTTCATCAGTTCTCGTGTCCAACAGTTTAGACCATTTCTCCGCATATTTTATCATTTCTCTTAATACAGGAGGAACGGAAAATACATTGACCTCGCGATAAAATGATTTTTTTTGATCCACCTCTGCAAACATGATCATGAGTTTTATCCTTTCAGAATGTGAATTGGTTTTGTGGATGGTATTGGGAGGAATCCAGACGGCATGGTTCTGAGGTAAAAGATAAATCCTTTCTTCAATGGTGATATATTGAAAACCACTTTCTACGTATACGAGTTGTCCTTTATTATGCTGATGAAGAACATCATCATGAGTCCAGTTTTCTTCAAACCAGACAAAATAAGGTTTGTTGAGCTTATCTATATCAATAGTATTATGGGGCTCCATGTCGTTTCAGGTTAAAATTTTGGCAAAATTAAACAAAATTCCTATGCTAATTTTGCACAAAAGTTTTATTATGATGAAGAATGGAATAAAAAAGAATGCTTCTTATGTTTTATTAGTGATCAATATATTGGTGGTTATCCTGGTTTCGAGTAATCTCAGGTCCCCTATTGTTGCTGTTGCACCTGTACTTGGGGAGATAAGGGAAGCCCTGAAGCTTGATAACTTTCAGGTCAGCCTTCTGACATCTATTCCACTTTTTATGTTTGCTGCCTGTTCAGTGCTGGTCAGTAGATTTTCCAATACATTGGGCATCAGCAGACTACTGGTATATTCATTAATTATTTTAGGCGTTGGGTTGTTTCTCCGTATTACAGGCTCGCTTTGGGCTTTGTTCTCAGGATCCATACTGATTGGATTGGGAATTTGTATAGGAAATGTGGTGACTCCGGGTTATGTTAAGAATAACTTTCCGAAGCAAATCGGTTTAATGACAGGCATTTTTGCAGTTTCAATGAACCTTACTGCAGCTCTGGCTTCAGGATTCAGTGTAAAAATCGGTGAATGGACAGGATTCGGATGGCGTGGTTCTTTAGGAATATGGCTTATCATTGCAGGACTGGGCTTTTTGGTTTTACTCCTGGAACTTATCATTAATAAAAAGAATCCTGTAAATTCCGGCACAGCACTAAGCACTTCCGGTTTCAATATTTTCAGATCTCCACAGGCATGGAATATCAGCATTTTCATGGGACTGCAATCTTTATTTTATTATTGTATGGTAGCCTGGCTTCCTTCATTTCTTACGAATTATAATATGCAGGAGGAAAGTACCGGATGGGTTTTATTCGTGATCCAGATTACGATGATTCCGGTCACATTTTGCAGTCCGATTATTGCCAGCAAAATGAAGGACCAGCGAATACTGATTTTGTTTATCTGTGCATTAATGTTTGGAAGTACCATGATGTTTGCAGGGTTTAAATCCCAATGGATTTATGTAAATGCTGTCATCATCGGTATTTCCAATGGTTTATCCTTCAGTTTATCAATCCTGTTCTTTTCTGCAAGAACGAAGAGCAGTATCAATGCTGTAAAAATATCCGGTATGGCTCAATCAGTAGGATATCTGATAGCAGCCTTTGGCCCGCCTGTTTTTGGAAAGCTTCACGATTGGGATAGCTCATGGAATATGTCATTCTATTTTCTGAGTATTGCTGTACTGTTTATGCTTTACTTTGGCATGAAAGCAGCGAGAAATAAATATGTGGAAGACTAACTTCTATGGGATTTTTAATAAAAAGGAAACCTTTCTTAATGAAATGTTTCCTTTTTTTATACCCGGAAAGTCAAATGACTCGGGCTTTCCTGTGGCTATTGATCCTTAAACTGATCAAGGACTTCTGTGATATTCCGGTAAACGTAGTCCAGCTCTTCAGAAGTAATACAATAAGGAGGTACCAGGTAAATCACGTTTCCCAGTGGACGCATGATCATACCTCTCTGTAAAAACTCGTTATAAAGCTTTTTTCCTACCTCATTAAAATAGGAGGTGCCATATCCTGTTTTAAAATCAAATGCTAAAATAGTTCCGATATGGCGGGCATTTTCAACTTTCGGATGCAATTCCAGCGTTTTTACAAAAACGGAATGCTGTCGGGTGATTTGTTTGATATTCATCTGGGTTTCTTCTTTAAGTAATAGTTCCATACTGGCCAAAGCAGCCGCACAGGCCAGCGGGTTGGCTGTAAAAGAATGGCCGTGGAATAGTGTTTTATGCCGGTCATCCGACCAGAAAGCCTCATAAACCTGTTCGGAACAGGTAGTGATTCCCATAGGCATGGTACCTCCTGTTAGTCCTTTTGAAAAACACATGATATCAGGCTGCTCTGAAAGATAACGGGCAGCGAAAAGTTTCCCCGTCCTTCCGAAACCCGTAAAAACTTCATCCTGAATCATCAAAATGCCTTGAGCCCTGCAATATTTCATCAATTCATCCAAATCCCGGGCCTGATGCATCAGCATTCCGGCCGCTCCCTGGACTAGTGGTTCATAAATAAAACAGGCCACTTCATCAGCTATATTTTCAATCTGTCGTTTTAAATCTTCCAGATTCCCGGCATGAGGTGTATCTATAAAAACGACTTCAAACAGCATATTTTCAAAGGGCCGGGTCCAATAGCTTTTCCCGCTTACAGACATCGCCCCAAAGGTATCACCATGATAGGCATTCTTAAAAGCCAGGATTTTATTCTTTTTCTTCCCCTGATTGTAGGTGTACTGAATACACATCTTTAAAGCAACTTCTACTGCGGTAGAGCCATTGTCAGAATAAAACACTTTTCCCTGGTTATCAGGAAGCAGTTTCAGTAAGTTCTCAGAAAGCTGTATGGCCGGCTCATGGGTAAATCCTGCAAATATTACCTGCTCCAAAGTAGTAAGCTGTTCAAACACCTTTTGCGCAATATAAGGATGAGCATGTCCGTGTAAAGTAACCCACCAGGAAGAAACCACATCCAGGTATCTTTTCCCTTCAATATCATACAGATAAGCTCCTTCCCCCTTTACAACAGGAATAATATCGTCAGCAGTTTTCATTTGGGTATAGGGATGCCAGTTGACTGCCCTGTCCCTTTGTTGAAGACCGGTTTGTGTTATTGTATTCATGTATTTGATTAAAAAATATATGGATAACCGATATTTATCAATCAGCTATCAGGTTGATAATACGGTTAGAATACCTTTAATTCATAAGGTATTATTATACTCTATTCTAGCAACAGGTTTCTTTTTTTAGCATCGGCTTAAGGCCAAGGGTTTCCAGCATCTGCATGTCTTCTGATACCCCCGGATTAGGTGTAACGAGCAAAGTTTCTCTTTCTCCCGTAAAAATAGAATTAGCTCCGGCCATAAAACACCATGCCTGCTCTGTTTCGGTCATTTCTATACGTCCGGCACTTAACCTTACCATTGAAGACGGCATTACAATTCTTGCAGTAGCAATCATCCTTACCATTTCCCAGGTATCTACTTTTTCTTTATTTTCAAGTGGAGTTCCTTCTACCCTTGCCAATGCATTGATCGGAACAGATTCCGGGTGTTTAGGCATAGTAGCCAGGGTCAGCAACATTGAAATTCTGTCTCTATGTGTTTCGCCTAATCCGATAATCCCTCCGGAACATACTGTAATTCCCGCCTTCCTTACATTATTGATGGTATTGATTCTATTGTCGAATGTCCTGGTAGAAATGATTTCTTCATAGTATTGCTCGGAAGTATCGAGATTATGGTTGTAAGCATATAAACCTGCTTCCTGTAATCGAACGGCCTGTTCCTCAGTAAGCATTCCCAGGGTACAGCACACTTCAAGGCCTAATTCATTGACTCCTTTCACCATATCAATCACCCTGTCGAAATCCCTGTTATTACGTACTTCACGCCACGCTGCCGCCATACAGAAACGGGATGATCCACTTTCTTTTGCCTTTCGGGCATGGGCGATAACAGTCTCTGTAGGCAATAAAGCCTGTACTTTAATGTTGGTATGATAACGGGCAGCCTGTCCGCAATAAGAGCAGTCTTCCGGGCAGCCTCCTGTTTTAATTGACAATAAAGTAGAGATCTGTACTTCGGAAGGATTGTGCCATTCGCGATGTACGGTAGCTGCTTTATAAATCAGCTCCATAAGGGGTAAATGATAAATTTCCTCAATTTCTTCTTTTGTCCAGTCGTGTCTGGTTTTTGTTTTCGTATCCATAATCATAAATTTGTTATTGTTAATGCTTTGGCAGCGGTTGTAATGGTTTGCCTGTCTGGCTGCCCGATTTCAGGAATTCTGATGATTTTTGTATCCTTTTCAATGAAGCTGCAAATCACTCTTTCAGTATCTTCAGGGAATTCACCATTCAGGATCAGATATTCCAGCGGTATATTTCTTTGCTGTAAAGCCATGATTGATAACAAGCTGTGGTTGATGCATCCCAGGTAGTTTCTGATTACCAGTGCTGCCGGCAGGTTCAGGGTTTCTACAAGATCAATCATAAACCTGTTGTCTGAAAGCGGAACCATCAATCCTCCTGCTCCTTCTACAATCAATATATTTTCTGTATCGGGAAGCCGGAAATCATCCAGTTTAATGTGTACATTTTCTTCACGTGCAGACTGATGGGGTGATGCCGCCAGCTGAAGACGGTATGTTTCCGGATGGCAGAAAGGAGAATCTGTCCAGTTTTTAATTTTATTGCTGTCTGTATTATGGAGGTCTCCGGACTGTACCGGCTTCCAGTAATCTGCTTTAAAATGCTGGACTAAAATAGCCGAACAAACGGTTTTTCCTATTTCTGTCCCAATTCCTGTTATAAATATTTTCATATGAGTTGTGACTGTAAAAAGCAAGTTTTCGAGCGGCAAAAGCGAATGGTCATTTCTCCATTTTTAGCTCTTGCATCTTTTTACTTTTTGTTTTAAATAAATTCTTTAATTAAGGCCGTAAGTTTTACGATTTCATCTTCTGTGTTGAAGCTATGAAGACATATCCTAAGTCTCTCGGTTCCTTTTTTTACTGTAGGACTATAAATGGCCGATGTTAAAAATCCATGGTCATACAGGTGGGCCTGAAGAGCTTTCAGCTGCTCATTATCTTCCATTAGAATGGCCTGAACCGGACTGATTTCTGAAGAAGGTGACCGTAAATTCTGATCTCTGAAAACCTTAATATTCTCCTGAAGTTTTTTTGAAAGCTCTTTGTTATGATCTAAAAACTCATATCCTGCTTTGATAGCCATCCATTGAAAATCCTGCGCTGAAGTAGTATAAATAAATGGAGAAGCAAAATTGATAAGGTAGGATTTCACGGTATCATTGCAAAGAATGGCTGCACCATGAGCTCCCAGGGCTTTTCCATACGTCATAACTGCTGCTAAAACCTGGTTTTGTAATTGATGCTTATCCACCAATCCATATCCCAATACTCCCAATGCATGGGCTTCGTCCACGATTAAATCAGCCTCATATTGTTCAGCAAGTGCTGCAATTTCCTGGATAGGAGCAAAATCCCCTTCCATCGAATAAAGGCTTTCAATAGCAATATAGCAATGAGAAGTCTGTTTTTTCAACAAATTTTCAAGATCCTTCAGATCATTATGTTTCCATTTTAATTTTCGGGCATTTGACAATATACATCCGTCATGTACGGAACGATGAATTTGTTCATCTACCAGAATAACATCATGTCGGTCTGGCAATGTTGAAAACAAGGCAAGATTGGCATTGTACCCTGACGGAAAAAGTAAGGCTGATGAAAACCGGTGCTTCTGAGCAATATCATTTTCTATAACAGTAACGGTATCTGTATTCCCGCTAATCAATCTTGAACCAGAACTGCCGGACAGGAAGTGAGGATGTTTCATAACTTCCTTCAAAAGAATATCCTGTAATTCTTTATTTCTTGCAAACCCCAGATAGTCATTTGAATAAAAATCCACTCCTTCGGATCGTGTTTTTAAGCTTCTGAATGTTCCCTCCTGCATTCTTTTCCCGAGGATCTCCTGAAAATTCTTAAGCATAATCCAATTGTGATACTTCTTCAGTTATGGCATCAATCCATTGATTGTATAAGGCTTTTTCTATTTTCAATATATTTTCTGCATGCTGTTGCCAGTCACCGGAAAACTCGTTCAGCTGGTTGATCATTTCCTCAAGATGACCTTCTTCTTCCAGAATAATTGATTTTACCATAATCTTTGAAGCCTCTTTGGTAAGAATATCCTGATAGACGGGATACAATTCATCAGCACGGACTTCAATAGCATAGGTTACAAACAGATACGCTGCATATTTCAGTTCTTCCTGATTCAGCTGAAAGACAGTACGGAGATACCTGCAGGCTTTAGTATCCAAAGAATGCAGATACTGCCTGGTTGCAATGGGAGCCATAAGCTCTTCACTTTTATAAGTTTTGCAGAGTTCCGGATGTATCTTGGCGATCTGTTTTTTCAGGTAATAGGCATGACGATGTTCTTCAGCAGCATGCTTCAGCTGAATCAATGTTACAGAAACCGAATGTTCGCATTTTGATATTTTTCTTGCTCCGGCATTTTCCATAAAAGATAAAGTATTCAGCCATTTGGCATGAGTACTGTTATCCTGCACAATTTTTAGCAGCAGATGATGAAATTCCATAATTTTTATTTTGATGTCAAATGTAGTATATTGCCGGATGGTTATATGGTGCCAGTTTTAATATTATGGATAGTCCGGTTAAGATTCCTTATGAAAGTTTTATCAAAATTGACAGAAAATCTGAAACATCAATTTATTTACAGATCGCCAATCAGCTGGTGAATGCCATCCAGCGAGGATACCTTCCTTTAGGAACAAAGCTTCCGGGCACAAGAACCTTTAGTGAAATACTGGATGTACACCGCAATACTGCAGTTGCCGTATATGATGAATTGTCAGCACAGGGCTGGACACAAAGTTTCCCCAATAAAGGTACTTTTGTCATCGGGAAAGATCAGGATATTCCTGTAAAAGTAAAAGATTTTGAAGAGAATAATCTTCAGCAATATCCTAAAATTACCGGTTTTTCTTTTAAAACATCAAATATTCTGGATAACCCTTTTGAACATTCAGACTGTGAATATGTATTTAATGACGGGATTCCGGATATCAGGTTGACACAGATCGACCAGCATTCGAGATTTTACAGTTCAATTCTCAAACGGAAATCCAATCAAAAAGCATTGGGACATTATAATCATGACGGAAGTGAGTTTTTTAAGGAACATCTGTCCCGTTATCTGAATCTTTCCCGCGGGCTTCCTATATCCAAAAACAATCTTCTGATTACCCGGAGTACGGAAATGAGTATTTATATTGTTTCCGAAATACTTCTTTCTCCGGGAGATATTGTTCTGGTGGGAGCTTTAAGCTATTTTTCAGTCAATATGATCTTCATGAAAGCCGGGGTCCGTATGATGCCTATCTCCATTGATAAAGATGGAATTATCGTAGAAAGTGTAAGAGAAGCCTGCCAGAAGCACAGAATAAGAATGCTGTACCTGACTCCGCACCATCATTATCCCACCACCGTAGCATTAAGTGCCCAGAGAAGGTTTGAGCTCCTGGAATTAGCCAATGAGTACGGGTTCGTTATTCTTGAAGATGACTATGACTATGAATTCCATTATGATAAAAGCCCTATTCTTCCCCTGGCCAGTGCTGATACTAACGGAATGGTAATCTATATCGGCTCTTTCGGAAAATCGCTTGCTCCAGGATTCAGGACAGGCTTTATTGTAGCTCCGGAGAATATTATGGCGGAAATGCGGAAATACCTTGGGATTATTGACCGGCAAGGAGATATCCTGATGGAAAGGGCATTGGGGGAAATGATTGAAGAAGGAGAAATTAACCGTTACCTGAAAAAGTCTCTAAAAGTGTACCGGGAAAGGCGTGATTATCTGGCTTTATTACTTCATGAAACGCTAAGTGACCTTATTACTTTTGAAAAACCTTCAGGAGGACTCGCAATCTGGATGGAATGGAACGTTCCTGTAAATCTGATGCAGCTTAGCAGAAATTGTTCCCGGGATAATCTTTTTATTCCTAAAACCCTTCTCTACCAAAACAAAGGACTTACCGCCATGAGAATAGGATTTGGTGATCTCGACTTCCGAGAGATGGAGAAAAGTATTGATATTTTTTCGAAAAATTTAAAATTGTTGATCTAACTCATCATTTTGGGGATTTTTTCAGCAATAAATTGAACTATTTTTTTCCTTTTTTCATAGCTACTCGTATTATTTTTTTGTTAATTTTATCTTTATAGCCGGCTTTTTATGTCTCATTTTGAGACTGAAAAGAAATGAGCGGTACTCCACTTTTTTAAAAACAGGAGATTCTTTTTTAGCTTCTTTTTCTGACCGCACTCACTTTGTTTTGAAATATGTGACAAATATCATTTTGATTTTTTGAACAATATTATTTTATATTTACTTCATTATTTTTAATTGTTCTAAATAAATGAAACGAGAATATGTACTTTCAGTCTTTCTATTGGCTGCCTTGTCTGCACATACTTCTGCTCAAAACAAGCAGGACAGTATTACTACAAAAGATATCAATGAAGTTGTTCTTGTATCTTCCCGTTCTCCCAAACAGATCAGTGAAATTCCTGGTACAGTCTGGGTTATCGGGGAAAAAGAACTTCAGAGCCAAATAAGAGGTGGCACCGGATTGAAAGAAGTATTAGGGAATATGATTCCGGGTTTTGATTTCGGAAATCAGGGAAGAACCAATTATGCCCAGAATATGAGGGGAAGAAATGTTCTGGTAATGCTCAACGGGGTCTCATTAAACAGTACAAGGGCTGCAAGCAGACAATTTGATGCCATTGATCCTTTTAACATTGAAAGAATTGAAGTTTTATCCGGAGCATCTGCCATTTACGGAGGAGATGCAACAGGAGGTATTATTAATATCATCACCAAAAAACCAGCATCCAAGACCCTGGCTTTCGAAACTTCTGCAGGCCTTAAAACAGGATTTCACAAAGACGACCTGGATAAAAGGATCGCCCAATCTGTGGAAGGGGGAAATGACGTGGTAAAGTTCAGGCTCGGAGCTGCATTCACCCAAAATGAAGGGGCTTTTGATGCCAATGGAGACCAGATTATTACCGATGTGAAGCAGGCCGATTTTCAATATAACCGTTCTATTGACATCTTAGGAGGACTCAGCGCAAGGCTCAGTCCTGATCAGGATATCAGTCTGGATCTTCAATACTATAATTCAAAGGTCAGAAACAAAAAATGGCTTTCCTTCGGACAAAATTTTGCAGGATTTACCACAAAGAATCCTGATCTAATCAATGTAGCAGGAAGAGCTGAATCGGATGTGGTACCCCGGACAGAGCGCTTTATGGCCAACCTGCAATACAACCTCAGAAATATTTTAGGAGGACATCATTTGCTTCTTCAGGCCTATGGAAGAAGAGAAGAGGCAGATTTCGGTGCTTCTTTTGCAGAAATCCCCAAACCTCCGGCAGGAGTGATTCTCCCTGTTTTTCTATCCTCAGGGAGAGGAAATACAGATGTATATGGAGCGAAAGCCGTACTATCCAAAAAGTGGAATGCTTTTAATTTTACCTACGGAACAGACATTGATTATGAGAAATTCAACGGAGATCAGGCGATCTTCAATCCTAAAATAAGCAGCGAATCCGGAGGCCTGATCAATAAAGCGGACGCTTTTGTAGGAAGATACCCCGATACAAAAATATTTACACTGGCAGGCTTTATCCAGGCAGACTGGAACATTACGAAAGAACTCATCCTTTCCGGCGGCATCAGACAACAGTTCATCAATGTAAAACTGGAAGATTTTGTAGGATTTAAAGAACAGGTTTATATGCATTTCGGCTATGGTAACTCAGCCGATGTGGTAAAAGGAGGGAAAAATAATTATGAGGTGACATTGCTTAACGGAAGTTTATTGTACAAAATAACTCCATCATGGCAGACATGGTTCAGTTTTTCCCAGGGGTTTGCGGTACCTGATGCAGCAAAATCCTATGGTTTCGGAAAATATGAACTGGTGAACAACCATTGGAACCTCCTGAACAGTATAAACATTGCCGAGCAGCCTCTAAGTGGTATTAAAACGGATCAGATCGAATTGGGCTTCAGACATAACAGGACTTCAGAAAGCGGTTGGTATGCCCAGGGATCATTTTTCTACGCACTTTCCAGCAAGACTTTGAAAATCGACAATGCTGCTTTTACCGTTTCCCTGCTCGATCAGAAACTTAGAAATTATGGTTTTGAAGGAGCTTTAGGCTACCGGTTTATTGAAGGTCTGGAGTTAGGAGGAAATATTTTGCTCATGGCATCCGAAACTCAAACCGTAGATAAGGGGTGGCAAAATCAGTCGGTTTATACTACCAATCCGTCAAAATTTATGATTTTTACAGGCTGGAATGCTAAAAAGTTCTCATTGAGATTACAGATGCAGAATTCTATGAACTATACGGATCTGGCTGATATGAAAATTAACGGATACACCTTATTCGATTTTGTAGGTGACATCAAGCTGAATAAAGGGACCCTTAATTTCGGAATCCAGAATATTTTTAATAAGCAATATACTTCCATTTGGGGGCAACGTTCCGTTTTTTTCTACGGAGCTCCTCAAAAAGCATTTGCTTATCAGGGCCGGGGAACTACATTTTCCGTCGGCTACACGATAACCTATTAACAGGTGTGAATTCAATTTAATTACCCTAAAATTAACGGGTATTTACCAGAAACTATTATTCATCTCTTCATTAAAGCGATAATATAAGAGAGTAAAAAGAACACAAATTCAATATATTATGAATACGGTCATTACCAGGCAGATTGCTTCGGAAAAGGATAGTCTTTTCCCAAATCTGGAACATTTATTCTGTGATATCAATATTCACGAATACCAAAATGCAATGTACAGGACACAACAAAGTGTTATTGCATTTTTGGAGAATAGTCGCCAGCCTTTCAGTGGAGTTTCACCTGAAGAGCTGAGAAAACAGTTTGAATCTGTTGATCTCAATGCTCCTCCCGTAAGTTACGAAGCGCTTTTCGAAGAAGTAAACAACCTTTATACCAAGCATGCCATAGCTTTCCATCATCCCAAATATGTTGCTCATCTCAACTGTCCGGTGGTTATTCCTGCCGTTGCAGCAGAAGCGATGATCAGCTCTGTTAATTCTTCCCTGGATACATGGGATCAGAGTGCCGGGGGAACGCTGATGGAACAAAAACTCATTGAATGGACCTGTAAAGAAATAGGTTTCGGTGAATCATCGGATGGAATTTTTACCAGTGGCGGCTCCCAAAGTAACCTGATGGGAATGCTTTTGGCGAGGGATCATTTTTCGATGACCTTTCTGAATCATAACATCAAGAAGGACGGCCTGCCTGAAGAAGCTCACCGTTTCAGAATATTTGTTTCCGAAGCGGCCCATTTCAGCATTCAGAAAAGTGCATCTATTTTAGGACTTGGAGAGCAGGCAATTGTTAAGATCAGAACAGACCGTTCTTTCAGAATGAACAGTATATTGCTGGAAGATGCTGTCAAAAGGGAAATTGAGAACGGAAATATTCCTATTGCTGTTGTAGCGACCGCAGGAACTACTGATTTTGGAAATATTGATCCATTGATTAATATTTCGGGAATTGCAAAAAAATACAGCTTATGGTTCCATGTGGATGCAGCCTATGGATGTGCCCTGCTTTTAACAAAAAAATATCGCCATCTAATCAATGGTATTGAGGATGCAGATTCTGTGACGGTAGACTATCACAAAGCTTTCTTCCAGCCCGTAAGCAGCAGCGGATTTATGGTTAAGGATAAAAATTATTTCAGGCTGATCACCCATTATGCCGATTATTTAAATCCCAAAGATCATGATGAAGATGAAATTCCCAACCAGGTCAATAAATCAATACAGACAACCAGGCGCTTTGATGCCCTGAAGCTTTGGTTTACCCTCAGGATCATCGGAAAGGAAGGATTAGGAAATTACATTGACAGAATTATCCGGGTCTCCGCTGAAGCTGCAGAAGTTCTGGAACAGGATCCGCATTTCGAATTATTAAACCATTCGGATATTTCAGCATTAGTATTCCGGTATTCGGCAGATCCTTTTAAAACATTTGACCTGAACAGGATCAATACTTATATCAAATCACAGCTTTATAAACAAGGGAATGCCCTTACAGCAGGAACCAAAGTAAACGGACAGTTTTATCTGAAGTTTACCATCCTGAATCCTTTAACCACCATTGAAGACATTAAATCTATACTTATCATCATTAAAAAATACGGAAATGAATACATTGCAATCAACTAATATCCCTGACTATGCAGAAAGGATAAACTATACTGCCCTTATCAACTGCTATATGAAAGAATTTACCAATTGGAGCCGCTATCTTGGTATCCCCAAATACGACCAGGGAATAGCCGCCTATCTCCAAAAAACACCCACTGATCTTCATATCAGAATAGATTTTTCCTCCATAGGATGTGATGTGTATGTTCCTGTGACTTACTTTTCTGAAAGTGGAAGACATCTTTTTGATTTTCCTGTATTAATGAGGGTTCTGGCTACAGATGAAGTTTCAGAACTGGATGTTTACGGCTTCATGGCCTTAACTGCTGAATATGCAAAAGGAATTTATCCTGGCATTGAGGTTTCAACCATATTGGAAAGGCTTAACAACAGCATTGAAAACCTTTCAGAATACCTGTACCACTCCATTCATAGTAAAAAGCCGGTTAATGATCTTGAAATGTCTTTCATTGAAGCGGAACAATCTCTTATTTTGGGGCATATCCTTCATCCCGTACCGAAATCCAAGCAAGGATTTACGGGTGAAGATTTATTAAAATATTCTCCGGAAACCTCCGGAAGATTTCAGCTATTTTATTTCCTGGTACATCCTGAAAACATGATCGAAAAAAATGCGGACGGAGAATGGGTAAGTAAAGAGTTGGCGGAAAAAGTCTATCCACTTCTGAACCCTGAGCATAAAAAACTTTGGGATCAGCATCCGGAGTACCATATCCTTCCAATGCACCCATGGGAGGCAGATTATCTGTTGGCACAGGAAAACGTGCAGATTATACAGGAGCAGGGACTCCTTTTTGCACTAGGCCATTATGGAGACTTCTTCACTCCTACTTCTTCAGTAAGAACAGTTTACAATGAGGATTATAAATGGATGTTTAAATTTTCGTTGCATGTAAAGATTACCAATTCAGAAAGAATTAATCTGTACCCGGAACTTCACCGTGGTCATGACATCAGCATGCTGTTGAAAACCGAATGGGGGAAAAATCTTCAGAGAGATTTTCCTGAAATAGATTTTATGGTAGATCCTGCTTTTATGGCCGTTACATTCAACGGGAAAATAATTAACGGATTCAACATCAGTATCAGAAGAAATCTTTTCCAGGGAGAAAATAAGAATAAAAACGTAACCCTTCTGGCAGCTTTATGTCAGGATGGAATTCTTGGGAAACCTTCCAGACTTCAGAATATTATAACCAATACAGCGGAAAAGCTAAATCAGCCAATAGAAAAAATTGCATTGGAATGGTTCAGGCAATATCTGCATCTCTGTGTAAGACCCATTGTCAGAATTCTGAATACCTATGGGCTTGCCTGTGAATTCCATCAGCAAAATGTTATGGTAGAGCTGGATAAAAAAGGTTTCCCGGCCAAGATTTACTTCAGGGATAATCAGGGATTCTTTTTCAGGGAAGGGAGAAAAGAAATGGTTTCTCAGGCTCTTCCGGGAATTGCAGATGAGAGTCAGTCTATTATAGATGAGGAATCCTTAGCTCCAAAATACACGTATTATCTGGTAACCAACAACATTCTCGGAGTTGTTAATGCTTTAGGATGCAACAGGTTAGCGGATGAAAACAAGCTGATCAACCTTATTTACAAAGCATTTAAAGAACTTGAAAATGAAGATGAAACCGGCTTGGTAAACTATATCATCAATACAAGAAACTGGTATACAAAAGGAAATCTGATCACCAGTTTACAAAATATTAATGAAGCCGATGAATCAATGGAATATCCTGCCGTTTTCCTGGATACACCCAATCCTCTTAACAAGTACTTTTACAGCCACAGGCTTATAAAGCCTCAAACTACAGGAACAGTATATTCCCGTCGTTTTGAGGAAGAAAACATAGACATAAGTATAAGACCTTTCGACTTTGACCGGGATTTTGAAATGGTTCACGAATGGTTCAACAGGGAACATGCCAAACCTTTCTGGAAAATGGATGGACCTAAACGTGACCTTGAGCTTTGGTTCAGAACTATCCTTCCAAGTGATGAGCAGCACAGCTTTATAGGAGAAGTGAATGGAGTGGCACAATTCAGCTTTGAACCGTACTGGCCAATGAGGGATATTGTTGGTGCTTATTACGACTCACTTCCTACGGACTATGGAACTCATTTTTTTGTAGCAGAAACACGCAAGGATAAGAAGTTTTCTTTCCAGTCTTTCCAGGTTGCCTTGGATTATATATTTTCCCTTCCGGAAGTTGGGAAATGTATTGGAGAAGCATCAATAGAGGCTGTTCCTACCGACAGGCTGATTACCCGGTTAGGATATACAAGAGAAGGAGTGATCACAATGCCTCATAAAACAGCTTACCTTACTTTCTGTACCCGTGAGAATTATTGGGAGAAATGTCCGGAAAGCAGGCT
Source organism: Chryseobacterium gallinarum (assembly GCF_001021975.1). Lineage (NCBI taxonomy): Bacteria > Pseudomonadati > Bacteroidota > Flavobacteriia > Flavobacteriales > Weeksellaceae > Chryseobacterium > Chryseobacterium gallinarum. The sequence goes on along the minus strand of NZ_CP009928.1, from coordinate 3,887,964 downwards.
GGAGACGAATAATGCTTAAAACTATACTAAACGGAATAAATAATCAGAACTTCGGCTCCGGTTGCTTGACAACAGATATCCATGCAATAGTCTGAAACGGAGTTGAAGTCTTTCTCAATGAAACATTTAAAATATAATACATTGGAAAATAATAAAATATATGATATTATCGGGATCGGGATTGGTCCTTTTAATTTAGGACTGGCCGCGCTTCTTGAACCGGTGGAAGGTATTTCGGCACTATTTCTTGACCAGGCGGAAGGATTCGACTGGCATCCGGGACTGATGCTGGATAATGCAACACTGCAGGTTCCGTTTATGGCAGACCTGGTAACGATGGCAGACCCCAAAAGCCAATACAGTTTCCTTAATTTTCTAAAAGAAACAGATCGTTTGTATAAGTTTTACATCAGAGAAAACTTCTACATTTTAAGAAAAGAATACAACCTTTATTGCCAATGGGTAGCAAGGAAGTTGCAAAATTGCCAGTTCGGAAAAAAAGTTGAGAATATTATTTTTAACGGACCTGAACAGCTATTTACTATTGATGTCCTGGATCTGAAAAATAATGATGTCAAAAAATATTACGCAAAAAAAATAGTACTGGGAACCGGAACACAACCGAATCTTCCTGCATTTATGGAGGATAAAAATTTTCCCAATGTCATTCATACCTCAGAGTATCTGAAACATAAAGAAAGCATCCTGGATGCGGGTTCTGTTTCCATTATCGGATCGGGGCAAAGTGCAGCAGAAATTTTCCGGGATCTTCTTCCTGAAACTGATAATGGGCTTTTTATGAGCTGGTTTACCAGACCGGACCGGTTTTTCCCGATGGAATATTCAAAACTGACGCTGGAACTGACTTCACCGGAATATGTGGATCATTTCTACAATATGCCTCCATCCCAGCGCAAAGCAGTTCTGGCAAAGCAACCCCCGCTTTATAAGGGAATCAATTTTGATCTGATCAATGATATTTTCGATACTTTATATGAAATGAGTGTAGGAAATGCTCCTTTGAATGTTGCCTTAAAACCCAGCTGCCAGCTAGACAGTATTTCCCCTGAAGGAAATTCATATGCGCTGAATTTCACTCATGTTCAGGAACACATTACATTTACTCACATTTCGGATTATATTGTTCTGGCCACAGGTTATAAGTATAAAGAACCTAAGTTCCTGAAGGGAATTGAGGAACTTATTCAAAGAACGGAAGAAGGTCTCTTTGAAGTAAGCCGTTACTATACAATTGACCAGGCTGGGAATATTTTTGTGCAGAACGCAGAGCTTCATACCCACGGTTTTGTTACACCTGACCTTGGGATGGGCGCCTACCGGAATGCTTTGATTATTAATACTATTGCTGGAAAAGAGGTTTACAAGGTAGAAAAAAGAATCGCTTTCCAGGAGTTTAATACCCGGAAAGCATGGACCGCAAAACATTCATCTTAGAAGGTGATATGAAAACGGTTATGTGGGAAACCTCATGGCCTGCCGTTGCCGCTATTGTCCTGTATGGAATCAATAATTTTCTGGATGCTATTTTTGTAGGTTATCTTATCAATACCCAGGCTTTGGCTGCAGTAGGAATGGCTTATCCCCTGTCCCAGATTGTGCTGGGATTTGGGAGATGGGCCGGAACGGGAGCCGGAGCAGCCGTAAGCATATGGATCGGAGAGAATAATAAAGACCGGTTGTACCGTTTATTCGGAAGTTTCAATTTCCTGTGTATCTTTTTTTCCGTCTTATGCGCTGTTCCTGCTTATATGTTTGCTCATGAGCTTATGGCAATGATGGGTGCGAGGGGAAATCTTCAGATGATTGCCGTAGAATACTTTCGTGTCACCCTTATCGGAACTGTTTTCTGGATCTATGGACTGGCATTGAATATGCTGATCAGGGCCGAAGGAAAGATGAAAACTGCAGCAGCCATGATCACTGCAGGTCTTGTTATTGATATCATTCTTAAACCTGTTTTTATATCAGGATTCGGATGGGGTGTTGCAGGTGCCGCATGGGCTACCAATTGTGGAATGCTTATATATTCCCTCTTAGGTTTTTATTATTATGCCAGAGGTAAAAGCTCTTTTTCTACGCAATGGAAATCATTTTCCTACGATAAAGTAATCGGGAAAAGGATTTTAAAACTGGGGCTTCCTGAAATGATACTTTCTATAATGAGTGTCATTCAGAGTATTATTATTTTCAATGCGATTGCTGCCTATGGAACGGAGAAAGATATTTCCTTCTTCACGGTACTGAACAGGTTTTTTCTTTTCCTCCTTACTCCTTTATTTGGACTAATGAGGGGCTTGCAGCCAGTAGTGGGAATCAATTTCGGAGCAGGACAGTTTCATCGGGCAGGAAAATTTCTCAGGACCTATATTATGGCGGGAGTGGCAATACTGGCTCCATTTTTCCTGGTTGCCTTGCTTTTCCCTGAAAAGCTGATCGCCCTGATGCTTCCGGGATATTCTGCGGAGCAGCATCAGATTCTCGACTTCAGGCTATTTTTTTCTGTTTTGCCTTTATTGCCGGTAACGGTATTAGCACTCTCCTATTATCCGGCGGTCAACCAGAGTAAAAAAGCGAGCTTTCTGGTTTTCCTTCGTCAGATTATTCTTTATATCCCACTGATGTTGATTTTGCCTCATTATTTTGGAGTAAAGAGTATTTATTGGGGAAGTGCCATGATAGAGCTTGTAGTGGGAATTGTTACACTGTTTTTACTTAAGAATTATAAGATGAGGGGGAATGAAGTTAGAATTAATTAGATTTATATTTTTGTTAAACAGCCCGGCAGATTGGCCAGGCTGTTTTTTGGTATGCCGCTGTTATTTTTTAAAAAATCTTTCAAACAAAGCAAGCTGTTCAGATAATGACCTGCTCCAGTATTCAGGGACATGGCCACCCAGAGATTCTATATATAAATGCTGAATTCTGGCTTCTGTAAGCTTTTTATGGAAGTTCCGGTTCATAGTGATCATCTGGCTGTCATCTGTACCACAATCAAAAATGTATTGCTGATCAGCACCGGCCATTAATTTTATTTTGCTGTCTGTAAGGAAATTGGGATTTAAAAACTCTAACGGTCCCAATACCCTGTTCACCATATATTTCTGATATCCTTCCTTAAGAGAATTAAAATCAAGAGCACCGCATGAGCTTCCGACAATTCCAAATGTTTTGTTGTAAGTAACCCCGATATTGGTAGCTCCGTACCCTCCCATACTCCATCCCAGAATTCCCCTGGACTTTTTTTCGGCCTTTACGGGATAATTTTTATCAATAAAATCTACCAGCTCCTTCCCGATAAAAGTCTGATATTGTGAATCCCTCATAATAGGACTGTCTACATACCATGAACTGTAATCTCCATCCGGCAGTACATAAATGGTTTTATATTCCTGTGCTTTCTGTACCAGATCAGGAATATCCTCTTTGATAATTCTATCCGGATTACCGCTGAAACCATGAAGAATATATACTGATGGATACGTGGTATCAGGCAGAAGATTGGGAGTAATAATGATTGTTTTGATCTTTTTATTCATTTTAGGACTGAAAACTTCCTGATGAATAATTTTCTGGGCTGAAACCTGTACAAAAGCTGTCAGGATAAGTACAATGCTGATAAACTTTTTCATGCTGTATTAATCAAGTATTTTCTTCATCATCAGATCCGTCTGTTCTTCATCTCCAAGCCTGAAAATATGCTTGTCAAACTCTACAAAACCATTTTTCCTGTAGAATTGTAAAGCCCGCAGGATTTCTTCCCAAACTCCCAGCCATACATAAGATTTTTGTAAAGCTTTTGCAGTATCCACAGCCTGGTCATATAAAAGTTGTCCCACTTTTTTCCCATGATGGCTTTTCTTTACATAGATCCTTTCAATTTCAAGACTGTTGTTATCCTGCAACTCTGTTTGTGCATTTCCTGAATTTACCTTAAGATATCCTACAGGATCATCTTCTTCCCAGGCAATATAGAAAATCGAATCAGAGTTATTCAGCTCCGACTTTATTTTTTCAGTATTGAAGCTTTCTTCCAGATACTTTTCCATTGCTTCTTCAGAATTATCTTCAGAAAAGGTTTCAGTAAAAGTAAGAATGCCCAGTTCCTGTATGATCTCCCAATCTTCCGGGGATGCTTTGTTGATAATAATTGATGTCATTTTTTTATGAAAATAAAATGGTTTTAAATGCTTCAGAAGCCAAATGTACCTGAACGCTCCAGTCATCTGCGGCATCATTTCCTGCATCGTCGGAGATATATTTCAGGCACAGAAACGGAATATTTTCTTTCCGGGCAATAAGTGCTAAAGGGTATGCTTCCATATCTACGATATTGTAATCCGTTTCGGAATGATTCATTTCAAAACTGTCCCCACTTCCACAAATCCCTTCTTTCAGCTTGTCCATTTTGAGGCCATATTCCAGAACAGGCGGAATTCCGGATAAGGGCGTTTCATACATTTTAAATCCCAGCCCTCTGACATCCATATCCCTCTGAATGAATTTTGTGCAGCATACAACTTCTCCTTTACGAAACTCTTTACTGCCTGCCGAACCTAAATTGATAATTAACTTAGGCTTCCTCTGATGAATTTCTTTGGTTAATTCTATCGCAGCATTTACTTTTCCGATACCTGTTATCAATTTATTTTTCCCGTCAAATACAGTTCCTGCCTCCGAATCCAAGGCAAATACAAAAAGAGTATCTGAAACCGGGAACTGAAGTTCTTCATTAATCTTTATCATTGAAAAATTAGATTTATATAGCTTGTTTAGTGTATAACAAAGATATAACAGTTTCCTGTAATATTTTGCCCTATACTGAAAATACTCCTGTTGTCAAAAAAAATAAAAACCCCAAATAATCAAGATATTCGGGGTTTTATATTAAATGCTGCAGCCGTCAGCGTCGCATGAGGCACCACTGCCACCGGACAAATCTTTAAAAGGATTTACAGTTTCTTTATAGGTCTGTTCGAGAGCCTCTTTAAATACTTCTACCGGTTGTGCCCCCGAAACCGCATATTTCCCGTTCAATACAAAAAAAGGCACTCCGGAAATACCGTTATTCCTGGCTTCCTGAATATCCTGATGCACTTCATAATCTAATTCCTCTGAAGAAACTACCTTTCGGGCTTCCTCTTTGTCAATTCCAAGATTTTCAGCAAGAGCAACCAGGACATCCGTATCTCCCACGTTTTTACCATCGATGAAATGAGCAATAAACAATGCTTCTTCCATTTCATTCGATAAATTGTACTTTTTAGCCAGATGAAGCAGTCTGTGAGCGCTGAACGTATTCGTGATTAATGCTTTCTCAAAATTAAAATCAATTCCCGCTCCTTTCCCCATTTGAGTCACCTGACTGATCATCTGACTGGCCTGAGCTTCGGGAAATCCTTTTTTTTCTTTAAAGTATTGAATCGTGTTTTGCGTTTCTTCAGGATCTAAACCTGGGTCCAGCTGAAAACTCTTCCACTCTACTTCCACAGCTTCTTTGAAAGGAAGCTGCTGTAAGGCCTGTTCAAAATTATTTTTTCCTATATAACAAAACGGACACATGATGTCCGACCAGATTTCTATTTTCATAATTGAATATTGTATTAACGAATTTACCCTGCAAATTTAGTGCATTTTATTTAATGTAACAAGTTTTATTACAATTAAGTGTCTCACCTATTTTACTTCGTTTTGTTATGATTATTTACCTATTTATATGCAAAAATCAAGGCCATTATGCTTTGTTTACCTTGTTACAGAACACGATGTGTGCAATAAGCCCCAATACCCCGAAAGTTGCCCCTACAAAACATACTCCTGGCCATTGTGCCTTTTGCCATGCAATAGAAGCCAGCCAGGTCCCCAGTGAACCTCCAATAAAATAAGAAACCATATACACCGTATTCAACCTGTTGACAGCATTGGATTTAATCAGGAAATAATTGGTTTGATTCATAATATGGCTTGACTGTACCCCGAGATCCACAAGGATAACTCCTACAATAAGTCCCCAATAGGTTTCTCCTGCAAAATAAGTAAAGCCCCAGCTCCCTATCACAATCAATAAAGAATACAAGATAATCCTGTTAAGGTCTAAGTATTTCTGAAGTGCACCCACTTTTGCCGCTGCCAATGCCCCCACAGCTCCTGCCAGTCCAAAACTTCCGACTACGGAAGATCCTGCGTTAAACGGTGGCTTCTCCATATGAAATACCAATGTCGTAAATAAAGCACACATGGATCCGAAAGCCATAGCCCCACGGAAAGATGCCAGTTGAAGAATAGGCTGAGTCCTGGCAAGATGAATCACAGATTGCATTAATTCTCTGTAGGTTCCTTTGAAATTAGGGTGCAGCTCTGGTAGCATTTTATACACTGCCAGCCATACCAGGACCATGAGTCCTGCGGCAATACCAAACATAGCTCTCCATCCCCAGATTTCCCCTACTATCCCTCCTATGAAACGGGAAAGAAGAATCCCTAACAACAGTCCGGACATCACCAATCCGATATTGGAGGATTTCTCCTTATCTGTTGATAATTCGGCAGCAATGGGAACGAAGAGCTGTGGAATAACAGAAGTAGCTCCAATCAACAAGCTGGCAGCATACAGCATCCATAACTGATCGGCAAAAGTCATCCATAGCAGGGAACCGAAGACAAGAAACAGGTCTATCAGAATTAATTTCTTACGGAAAAATTTATCCCCGAGCGGTACAATCAGCAATAATCCCAGCGCGTACCCAATCTGCGTAAGTACGGAAATCCGGCTTGCCGCACTTTCAGAAACCTTAAGATCTTCGGAAATAAGAGCCAGTAAAGGCTGGTTGTAATAATTGTTTGCGACTACAAGTCCTGAAATAATGGCCATCAACCAGATTACAGTCCGGGAAATACCGTTGGAAGAATTCACCTGCATGTTACATTTAAAATTTTATTGGATAAAAAGTATTTTGAATAGTTGATATCAATAAATCTTCTATTCAAAATCTACTGATTTTAAGGAATCAAAGGTAATCATTTTAACAAAAAATAACCGGCTGTAACACAAAATTAATGTCGGGCAACAAAATATCTTTTTCTTTACTACACCTCAATCAAGTATTTTTCAAATTGTTATTTCATTTTCTTTACATTTGTAATAACACAGTTTTTTATGAATGAAATGGATTCTAAAGAACAGATTCTCAAAAGATCTGTTGAAGCAAAAGAAATTTACCTCCCTCATATTTCTGCAGATCCGGTCGTTTTTGGCTTTGATCAGAACGAACTGAAAGTGCTGCTGGCAAAAATGCATTACAGAAAACAATGGATGCTTCCGGGCGGCTATGTAAGAAAAGATGAAGACCTGGATGAAGCCGTTATCAGAATATTAAAATCCAGAACGGGAGTAACTAATGTTTTTCTTGAAGAATTTGGAATATTCGGAAAGAAAAACAGAAGTGAATATTACTTCGAAGATTTTGATGATACCTTGTTTCAGAAACAAAGATTTATTTCTGTGGGCTACTATGCCCTGTACAATTCCTCCGAAATCTATCCTGTTGCAGATGAAATCAGCGAAACCTGCGAATGGATTTATTTAAAACAGCTTCCGGAGATTGAGCTTGCCATGGATCACAGGGAAATAATCGAAAAGGCTTTGCTTACTTTACGTGAAAAGATTTCGTATAAACCCATTGGCTACAATCTTCTGCCCGAGAAGTTTACCTTTCCTGAACTGCAAAAATTATATGAAGCCATACTAGGTAAAAAACTCAATCGTGGAAACTTTTATAAAAAGATCAAAAATTCAGGAGTCCTGAGAAAACTTGATGAACAAAGACGGGGCGGTGCTCATAAGTCCCCTGATCTCTACTCTTTTGATCAGATCAATTATACCAGAGCCCTGGAAGATGGCCTGAATAGCTGGTAAACCTTTTGTCTGATTGTTTTTGTTGATCATTTATATTGATGAAAAATGGGTTGATTTTTAGAAATATTAAAGAAATTTGCAGCATGAAAATCATTCCACTCAAAGAAGGCAATTTCTCAACAAGCAAAACCAAAGATTTTACTCTTTTAACTGAAGAAAACTTTGAAACTGTTACAGGAATTAAAATGGCTGTACAGCCCTTCCTTATCATCACCAGAAACGATTATATTCTTTTGGACGCAGGCATTGGCTGGAAAAATAATGATGGAACTTCAGTGATCTCCGGAATTCTTGAAAAGGAAAAAATAAATCCGGACCGGATTACGAAGATCCTGTTCTCTCATCTGCATAAAGACCATATTGAAGGAGCCGTAAAAATTACGACTGATGGCTTTGAAGCTGCCTTTCCCAATGCAAAAATGTACATACAGAGGAGAGAGCTGGACTTTGCCATGGAAAATAAAGGAAATCCTTCTTTTGATTTTGATATACTGGAAAAACTGGTTCAATTACCCAATGTTGTTTGGATGGAGAAAGATCAAGGGCAGATCACAGACGAAATATCCTATGAAGTGGCAGGAGGACATACGCCTTTCATGCAGGTTTTCTGGATCAGAGAAGACGGGGAAACCGTATTCTATGGGGCTGATGATCTTCCACAGGCCTCTTACTTAAAATACCATCTGGCGTATAAAACTGATTTTGACGGAAGAAAAGCAATGTCACTGAGGCTGCAGTGGGAAAAAGAAGCCAGGGAAAACCATTGGAAAATACTGCTTTATCATGATCTTGATAAAGCGATTATTGAATTTTAACAATAGAATTCAAATCTGGCTCATCATTCTCTGTTGAGCTCTTTCTGAAATGCCTCCACATATTTTGCGAGATGAATTCCGTCTGCCAACCCGTGGTGGGCTTCAATGGAAACCGGAAGATATTTCCTTCCATCCCGGATACTAAATTTTCCAAAGGATATTTTGGGTACGGATTCATTCGTGTTGAAATCAGTAGGATGGACAATAGCACTAAAGGAGTTCCAGGGAATTGTTGTATGCCTGATATGGTCTTTGCCCAATCTGTTGTTGCTTAACCTTAATCCCGTAGATGCGTGTACCTCCTGTATTTCTTTCTGCAAAGAAGTATTAAAAACTTCAAAGTCTGCCGAAAAATGGGTAAATGAAAAGCCAAATGTTCCATCCGGCCTTCCGATTGTACTTCCGGCATGAACGGTATCAAACTGAACTACCTGGCCATCCAGAATCCTAAGCTTTAATTCATCTACAGAATTAGCAGCCACCATGGACTTGTGAAAGTAATACGCAAAAAAGGAATATCCTTTTTCTTTGGCAATATCATAGGCCTTTGTACAATCTACTTCAGTTGTAAATCCAAAGTATGGGTTTGCCATACCGGAAAAAAATTCAAAGTGTTCTTTCCTGTTCCAGCTTTCAATGTCTACAATCTTCATTACTTCTTATTTGCTGCAAATTTCCGTAATTTTCATTAATTTCCGGTGTTCCGGTCATAGAAACTTTGTATTGACACAGTATTTTTTGTTTAAACCAGTAATAAAGCATAATTATTGCATGCATTTACCGGAGATTTCATCTGTAAATGTTTCGGTCTGTTTTACGGCTTATTTTTAACTATAAATCGTTCATCATGAATACACAAAACCTCAAAGGAAATAATTGGTCCGCAAGAAAAGTAGAGTTTGCATATATCGTAAGTGTCAGAAATAAATCCAAAATCGTTGAGACATTAACGGATTTTATTAAAAATCAACACATTACAGCAGGTGAAGTAACAGGAATTGGTGCCGTAAGTGAAGCAACCTTAAGGTTTTTTAATCCTTCTACAAAAAATTATGTAGACAAAACTTTCAAAGAGCAAATGGAAGTGACCAATATTTCCGGAAATGTTTCTGAAATAGAAGGCAATCCACTGCTTCACTTGCATATTACCCTGGGACGAGAAGATTACACTGCCCTCGCAGGTCACCTTTTAGACGCTACAGTCCGGGGAGCAGCTGAATTTATTTTTTACCCGTTAAATACAAGAGTTATAAAAGTGAAAGATGAAGAAACCGGGATCAACCTCTATGATTTTGAAAAGTAATTCAGAAAAGTTCTTTATTTATAACGAATTGATCATCGCCGACTTTGTCTAAAATTTAAAAAAAATCAACAGTTTATCGTAATTTGGTGAAGTTTTTGAAGGCTAATTAAAACAAATCACACCATTGAAACTAATCACACTTACTAATAAAGGTATTTATTGTCCCCAAGGAAAATTCTATATAGACCCGTGGAGGCCTGTCGATATGGCAGTCATTACCCATGGCCACGCAGATCATGCCCGGTGGGGAATGAAAAAATACCTCTGCCACCATTTTACCAAGCCTATTCTGCATCAGAGAATTGGAACAGACATCCAATGCCAGAGTGTGGAATATGGTGAAATAATAATGGTAAACGGTGTTCAGCTTTCTCTTCATCCGGCGGGCCACATTATTGGTTCAGCACAAATAAGGCTTGAATATAAAGGATATATTACTGTGATTTCCGGAGACTATAAAGTTCAGCATGATGGATTGAGCACTCCTTTTGAACTGGTAAAATGCAATGAATTTGTTACGGAGAGTACTTTTGCTCTGCCTATCTATAACTGGCTGGAAGTTGAAGATCTCAACAAAAAACTCCAAAACTGGGTACTGAAAAACCGCGAGAACAATAAAACATCTGTGTTTATCGGCTATTCACTGGGAAAAGCCCAACGGATTATGAAAGCTGTAGAAGGATTGGGAAAAATATATGTTCATCAATCCATCGGAAAGCTCAATGAAGCTTTTGAAACAGTGGGCATTGATCTCCCGGATTATACCGTCGCTGACTTTAAAGAACGTCCAAAGGAAATGGAACATGAAATTGTAATAGTTCCTCCTGCTTTGCTGGACAGTAATACTATCAAAAAAATTCCGGATCATGCAACGGCAATATGTTCCGGCTGGATGCAGGTACGGGGTGCCCGGAGATGGCGGAGTGCAGATGCCGGTTTTGCTATGAGTGATCATGCAGATTGGAAAGGGCTCCTGGAGACTGTAAAAGCAACAGAAGCTGAAATAGTACATGTTACTCATGGTCAGACTGAAATATTTTCAAAATACCTGAACGAAATCGGAGTGAATGCAGATGTAGTAGAAACGCTATTTGGTGAGGATGAAGAAGAATCAGAAAAAGAAATCATTGAAAACCCTGAATCATGAAACATTTTGCAGAGCTTATCAATGCCCTGGAGACTACCAATAGAACGAACGCCAAAATTGAGGCTATTATTGATTATCTGGAACGAGCTCCGGATGAAGATAAAGTCTGGTTTATCGCTCTTTTTACAGGAAAAAGACCTAAGAGGAATGTAGGTACCAACTCTATGAAAGAATGGGCACTTGAAATCACAAAACTCCCGTTCTGGCTGTTTCAGGAAAGTTATTCTTCTGTAGGAGATCTTGGAGAGACCTTGTCACTCATCCTCCCTCCACCACAGGAAAAAATTGAATATACCCTTGCACAATGGATGAATGCTATTGTTGATTTAAAAAATAAAGCTGAAATTCAGAAAAAAGAGTTTGTATTGAAATCGTGGAACGGTTTGGATTATACAGAGCGTTTGATCTTTAATAAACTTATAGGCGGCAGCTTTCGTATCGGGGTATCAGCAAAGACATTAATCAATGCCCTTACAAAATTTTCAGGACAGGAATCCAGCACCCTGATGCACAGCCTGATGGGAAAATGGCAACCCGGTGAAGTGTCTTTTAATGATCTCATTTCAGCAGAAAATATCAATCCGGATAATTCTAAGCCCTATCCTTTCTGCCTGGCATACCCGTTGGAAAAAGAGCTTAAAGACCTTGGTGAGCCTGATGAATGGCAAGCCGAATATAAGTGGGACGGGATACGTGGGCAGATTATCAGGAGGAATGATGAAGTCTTTATCTGGTCACGGGGTGAAGAACTGGTAACGGAACAATTCCCTGAAATTAAAGAGGCTGTAAGTGCAATGAAAAGCGATTTTGTTTTAGATGGAGAAATACTTGCAGTAAGAGACAATATCATATTGAATTTTAGTGATTTACAAAAAAGATTAAACAGGAAAACTTTAAGTAAGAAAATGCTTGCTGAAATTCCGGCTGAGGTATTTGTTTATGATCTTCTGGAACTTGAAGGACATGACCTGAGGGAGAAACCGGTTTCTGCAAGAAGAGCGATGCTTGAAGAGCTGCTATTAAATGAAGCTCCTAAAAATATAAAACTTTCCCGGAATATTAATTTTGAAAAGTGGGATGATCTTCATCAGATCAGGGAAAGCTCTAGGGAAATCAATAGTGAAGGACTCATGCTGAAACAAAAAAATTCCCCGTACCATTCCGGCAGGAAAAAGGGTGACTGGTGGAAATGGAAAGTCAATCCGTTTACCATTGATGCTGTTTTAATCTATGCCCAGAAAGGAAGCGGCAGACGAAGTGCCTACTATACGGATTATACTTTTGCAGTCAAAAACGGAGATGCTCTGGTGACTATTGCAAAAGCCTATTCCGGACTGACAGATAAAGAAATTATGGAAGTGAGCCGGTTTGTTACTAAAAATGCACTGGAAAAGTTTGGCCCTGTACGAACCGTAAAAGCAGAACTTGTTTTTGAAATTGCTTTTGAAGGAATCGCTTTAAGCAACCGTCATAAAAGTGGTGTGGCCCTGCGGTTTCCCAGGATTGTCCGCTGGCGGAAAGACAAAACAGTTAATGATATTGACAACCTTGAAGAAATCAAAAAATTAATCTCATAATTTGACAGCTTTTGAACATACGAACGGGTTTGCAATCATTCAGCAATGGATGGCGGATAAAGGTATGTCTCCTTTCAGATTTCAGGTAGATACGTGGCAGAAATTCGGAAAAGGATATAGCGGAATGGTCATTGCTCCTACAGGTTTCGGAAAAACCTTCTCGGTCTTTTTAGCGTTGATTTCGGATTTCCTGAATCATCCTGAAGAGTATAAAAAGGGCCTGAAAATGATCTGGATCACTCCACTCCGTTCTCTTTCCAAAGATATTGCCAAAGCCATGCAGGAAGCTATCGATGAAATCGGGCTGGACTGGGCTGTAGGAGTACGAAATGGCGATACTGATCCAAAAGTGAGACAGCAGCAGGTTAGAAAAATGCCTGAAATCCTGGTGGTAACTCCCGAAAGCCTTCATCTTCTCCTGGCACAAAAGAACCATGAATCATTTTTCAGGAATATGAAATGTATTGTTGTTGACGAATGGCATGAATTACTGGGTTCAAAGCGGGGCGTAATGGTAGAATTGGGGATATCACAACTTAGAAAATACGTCCCCGGATTAAAAATATGGGGAATTACGGCAACAATCGGAAATCTTGACGAGGCTATGGAGGTATTAATTCCTTACCCTGTCAAAAAGACAAAAATTACGGCTAAAGAACATAAGAAAATCGATATTATTCCTGTTTTTCCCGATGAAGTTGAACTTTTACCCTGGGCAGGACATCTCGGCCACAAACTGGCAGACAAAGTCGTTCCGATCATCCTGGAATCAAAATCTACCATTGTTTTTACCAATACCAGAAGCCAAAGTGAGATGTGGTATCAGCTGCTTTTGGATGCTTATCCTGACTTTGCAGGCCAGATAGCTATTCATCATAGCTCTATAGACGCGCATTTACGGATCTGGATTGAAGAAAATTTAAGCTCCGGAAAACTAAAGGCTGTTGTTTCCACTTCGTCATTAGATTTAGGAATAGATTTCAAGCCTGTTGATACTGTCATTCAGATCGGATCGGCTAAAGGGGTAGCCAGATTTCTTCAACGGGCAGGACGGAGCGGGCACTCCCCTTTTGAAACATCCAAAATTTATTGCGTTCCTACCCATTCCCTGGAACTGATTGAGGTATCAGCTCTAAAAGAAGCCGTAAAGAAAAAAGTAGTAGAACCCAGGGAACCACAGGTTTTATGCTTTGATGTATTGGTTCAGTTCCTTATGACGTTAGCCGTTGGAGATGGCTTCTACCCTGATGAAACTTTTACAAGGATCAAAAATACGTTTGCATTCCGGGAAATTCTTGATGAAGAATGGAAAAGTATCCTGGAATTCCTTACCATTGGTGGAAATGTTCTGAAAAACTATGAGGAATTCCATAAAATTGTCATTATGGATGATGGGTTGTATAAAGTGACTTCCCGGAAAATTGCGATGCTTCACCGGATGAATATGGGAGTGATTGTAAGCGATGCCATGCTGAAGGTAAAGTTTATTTCGGGAGGTTACATAGGAATGATCGAGGAATATTTTATTTCCAAATTAAAAAAAGAAGAAAAATTCATCCTTGCGGGGCGCACTCTTGAAGTGGCCATGATTAAAGATATGACGGTTTATGTAAGGTCAGCAAAGGGAAAAGCACTCGTACCAAGTTACCTGGGAGGAAGATTACCTTTAAGCTCGGATCTCGGGCATTTTTTAAGAGAGAAGCTTTCCCATGCTTTAAATCCTAAAGCTTCAGAAAAAGAGCTGAAATTTTTGCATCCGTTGCTTGTTAACCAGGAAGAAAATTCACACATTCCTAAAGAAGATGAATTTCTGGTAGAGTTGATCAGAAACCGCGAAGGTTATCATTTATTCATGTATCCTTTTGAGGGCCGTTTAGTGCATGAAGTTATGGCAGCATTAATTGCTTACCGGATCTCAAAACTCGCTCCCATTTCCTTTTCAATGGCGATGAATGATTATGGATTTGAATTGTTCAGTGATAAAGAAATTCCTTTGACAGAAGAAAATCTCCAGCAGATTCTGACCAGGGATCATTTAATGACCGATGTGATTGCCAGCATTAATTCTGCAGAAATGGCCAGGAGAAAATTCAGGGATATTGCCATAATTTCCGGAATGGTCATTCAAAATTATGCAGGACAGCAGCGCTCCAATAAATCTTTACAAAGCTCCGCAGGGTTGATCTTTAAAGTATTGGAGGATTATGATCCGGGGCATTTTCTCATTAAGCAGGCCTATACAGAAGTCTTCAATATGCAACTCCAGGAACAGCGTTTAGTAGAAGCATTCAAAAGAATTGAAAAGTCTCAGATTGTTTTAAAACATTCCCGTTCCTTTACTCCTTTAAGTTTTCCTATAAAGGTAGACAGTCTCAGGCAAACCCTTTCCAGTGAAGGATTGGATGCAAGAATTAAACGGATGCTGAAACTGTGATGAACCCTGCCTCCAAAGCTACACAAATCTCATATTTTTTATCAATAATTTGCTTGATCTGGTTAAATAATCGCCGTAACTTAGTTTGAAATAACACCTACCATTAACAAAGGTAAAACAATGGAAAAATTATTCCTTGTCCGTCACGGACAGTCACTCTGGAATCTGGAAAACCGGTTTACAGGATGGCATGATATCGATATTACTGAAACAGGAATTGAAGAAGCCAGAAAAGCAGGAATTGCTTTAAAAGGTGAAAAAATAGATATTGCTTTCACTTCCGTATTAATCAGGGCGCAGCATACTTTGTCCGTTATCCTGGATGAAATAGGACATCCTGATATTCCGGTGATCAGGGATAAGGCATTAAACGAACGCTCATATGGCAGTCTGGAAGGACTCAACAAAGCTGAAACAGCACAGAAATACGGGGATGAGCAGGTATATATCTGGCGCAGATCATATGATGTGATTCCTCCGGGAGGTGAAAGCCTTAAAGACACCTACAACCGGGTAGTTCCTTATTTTGAAAGAGAAATCGTACCTTTACTGAAACAAGGAAAAAATGTATTGATCGTAGCCCATGGCAACAGTCTCCGTGCATTGATCATGTATCTTGAACATTTATCCCCTGAAGAAATTCTGAAAAGAGAAATAGCCACAGGAATTCCGCTCACCTATCTGTTTGATGAAAATTTTCATATAAGCAGAAGTGTCAATTAATTTAAAAAAAAGTCCTGATTTACAACCTTTAACTAAACGATCAACAGTGTATATTGTAACCAAAGAAATCTCCGTTCAGCAGAATGTTTTTATTTTAACCAATCAGCGTGCTGTATTTTGGGAAAAAGAAAAAGCTTTGATTCTTTCTGACCTTCATATCGGAAAGACAGCCCATTTCAGAAAAAACGGAATTGCACTAGCCAATCATATCATGAAAAGCGATCTGGAAAGATTGTCCGTACTTATCGAATATTTTCAACCCCAAAAATTTATCGTAGTTGGTGACCTTCTTCATGCCGGGGACAATTCTGATGTGGATGAATTCTGTGCCTGGAGAAATCAATATCCTGACCTTAAACTTTATCTCGTAGAAGGAAATCATGACAGGCTCACTGATTCCCTGGAAAAGAAGCTTTGTCTGAACCATAAAACCACCTCTTTACATCTGGATGAGTTTCATTTTATCCATCATTTTGATCCTGCACAATCGGGATTTCAGATAACAGGACATATCCATCCCGGGATTATTCTGCCATCTTCCGTAAAAAACATCAGGCTTCCCTGTTTTGTGCTAAGTTCCAACCAATTATTGCTGCCTGCTTTCAGCGAATTTACAGGATTGGATACGAAGAATATTCCTCAAAAGGGTAAGTATTTTGTTTTCACAGACTCGGAAATCTACGAAATTTAATATTTAAAGCTGACTTTATTTTTCATTCAGCCAGGCAACTGATGCTCCTGTCCTTATAATATTTCTGTACAGTTCAGGTTTCTGACTTTAGAGTTGTGAATGTTTACATTGCCCTTATCAAAAGCCATAGCTTTTAATTTTAAGAAAAATTTAAATAATAACACTTCGCTTTTATCTTCTTTTGGTCAGGTATTTGAATGTTTTAATGGAAATTATTTAGTGCTATTCAATATAGCGGTTTTATAATTTTCTTTTATTCATTCTACAATCACTAAAATATTATATTATGTCAACACAAAATCTCACCCATCTGGAAGCGATCAGAAAGATCAAAGAATTGTCGGAAAATGCAAGGATATGTATGTTCTGTACAGAACTTGGAACCATTCCTGTCAATGCAAGACCAATGACCTTACAGGAAACTGATGACAGCGGTAATTTATGGTTCATCAGCAGTGGCACAAGCAACAAAAATTTTGAAATAAAAGAGGATCGTAGGGTTCAGTTGTTTTTTATGAACAATAGTAACTCCCAATATCTGTCAGTGTACGGGGAAGCTTCTGTTTACAAAGATAAGGCAACGATAGAGGAAAAATGGTCTCCGTTGGCAAAAGCATGGTTTGATGGAAAAGACGATCCCAATGTTACCATTATCCGGGTGGAGCCTAAAGAAACCTATTACTGGGATACCAAAGCTGGAAAACTTGTCAGCCTGTTTAACTTTATAACATCTGCTATTACCGGGAATAAAACTGATAATTCAGATGGTGTGGAGGGTAATGCGTTAATATAAAAACAAAGAGGTTGTCTCAAAAGGTAAACTAATACTCTGAAAATCTTCTGCCTGACAAATTTTGTCAGGCAGGAATCCTGAAAAATGAATACTTGAGATAGCCTCTTTTTCAGTTTTATGCATATATAACCTGCGAAAGCCTTGCATTTAGACTCAATGTTAAATCATATTTAATTTATTCTATACCTTACTCCACTTCAAAAATAGCCTGAATCTCAACAGAAGAATTGACAGGAATAGAAGAAGCTCCCAAAGTGGCTCTTGCATGCTTTCCTTTTTCTCCAAAGATTTCAACTGTGAGATCAGACGCCACATTCATAAGGTTGGCATGTTGGGTATAGTCATCTTTTGTATTGAAAATCCCCGTTAACTGTACACACTGTTTTACTTTACCCAAATTACCCCCTACAGCTTCATTTAAAACGGATAAAACATTTAGCATAGTCACTTTCGTTGCCTCTTTCACTTGCTGTTCATTAACATCTACCCCTAGCTTCCCGGCATTAAAGATTTTGCCATCTTTTAAGGCTACCTGATTGATAAACACAAGATTTCCGGAACGTACAAACGGCTGATAATTTCCGGCAGGTTTGGGAACTTGGGGAAGAACAATGTTTTTTTGTTTTAAAACATCATTGAAGTTGACATGATGCTCATGAAGTACTGTTGTTTTTGGAGGATGTGTACCTTGTAAAGCCAATGTTACTTTAGCAAAATTTTTCCCTTGCAGCTCTGCCAGGTGCCTTTCTCCTTTTGTAGGTCTCTCGACATCTTTAAGCGACGCCATGCTGGTTACTCCCAGAACAGAATTTCCTTGTGGAATAGCTTTGTTGAGTTCTTCCGTTCCACGGATCCCATTGGATACCAAAACCATCCCGTGTACCGCGAGGGTGTTCCAGAACGCCTGAAGAGCCAGTTCTTTCCCGGCCCCGCTTCCTGCTGACATAAAAACTGTCGCAGGAACTCCTTCCAGGGCATGAGCTGTCCATAGCTGAACGGTTTTAGATAAAAATTCACTCATTCCCGTGCTGATATTTCCAAAATAAACCGGCGAACCAAAAGCAATTCCGTCATAGCCTGTGAGCTCATCCACAGTGGCCACCGGCAAATCTTTTAAGAGCGGATTTTGTGAAGACTTAACCAGCTTGATATAAGAAACTGCAGTATTTTCACTTTCAATTCCTTTGGCGATTTCCTTTGCCAATTCGTAAGTTCCTCCATTATCCGAGTGGATGAGGACCAATATTTTAGATTTATTTTGTGCCATAACTGAAATGTTAGTTAATAAAGTTAAAACAAAAAAAGAACATATTTTTTTCATTGGGAAATAAGAATAGGTTTATAATTAATCATTTTAAGGATACAAAATTAATATTGGCGTTTTTATTAAATTTGCCAAAAAACATATGCAAAACGACAATATCAAATGTGGACTAACCAGGAAAAACAACAGTTATTTTGTGGATACTATTCCCAAAGAAGCCTATGTATGGTGTGAAAAAAACTGGAAGCATGATGATAATGAACATATTCATGCCCGCTCGCAGCTTACTTTTGTAGAAGAGGGCTACCAATATTTCCACATAGAGAATAAGATTCATCTTGTGCCCCAGCACCATGTTATCTGGATTCCGTCTGAAAAGGCTCATAAAATAACATCCGAAGCCCAGACGGTTGAGCTTATGGTCTTTTTATTCAAAACTGTTTTCCCGGAAGATTTTTATCAGGATGTACATGTTTTTGCAGCGCCTCCGGTTCTTAAAGAAATGCTGTTATATGCCTCGAAATGGAATAAAGTATTAGCTGAAAATGATGAACAGGATATTTTTTTCAGAGCGATATTGAGAAGCCTTCCCAATTTCTGCAAAGAAAGTAACGGACTGGAGATCCCTGTTCCTGCCGATAAGAGGCTTATCCCGGTTTGCCAGGACATCAGCTCTAATTTTAAATACCATTTAAATATCGATTCTTTGGCTGAAAAAGCACAAATGTCTGTAAGGAGCCTTCAGCGGATTTTTAAACATGAAACCGGAATTACTTTACAGAAGTATCTTCAGCTGACAAGAATTCTGAAAAGTATTGAGCTGATCGACACCCGGCAGTATACATTAAGCGAAATTGCTTATAAAGTGGGATATCAGAGCTTGTCTGCCTTTACAGCCGCTTATTTTGCCGTGATGAAAACAAAACCCAAAATATAAAAAGTCAGGGAGTTTCATCATGAGGCATATCCACGGGTTTTGATTCCGGGGAGCCTTTTTCCCGGAGCCAGATTGACAAAATGACCAGGGATACAACCGCCAGAAATTCGCTCTGCCAGTTCTGGAAAGATTCAAACCAGAATCTTGATTCTGAAATATACTGCATCATCGTTACCGGAGACTGCTTTTTCATCAGCTGCTCATTATTAAAATCTTTAAAACTTCCATAAAAATGCAGTGTAAAACTCATAAGAAAAAGAAGCCCAAAAGCCAGGGACAATGAGTGTTTATAAATGGCAAGCCATATTCCTCCTTTTTTTACCGGCCATGGGGCCTTAGGATGCGGGCGGGGTTCTTTATCAACATCTTCTTCCTTTTCCAGGGATTTGGACTCGCTGGAACCTTTTTGTCTTAAAGAAACCGTTAACAGAACATATAACAGCATCTGCAGAAACTCACTTTCCCAATTCTCAAAAGTAGCCTGAATAAAATGTCCGCTATACAGGTATTCTCCTAACCGCAAAGGAGGCATACCGTTTTCAATAAGTTCTTTATTTTCTGTAGTCCACCCTGTAAAGAACTGTCCTGTAAGGGAAAGCATCATTAAAGCAAACAAAACCAGACTCAGGCTGTTGCGGTAAAAAAAACCAGGTTGTGACATTTTTCGTGATTTTTTGTTTGATAGACAGACTCATGATTTATTGCTCTGGTAAGGGAATATCTTCTCTAGTTTTTTAGTAGTAGGGCCTGTAAGTACTTTTCCGTTAACATTAAACCGGGATCCATGACAAGGACAGTCCCAGCTTAATTCAGCACTGTTCCATCTTACTTCACAGCCTGCATGCGGACAGGTACTTCTCAGCAGATGGAGCATACCGTTATTTTCTTTATATAAGGCATAAGAGTTACCTTCATACCGTATTACTTTCGCTTCTCCCTCCCTCACTTCTGAAAAAGATTCAATCTTCTCTATAAAAGTCTTATCTTTTATAAAATCAAAAGCTACGGACGCATTTTCTTTTACAAATTCTGTAAATCCGGCCAGAGGTTTTATTCTTGAAGGATTGAATATTTTCTCATATTTACTTTCTCCGTTAATAATCAGATCATGAAAAATCTGCGAAGAAAGTGTTCCGAATATCATCCCGTTTCCCCTGAAACCTGTAGCCACATATATTTTTTCATCATTTCCCGGAAGCTTTCCAATGTAAGGAAATCCATCCACAGGCTCATAATACTGACTTGACCAGCTGTAATACACCGTTTCAACATTAAAATACTCCCGGACATAATTTTCAAGCCTTGAAAAACATTCCCCGGTATCGTCAGAATGCCCCGTTTTATGATCTTCACCTCCTGCGATCAGTAATTTTTGTCCATCAACATCCTGTATTCTGTAATAGTGATAAGGATCTTCCAGATCATACCCCAATTCCCATGGATAGTTTTCATCTTTCAGAGTGAAAGCAATGGCATAACTTCTGTAGGGAGCATTGGTAAAATGCAGAACATTAACTCCAGGAGGAATATGGGTAGCATAAATCACATATTCTGCTTTAATTTCTCCTTTGGAAGTTGTTAGAATAATACTGTCATCTTTCTTCTCATGCGATTCACAGAAACACTCTTCCACAATGGAACCTCCTAATTGAATAAAGGCATCACATAATCCTTTAATATATTTGATGGGATGGAAGCTGCCCTGCCCCGGAATAACCACGGCTTCTTTAAAAGGAACAGGAAACGGGATTTCACTTACATACATCATTTCATGTCCTACCCGGGAAGCTCCTTCTACAATATCTTTCAATTGTTTTTCCTGTTTCTCATCCAAAGCAAAAAGATAAGCCGGCTTCCTGACAAAATCACATTGGATATTGTATTTCCGGATATTATCCTCAATAATATCAATGGCATCCTTTCCGGATTCTGCATATAGCTTGGCATTTTCTAAACCGAAACGGTTAATGGCTTGTGTAAAGGTAGTATCAAAAAAATCATTTAAATGGGCCGTTGTCCCGCCGGTTGTTCCGAATCCAATGTTGGCAGCTTCCAGAATAAGGCATTTTTTTCCGGATTCCTGAAGTTTCAAAGCTGTGGATACCCCTGTAATCCCACCGCCTACTATCACGACATCAAACATCCGGTAAAGATCCGTTTCTGTCGACTTTTTTTTGATTTCCTCCTGCCATATGCTTTTTCTTGCTCCATCTCTGTACATGATCAAATAATTATAAGGTTAAACTTCTTATCGTATGCGTAAAGTATCATTTTCAGACTCCTTAGTCTTCCGGTTATTTTCTTCAGTCTCCGGTTTTTTTTCAGATTCATCTTCATCAAGGTTGCATCTGCAGGAAACAAAAGTGAATAAGCCCATAATACCTAAAATAAATGCTGTTGTTTTCATACTGAAGTATTTTAAAATTTTTATTATCCATTTACAATTAATCCCCCGTTAGGATGAATGACCTGCCCTGTAATCTGTACAGCGTCATCGCTTGCCAGAAATAAAAAGCTTGAGGCAATCTCTTCAGGAGTAGCGTTTCTTTCAAAAGGGGGCAGATTGGGATTTTCTTTTTTTTCATTGAATGTTTCTTCCGTAAGCGGGGTTGCCACAGGCCCCGGAGCTACAGCATTAATCCTGATGTTCTGAGGTTTTGCCTGTAAAGCCAACGAGCGCGTAAAAGCGACAATAGCGCCTTTTGTTGCTGAATAATCCAGCAGTTCAGGATGCCCCTGATAGGCAACCGCAGAAGTGGTATTAATTACACAGCTTCCTTCTTTCATATACTGGAAAACCACTTTCGTGAGTAAGATCATTCCTACAATATTGGAATCAAAGGTTTTCCGGATGTTCTTTTCTTCCAGGTTTACAATATTATCTGATGGAAACTGAACGCCTGCATTATTGACAAGAATATCAATTTTCCCTAATTCCGAAACTACATCCTTAGCCGTCTTTTCGCAAAATTCGTAATCATTAATATCTCCTTGAAAAAGGATGCACTTTCTGCCCAGGTTTTCAATTTCAGCTTTCGTTTTTTCAGCATCATCATCACTACTATGATATATAATAGCAATATCGGCTCCTTCTAATGCGAAAAGCAGTGCTACCGCTCTCCCGATTCCGCTGTCAGCACCGGTAATCAGTGCTGATTTGTTTTCTAATTTTCCCATGTGTATTCTTTTTTACATCACTTTAATATCAGCAGTCTGTTGATCTCGCTTTTAAAACAGCCCAGAATAAATTCCGTGTAGTATAACTGGGCATTTAAAGCTTGTGTTTTAGGATGTAATTCTAATTTTTTGGTAAGGATAATCTCTCCTTTATACGAAAATGAGAAATAGGCAAAAATTTTATACGCCGAATTCCGGATCGGGGTACAATAACCTGTGGTTGCAATGGACCAATCCGATTCATAAAGGGAAGCCACGTTCAATGCCATTGTTTCAGCGATGTTTTCTGAAACACAATCACATTCCTCGGCTTCCTTTCTGTTTACATGTAATAATCTTACCTTTTCAGGTAAAGTATAGGCTGTCATTCCTCCCTTATAGAATAATGAGGCATTTGGCATTTGTGAAAAAGCCAGCTGTAAGCACCCTGAAGTAACACTTTCAGCCACTGAGATCGTTTCATCTGTAGTCATCAAAGATTGACTTATATATTCCAGAAGATTCTTTTGAAATTCCATAATATTCTATTTTAAGGTGATTGATGGAAAATGGATAAAAAAGCTGCTGTTTTATACATCCAGACAGCTTTTTTTATCATTTTCAATAATAAATGGTGTGAAGGATATGTTGTTATGATTGGGTGTTCCTTTCCAGTTCAAGATCCCAAACCCTATGTTGGGCTATGGCATTAATGAACTTATCTGCAGGATTTTGATCATCCCAGGTAATAATTCCCGGATCCTCATGCTTTCTTAAAGCAACATTTGAACTCTGGTAAAGAGGCTCCGTATTTTCACCAAAATAAATAGCTTTACAATGTTTATAGGCTTCATTGATAAAGTGAAGCACATGCTGCTTATTGTCAGGAGCCATAAGTTCTTTCACAGCGTCTTCACCGGCACAAATATAAAGGGCATCAAAACAAACACTTCTTATACTGGTTAAAGAATGTTTTGGGATAAGATCTGTACCATCATTTGTACGTACAGGGGCTAAGCTGGGAGCAATAATCTCAGTTTTGGCTCCTTCTTTCTCCAGTTTTTCTTTAAGATCATAAATGGTGCCTGCTTCTACGCCATTGGCCATGATAAATCCAATTTTCCGGGTTTTAATGGTATTTTTAACCGTATTTTTCATACTTAAGGCATCCGAAACCTTGGTATTAGGCTCTCTTTCCTGGCTTTGGAGTTCTATAGGATCAGCATCGGCAGGTATGCTTTGGTTAGGCCACTCCAGCTGCTTTACTTCAACCCCCAGTTTTTCAGCTACCCTCCATGCCAAGAACATATCGATATACCCAAGCTGTCCTACTACTCTTTCTCTTATTTTAGGATGCGTTACTTTTGAAAGCTCAAAAATCAATGCATTCTGTAGATGTATTTTTTCCGGAGTTGACTGGCTGTTATAAAATAATTTGGCCTGAGAATAATGGTCTACAAAGCTTTTGCTCCTTTGTCGGATTTTTGCCCCGGAGACTCTTTCCTCGTGGGAAGTAAATCCTCCTTCAGACATCATAGCCTGGAAAGGACAGCCCATTCCTATAGAATTAGGATCATAGCTACTTTTCCCTTTGACAATCTGCTGCCTCATATGGCCATCCCGCTGATTATTGTGGACGGTATTGATAGATCTGTTGATCGGGATTTCGTGGAAATTTGGAGATCCCAGTCTGGATAATTGGGTATCTGTATATGAAAATAATCTTCCCTGCAATAGCGGATCATTGGTGAAATCAATTCCCGGAACAATATGTCCCGGATGAAAAGCAATCTGTTCCGTTTCTGCGAAAAAATTATCCGGATTTCTGTTTAATGTTAATGTCCCTACAAGTTCTACGGGAACCTCTTCTTCGGGAACCAGTTTTGTAGGATCAAGAAGATCAAAATCAAAACGATCTTCATCTTCTTCAGGAATCAGCTGTACTCCCAAATCCCATTCAGGATAGTCTCCGTTTTCAATGGCTTCCCACAGATCTCTTTTATGGAAATCAGGATCCACTCCCGAAATAGTCTGAGCTTCATTCCAGGCTACCGAATGTACTCCAAGCCTAGGTTTGAAATGGAATTTAACAAAGTGTACTTTTCCTTCATCATTAATAAATTTAAAAGAATGTACCCCAAACCCTTCCATCATCCTGAAACTTCTCGGAATAGCCCTGTCACTCATCAGCCACATGATCATATGCATGCTTTCCGGCATCAATGAAATAAAATCCCAAAAAGTATCATGTGCAGAAGCTGCCTGGGGAATTTCATTATCGGGTTCCGGCTTTACAGCATGAACGAGATCAGGAAACTTAATGGCATCCTGAATAAAGAATACCGGCATATTATTCGCTACCAGGTCATAATTTCCTTCTTCTGTATAAAATTTTACCGCAAACCCGCGCACATCTCTTGCCAGATCTGTACTTCCTTTACTTCCGGCAACTGTTGAAAACCTTATAAAGACAGGAGTTTCCTTACCTACCTCCGTTAAAAATTTAGCTTTGGTATAATTTTTAAGGCTTTTGGTAAGCTTAAAAACACCATGTGCTCCCGAGCCTCTGGCATGTACCACCCTCTCAGGAATTCTTTCATGGTCAAAATGGGTGATTTTTTCCCTCAGAATAAAATCTTCCAGCAAAGTCGGGCCCCTTTCTCCTGCTTTTAAAGAGTCCTGGTTATTGTTAATCTTCAGCCCCTGATTCGTGGTTAGCTTTTCATTCTCATTATAAGTGGTGTGCCACTTCAGCTGGTCTGCTTTTTCATTATTTTGTTCATTCGTTTTCATATATTCATAAATTTTGGATTGGTTTATATATTTCAAGCAGTCAGATAAAAATTAATCTCTTTTACCATTCTCCAGTAGATGAAGGAGTCTATGGATATACTCTTCTTCTTTTAATACTTTATAGTAGGCCATTTTAGCATATAAAGTAAAAGAAGGCGATTCAATTCTTATTTCAGTGTTTTCATCGGTTATATTCATTGTATTTTTGACATGAAATTCCTGAAGATGAAGAATGTATTCTTCCATGTATCTGTCAATTACTTTTCTAAGAATTTCACATTGTGCATTCTTTTTGATCTTTTCCAGTGATTTGATCAAAAAAGCAGTTACTCCGTAGGAATTAATCATAAGCGGAAACAAGGTTTCATTTTCCAGTGCGTTATTTTTATCATTCAGTGCGGAATTCTGCAAAGTGTCATTTTCAAATATCATATTCAAAAAAGTATTAATTATCAGAAGTTTTTAAATATTGATCAAAATAATGGAGGTCTTGCTTATCCTTAATAGAAAGATAAAACATAATCTGTTCCGGCTCTTTCAGTCCAATGCTGCTGAAACAATCAAAGTGAGCAATCAATGCCTGAATATTTTCAATATGTATTCCTTTAAGGATAACAAATAATAAAAAAATATTATCTTTTATTTCTTTTGCATAGATAGCGGCTCCTTCTTCAAACCAATTCCCTTTATTATCGATTTTTATAAAATCTTTATGTCTCAGGGTTTTTATTATTTTCTGACAATCCATATATACTTGAGTTCATGATTAAGGTAGGCCACCCTCACAAGATCGATGGCATAAGTGGGCATCTAACCTTCTTTTTCTGCATCAAAATTGATGAAGTTTTCTGCAATTTCTGTGAGCTCTTCATCGGTATCTTCTTCCTCCTGAAGGGTTCTCTCAAGAAGTTCAGCAGCTTTATCATGTCCCATGGTAATTGCCAGCTGTGCAAGACCACCATAAGTAGCTATTTCATAATGTTCTACTTTCTGAGCAGCAATAATAAGTGCGGCATCTCTTGTCATGGAACCTTCTTCAGTAGATTTGATAACCTCTTCACCTTCTTTAATGATTCCTTTTATGGCCTCACATTCTTTTTTTTCAGGTTTTTCATCAATAAGCCCGAAAACCTTTTCAAGCCGTTTTACATGCTTTTGAGTCTGAAGATGATGGTCTTCAAAAGCTTCCTTCAATTCATCAGTAGTAGCAGCATCCTGCATTTTTTCCAATGCTTCCAGGATGGCATTTTCAGCGTAATAGATATCTTTAAGGGCACTGATGAAGAACTTATGCAGAGACGAATTTTTCATTTCATCTTTTTTTACAGATGCATTATCTACAGTCATTTCTTTTACCGGAGAAGCCGTAGTGCCGGTTGTTTTTGTGGTTTTACTAATCATAATGTGAGGTGTTTAAAGTTGAAAAAGACTGCCCCTTTATGGTGATTAAAGAGGCAATCATGGAAAAAGAATTATGAATTACGTCTGCCTCCGATTTCGGAAGATCTTATTTGTTATTGTTGAATCTTACGTCCGGTTTGCGTTAAAATGACCGGGCAGATGGCTTCGGGAGTTCTCATGAAATCCGCTTCTCGCTGAAATAAATTTTCCCCGATTCTCCCATAGCTGCCCCTGTCTTTCTTTGTCTACTCTTTGATGGCTAGCGTCATTGATATGAATATCATATTCTGGAAAAATATCATAATCTTCGTTTTCCCAAATATCCTCATAACCATAGTCATACCCTAATTGATAAACTTCTTTAAGGCTTTCAGATGAATGTCTTTTTGAATTTCTAGTGTTCATAATTAGTTTTTTTATAGTTAAATATATAATGATGCCTTGCCGGGTTTATGCAGAAGGCAACCAAATGGAATCGATAATTTCAAACTGAATAAAAGGGCTTGGTCCCTTCTGCTAAGATTTTAGAATTGTATCATACAATTAACTAATCAAATATACTATTGAATAAATCACTTTTTTATGATCTGAGTCATAGTACATCAAATTTAATATAAAACTTACATTTTTTTTATTATAATATGATTTGATTTTACTGTTTTCCTTGAAATGAAAAGAATATTTTTCATATATATTAGAAGTTTCTTAAAAAAATGTAATTTTCAAAACTCAGGTAGCCTGCTGCTTGACTGTTCGTATAAACGGACTATAATTACCTTCAGAATTCACAAACTTTATAAGTCCTGTCCCCTGTAACAATGAGTAGAAGGTTATACTCAATACCAATAGTCATAAATTGATTAAAACTTACTGTTTAATACAAAATTTTACGATTTTCGATTTTAACAATCTTGTTTCTTTCCATGTGTTTGATGGTCCGTATCGCGGTTTCCACACAAAGGCCGGTAAGACTGGCCATTTGTTGTCTTGTTAACGGAATCATGAATGAATAGGGCCTCTCATCTATTTGAAAGCTTTTAAGATAATCCATTAATCCCTTAAGCCTTTTAGAAGGGCTTTGGGAGGATATATTCTGCATCATTATAAATTTATAGTAAAGTCTTTCAGAAAGAAAGCTGTTCACTTCCATACACAGTTCCGGCGATTCATTCAAAAGGGCAAAGAAAGTTGACTTAGAAAGCTTGAAAACACTACATTCAGTGATGGCTTCAGCATTCATCGGATAAGGCTTGTCTATAAAAAGGATAGACTCGCCACAGCTCTGCCCTTTTGATAATATATTCTGTATAAACTCTTTCCCTTCTTCATCATAATTATTAAGTTTTACCTCTCCTGTAATAATCTGATAGTAGTAATGAGGGGAATCACCTTCACAGAATAGGTTTTCTGTCGGGTGGTATTCTTTAATTTCTGCTCCCGCTGAGTGCAAAATGCTTTCATTAATAACCATAATAGTTGTTTTTAAATGTTATTCTTCTTCTCTTATTTTATCTTAGCAAAAATATTGGGGAACTGATTTTATAGAGTGCAAATATTAAACCTAACTAAGTGTTTAAAAGTTAAATAAATTTAATTCATTGTTAATTTTTATAAAATATCAACAATATAAATAATCATTTGATAGAAAAAAATAAATTGTATTTAATTATTCCTATCAAAAACAAAATGAAAATTTTTGTAATCTTACAATAAAAGAAACATAAGTTATATTCGCTCTTATAATGGAGGGAATTTCATGCTTATTTTCCCATAGCTTTATTTTTATGGGCTTTTACAGTATCCTTATTTTTATTTCCGGAAATACTGTCATAATGTATAGTATCTGCTAAAGCCGGAGCTGGCGTATAATTGCTTGATATAGTATCTACAGTTACGGTATCATTTATGATACTGTCTGTAGGAATTGATCTTTCTGTTCGGGACTCTTTTTTACAGCTCGTAACAACGAGCCCCAAGATTAGCAATGGTGCGGTACATTTCATAATAAATATATTTTGTGATGTGGAATAACAAAAGTAGTTTATGATCTAGGCTTTTTCTTATGACTTAAATCATAATGCATTATTTTTAATTATTTTGCAAATTTTTTAGTTCCTGCAACACATACAATAACTCCAACAGTCACTCCCACCATTCCTGCACTTACCTGCTCATGAAGAAAATATGCCGCCAAAGCAAGTCCGAAGAAAGGCTGTAACAACTGAAGCTGCCCCACAGAGGAGATTCCTCCTTGTGCCAAGCCCTTATACCAGAATATAAAACCAATAAACATGCTAAATAAAGAAATATACCCTAATCCGAACCATCCCTTAAAGCTGATGGTTCCTGGATTGTTTGGAAAATAAATAAAAAACAGCGGAAGCATTACAGGTAAAGACAATACCAATGCCCAGGAAATAACCTGCCATCCTCCAAGGCTTTTTGAAAGTTTTGCTCCTTCAGCATATCCCAGTCCACACAAAATTACAGCAAGAAGCATCAGTAGATCTCCTACAGGCGAAGCTGAAATCCCCTGCGAAAAAGCATATCCCATAACCAATAAACTACCCACAACGGAAAAAAACCAGAATACAGGATGAGGTCTTTCTCCTCCACGGAGGACTCCGAAAACTGCTGTTGACAAAGGAAGCATCCCAAGAAATACAATAGAATGCGCTGAGGAAAGATGCTGCAGGGCTAATGAAGAAAGCAACGGAAAACCTATGACACAGCCTATAGCGACCAGTATCAAAGAAAAAATCTGAGTTTTCTCAGGCCGTTTTTCCTTATATAATAAAAGAACGGAAAGGGCCAGGATTCCCGCAATTACAGCGCGGGCGATGGTCACAAATACAGGGTTCATTTCCATCACGGCCAGTTTTGTAGCAGGCATTGATCCACTGAAAAGCAATACTCCTATGAATCCGTTAATCCATCCGTTTATTGCCTGTTCTTTTGATATTGTATCGGTCGTCATTTTAATAAAGTTGTCATTAATTATTCAAAATTAGAAAGGAAAATCAAATAAGCACAGTATCAGTTTTGTATATTTGCATGGACACAGTTAACAATATGAGCAAAGAATTTTTATATACAGAAATTGCAGACGGCATTGCCGGGCAAATTAAAAATGGGATATTGAAAGCGGGAGACAAACTTCCATCCGTAAGAATGCTATGTCAGGAACACCGGGTAAGCATGAATACTGCAAAACGGGTTTTTCTGGAGCTTGAATCCCAATCCCTGATTGAGTCTAAACCCCAATCAGGGTACTTTGTAAGCCAATTTCTGTCCGTTAACCTTCCCTTACCTGAAATAAGCCGGCCATCTCTGATCGCCAATAATGATGAACCAGATGAACTTATCAGTAAGGTTTACGAGAATATGGGGCGGAAAGACTTTACCTTTTTTTCGATCGGTATTCCGTCCGGTGACCTTCTTCCGCAGGCTAAGCTGAAAAAAGAAATAGTTCAGGCTATCCGGGAACTGAAAGAAGGGGGCACAGAGTACGAAGAACTCCAGGGAAATCTCAAATTAAGGAGAATGATTGCCATACGTTCTTTACAATGGGGAGGTAACCTCCATGAAAACGATCTCGTTACAACCAATGGTGGGATGAATGCACTGTCTTTCTGTCTGATGGCTTTAGGCCAACCAGGTGATACCATCGCTATAGAAAGCCCTTGTTATCCCGGAATCCTGCAATTAGCCAACGGATTGGGACTCAAAGTACTTGAGCTTCCTACCCATCCTACTACCGGAATTGAAATTGAAGCTTTAAAAAAAGTAATTCCTAAGATCAATCTATGCCTGCTGATTCCCAACTTTAATTCTCCTTTAGGCAGTTGTATGCCTGACGAAAATAAAAAGGAAGTGGTGAAAATTCTTTCTGAAAATAACATCCCGTTAATTGAAGATGATGTCTATGGTGATCTTTATTTTGGAGCTTCCCGTCCCAGATGTTGTAAATCTTTTGACACAGACGGAAATGTTTTATATTGCAGCTCTATTTCAAAAACACTGGCTCCTGGCTATCGGGTTGGATGGATTGCTCCCGGAAAATATAAAGATAAAATCTTAAAACTTAAACTGCTGCATTCCACATCTTCAATCTCCATCGTGAATGAAGCTGTGGCTAATTTTAAGAAATCCGGAAAATATGAAAAGCACCTTCAAAAGCTTCGCAGAACACTCCAAAGCAATTATCAGAATTATGTACAGACCATTGCAGAATCATTTCCTGAAGGAACCAGGACAAGTCGCCCACAGGGAGGGCTTTCCCTTTGGGTGGAATTCGATAGGAAAATCCGGACGACTGAGCTTTATGATCTGGCCATTAAGCAAAACATCAGTATCGCCCCGGGAAGGATGTTTACCTTTCAGGAACAGTTTGAAAATTGCATGAGGCTTTGTATCGGCCTTCCCTGGTCGGAAGATACTCAGGCTAAACTCAGACAAGTAGGAACGCTTGCTAAAAAAATAAGTATTTAAATTTCTTTTCTGCAGAAGGAAAAAAAGCCGGAGGCCGGCAATTACAAAACTGCAGAAAATACTTGTATTTATTTTCCGGAAATGTCATTTACGGGAGTAACTGCTATAAGCTGCCGGCAGGAAATCCAGTTTGTTTCTGCTGAGTCTGATTGATTTTACTTTTTATCCGGAACGAAATTTTTTCTTGCCAGCTCTTTTCTTACCCTGCTTAAACTTTCAGGAGTGATGCCCAGATAAGAGGCAATCATCCATTGAGGAACTCTTAACAACAAATCCGGATACATTTTGATGAATTTCATATATCTTTCTTCTGCCGTTTCTCCCAGTAAAGAATTGATCCTGTTTTGTAAACTCCTGATGTGTTTCTGAAGCAGGAAATCACTTCTTTCAATACTGTTAGGGAACTGTTCTACCAGTTTATTGAAGAAATCGGGATGTAAGAATAATATTTCAGAATCTTCAACAGCTTCTATATAATAGATGGATTTCTCATTAAAATAAAGACTGCTGCGGTCAGAAATCAGCCAGCTTTCCGGTGCAAACTGAATGATATGTTCCTTTCCGTTCTTGTCAATGGAATACATTTTTAAAAGCCCTTTCTCTACAAAAAATATATGCCTGCAGATTTCTCCATACTGGAGAAGAAACTGGTTTTTAGGAATTTTCTTCGCTTCGTAATGGAGGCTGCATGTATTTACATTTTGAATAGGAACGTTTAAAACTTTGGCTAAATAATTATTAATATTCTTCATTATACAATCTGGCTTAAAGAAATATCCTGGTGCGAGGCGCTGTTCACGGGCTTTCCGTTTTCAATAACGATCAATTGCGGACTTTCATGTCTGATGTCCAGATCTGCAGAAATTTTATTGGAAATAGACCTGTAAGCCAATAAATCCAAATAATACAATTCTACTTTCTGATTTGAGCTTTCTACTTCCCGTTCAAAATTTTTCAGTACTGTCCTGCTGATAAAACAGCTGGTGGAATGTTTAAATATTGCTATTTTATGATGGTAGGAACGCTCAATGACTTTTTCCAGATCTTCTTCAGATTCTATCTTTTTCCAGAAAGATTTTTGATCAGGGGATTCATTTTTTCCACCGAATATTTTATCAAAAAAACTCATACACTAAATTGTTTTAAATGATGATCAAGATGTTTATATTCTAAAAAATCCCAGTCTTTTTCAGTCATACTTCCGAATAATCTGTGACGGTCCGGCAGTTTTGAAGCTTCACACGCTTTCCGGAATTCTTCCAGGGTATTCAGCAGATTGGTTTTTGATTCATCAAAATCACACTCAAAATTAACAATTAGTTTTTGAAAAGTAGGCATGTTTCTGGGAATTCCGTTATTAAAAACATACATTTCTATCTTAGTGGTTGCCCCTATTATCCTAAAAAGAAGATTAATCCGGGGTAATTCAACTTTTTGCAATGCGATCTGAAGGACCAGATCACAATGTTTCAGCATTTGGCAGACATTCATTTGCCCCCATTTCGCTTTGGAATCCTGAGACAACCTGGAAATTCTGTCTTTAATTTCCTCAAAGTAGATAACGTTGCTTAATCTCTTCCTTACCAACCTTTGTCTTTCTTCAGATTTTCAATATGTGCAAAATGATGGTTACAATGCCATACATACAAGGCAAGATTATCCCTCAAATTATAATTCCTGTTATGCTCGGGATGATGAAAAGTACGCTCAAACTGCTTATTGGTAAGACTTTTAAGAAGTACTGTCCACCTTTGATGAGTCCCTTTTATCATTCTCATGGCGGGCTTTATTGGCATATGAATGCTGTCCTGCAGCTCTGCCCATTTGGCTTCATCATAAGGCTTAATGGTCGGATTGTCTTCCGTAAGGGCTAATTTAAAGCGGATAAAACTATTCATATGGCTGTCTGCAATATGATTGATAACTTGTCTTACAGTCCATCCCCCTTCTCTGTAAGGCGTATCCAGCTGGTCATCTGTAAGGTTTTCAATGAGATTCTTTAGTTTACCCGGAAAGTCTTTTATCACTTTAATATAGGCATCCAAAGTGGTATCGCAAATATTTTCCGGTACTTCAAACGGACCTATAGGAAATTTTTTTTTCTCTAAATTACTCATTGTTCAGGTTTTAATTTTTTTTAATATGGCCGATTTGTCCGAAAATTAAGATTTGGACAAATTTTTGTGTATTTGTTTTGTAAATTTATCAAAAATTCGAGAAATCTAAATATGAAAAAAGCGTTAATAATAGTCGATGTACAGAACGATTTTTGTGAAGGAGGGGCACTTGCCGTACCGGGAGCCAATGAAATCATCCCTTACATTAATCTCCTGATGGAAGAAAATGAATATGACCAGATCGTTCTGACTCAGGACTGGCACCCCGCGGGACATAAGAGCTTTGCAAGCAGTAATGGCAGGAATGTGGGGGAAAGTATCATCCTCAATGGTATTCCGCAGTTTATGTGGCCGGATCATTGTATTCAGGGAACTTTTGGTGCAGAATTCCACAAAGACCTTAACCGTGATAAAGTGACCCATATTATACAAAAAGGTAAGAATATCGAAATCGACAGCTATAGCGGCTTTCAGGATAACAACCACTTTATGAAAACAGGATTGGATGATTTCTTGAAATATCATGATATCCAATTGTTGGAAATTGTAGGATTGGCAATGGATTATTGTGTTAAATTTACCTGCCTGGATGCCGTAGCAAACGGTTATGTAACTTGCCTTCATTTTAACGGAACCCGCGCGGTGAATGTAAAACCGGACAATGGCAGAGATGCCATCTATGAAATGATCGAAAAGGGAGTAACTATCCTTGGATAATAAACTCTTTGTTTTAACCAACATCCGGCATTTTGAATGCCGTGATAAACAGCAGTTTCAGACTTATCCACAATAAAATGTGGATAACTTGTGAATTTTAACATTTAATTCATACTTCATATTAAAAATATTAGTACATTTACTATGTAATACAATTGAAGTGGAAACATTTTTTGCTTTTTTCAATCGTAAAACTGCAATTAAATTTGAAATAAAAATTTAAGCACAGCATTGTCGGCTGTGCTTTTTATTGTTGTCTAATTAAAAAAAATGAGATGTTTATCTACTGGATCCGCTCCTAAAGAGCGGATTCTTTTTGGATCAGTGCAAAAGTTGGAGGCATAATAAATTGGGTCTGAATATAAAAAATTCTGTTCATTATTGATTAGCGTCAAAATTATTGAGATCGTTTTTCACGCAAAGTTTAAAAAAAATAATGTTCTATTTCAAGTAGGCAAATAAGGCAGCCTAGCTGCTGACTAAGCGCATGCAAAGTCTTCGCTTCATCAGAAGCGATTAAAAATCGATTCATTTCTTAGCTTACTTAAATAAGAGTAATCAAAAAGAAATACGTGAATTTTAAAAATTAAATAGATCTAAATATTATAAGACCACAACTTTTGTGCATGATCCACTACTTTACTTTATCTTTTAAAGGTCTGATAACTCCTATTGACTGAAAAAAATGCTGATTATTTTAAAAGAATTTGTATTTTTGATGCCTCCAAAGGCCTCATAGTTCAATGGATAGAACAAAAGTTTCCTAAACTTTAGATCCAGGTTCGATTCCTGGTGGGGCTACATATCGCCTTTATTTAAGCGGATTTTGAAGGAATACCCCCGAAAATTACAACAATAACAAAAGGAGCTATTAAAGCTCTTTCTTCTTTTTTGGAAGGAATTTTAAAAATCTGATCAATGAAGACAAAATTAGTTTTTTAACAGCTTTTACCGCTACTCTCCTTTACTCATGCTGTGACTCTGGTCGAGATAATGAGTTAAATAAAGAAGGAGTTGAAAAAATTAATATAGTATTGATATATTACAAAAAATCTATCTCAGCTATGAGACAGATTTTGTTTGTAGTATTAATTGATATTATTTTATCTTCGAAGAATGATTTTTTGAGAATAGTTTTTTCTTCCCTTTGTTTTCACATTAAGGATATAAACTCCCCCTGATAATGTAGCGGGTAATTCAAATGTTTTGTATCGGAATTTTGAATGGTATACTTCTTTCCCAAAAGTATCAATAACAGAAATTTCCGAATCATTAAATTCAATATTTCCGGCAAGTGTGATGAGTCCTGAAGTTGGGTTCGGGGAAAGTTTTAATTTTTCTTCTACTAAATCTGTGTTATTATTATTAACGCCTGAGATCGGGTAATATTTTCTAGGAATCTGTGGTTTATTATAGGATAGAAATAATTGCTCTGCTTCCGTCGCCGAAAGAGCACGGTCATATATAAGAAGTTCATCCATACTAAAGTCTGGGCTTGCAGGAGGTAGTGTAATTGATAAATTTCCAGTTATATTGTAATTAGGGTTATGAATTTCTAAAATGTCTGTTGTTATACATGATGCTTCATTAAGTTTAGCGTAACCATTTTTATACAAGCATAGTTTTGCTTCGTTATTAGGGCGATCTTCTGAGTAAGTTATTGTAAAATGATTATTTTGACCAGTTTGGAATTCTTCAGTAATTCTACCATCAGCTGCAAATACTGAAAAAGTACCCTCTTCATTAGCTATTAAAATTCCATAGGCTTCTATTGAAAGAGGTAGAATGGGAAGTCGTGCCCAAAATGAAATTGTTTTGGAATGATTTATAAAATTTTCATTCGATGCTGTATTATAAGTGCCCCGATTATGCAAAACTGTACGGAGGGCCTTATCGCATATAGCATCAGGCTCAAGTATAATAAATGAATTGTCAGTAGGGATAAGGTGTAGTCCTCCTATTGCGTCTTCAATATTATTATTAAATGGATAATGATGGATTGGATTAAACGGCGGAGGATCACAACTAAATAAACTTGGGGAGGTATGATAGATATAGAAAACTTTAAGTTCCTGATCGATATCATTCAGTGATTCCATACTGATTTTGACTTTGTCAAATGATTTGGTAGGTGTGAATTCTATTATTCCTTCATTAGGATTCAAACCTATGGAAAGCATATTCTGCGAAACGTATTTTTTGTCCACATTGGAAACTTCGCCTTTCATTGTTTCGATGCTTATTTTTTTTAAGAGTTCAGGGGTAAGAACGGGCTGATCTGTGCCAATGCCAATAACAACTTTTGTTAAAAAATTATTAACAGGAAATAAGAAACTTAATGTTTGTTCGACAGTTCCCAGTTGCCCTCTCCCAATTCTCAATACGGAACAGTTGACTTCGTCGTTTCCTACTGCAAAATTGGGATTAACTACTCCATTGCCTGTAACAGGATCAAATTTAGTTGAGGTCTGAAAATTCGCATATGCTTTGGAATCCTGCACTTGATATGCATAGTATATTCTTAGCTGATCATTTAATGCAAGAAGCCCTCCATGAAGAGTTATTTTAATACGATCATATGGCTTAGAGTTTGTTAGCTCAATCGTTCCTTCTGTTGGGTTTGCCCCTAATTTAATCAAGCTATTGTTTAACATTCTGTAATCATCGTTAGTGGTATTTCCATTAAAAGTTTCTATAGAAATTGAGCCCAATACATTGGCTGATAGTGCTACTCCTCCAGTGCCAATACCAATGGCGACCTTGGAATAATCAGCTTTTGAATTTGGAAATATTACAGATTGCTCTATTCTAGCAAATAATCCTAACGGAACCTGAAGAGAGGAAAAATCAGCTTCATTAGAGCCAACAGCATTTTCGGGATTCAAGACGTTACAAGCCGCACATACTCCATTGATTTGGAAATTTTGGGCGCTTGCATAAATTCTAGTTTGTGCAAAAAACATCGAGTTTGTTAAAAATAAGAATACACTCAGTATTTTTATCTTTATCAGTAAGGAACGTTCAAATAAATTTATTTTCATAATGTAGTGATTTAAAACATTGTTTAAATCTAACAAAAATATAAATACTATATGTTATTAATTTGTTTTTAATACAAGGTTTCATTTGTTATTTTACTAATTATTATTGATTAACATTATGAACTTTCGAAATTGTGTAATGCGTACTGGAAATAGTTGTTCTAATACCACGTAAAACAATATCAGATATGACTTGCTCGCCAACCTTGAGAAATACCGGTCCTAAACGCAAGTTTATTATAAGAATATATTGGTAAATTTTAACTATTAACTAATTGTGATTATTATCGTTACAAGTTATATAAATATTTTTTTATCACCATTATATGAAAGTGCAATTTGTATTTTTTTATTATGTAAAATAGAGCTTTCTTGTTGGTTTTTAACTGTTTTTCTTTCAATAAATTGAACTGAACATATTCAATCTTCTTTCTATCTTCAATAAAGTATCTGGCTGCAATATGATTCAAATAATAAAAATACTAACCAGTAAACACTAATTTTGTAATACAGACGTAATATACACTGGTAAGAAACACTAAACCATCACAAAAAAATTATATTATGAATAATGAACAAACAATATCAGTACTGAATGATTTGCTTCAGATCACCAATGACAGGATAAAAGGATTTGAAAAAGTTGAAGGAAAAGTATGGGAAATGTATCCTGATATAAAAGATGAATATGACCGCATGATTTCCCAATCGAAAGTCATGAAAAACGAACTGATCAACCTTATTACAGAAAAAAATGGCGTTCCTCAGGATTCCCCTTCCATTGCAGGAGCAATCCACAGAACATGGATTGACATTAAAAATTCATTTACTGTAGGTAACCTGGAAAACTCAACATTAGAAAATGTGGTATTTGGTGAAAAAGCTGCTATAGAAGCTTATCAAAATGCCCTGGATACCGGAGAACTTTGCGAAAAGAGCACAAAAATTGTTGGTGAACAATTACGAAACCTGAAAGATTCTTATCGTCAATTCAAAAAAATTGAAGAATATAAAAAAGAATAATTCTTTCAGCCTATAATTTTAATAAGTAAGCATCTCTTTTCAGAGGTGCTTATTTTGTGTAGCCAGAATACTGTATTTGATGGCTGTTTATGCAGATTCTGTTTTGATTTATGATTGAATCATAAAAGTTTAAAAGAATACAATTTATGATTGGGACCCAAGATATATTCTTGTATCCTGCATAATCTCCATCTGATGAACTTAAAGCAGATTTCAGCTCTCGTCCCTGGTATTCTTGACTAAACTTATTCCTGCGAAAAAGAAAAGCAAACCAATAACCCCCACTACAATAAGAGTTGTATTAGCGACTCCTTTATTAATCAGGCCATTGCCAACATATAACAGACCACCGATTCCCAAAATGGTCAAAACTGTACCAAATATTCGTTTCACATTCATAACAAAAGTATTTAAGGTTCTTTTAATAACTATTTTAATTTCTTACTCCCCAGGCTCCTGAGCAAATTTTTGAATTACTTTTTTGAGATCTATTCCTTTACCGAGAACGGGTTTAAAAATATCTCCTTCACTATTCATCCGCTCCATAGCATTCAGGATATGAAAATCACTGATTTTTAATCCAGATTTTACCTCATCCCAATGCAATGGCATTGATACGGTGGCCCCAGGCTTTGGACGTACGGAATAGGCTGCTGCAATAGTCGCATGAGGCCGGTTCTGTAAAAAATCCAGATACATTTTTCCCTTCCGGTCCTTAATGGTCCGTTCGATGCTGGTATATTTGGGGAGCTCATTATGTACAAGTGTTACAATTACTCTTGCAAACTCCTTGGATTGTTCATAAGTATATTTATTAGCCAGGGGAATATAGATATGCAGGCCTGTAGAACCGCTTGTTTTACAATAGCTCGGCACGCCCATATCATCAAGGATATTCTTGGTCACCTGAGCAGCTTCAATAACCTGATCAAATGAATTTTTATCGGGGTCCAGGTCTATAATACAGAATGTCGGATAATCTGGTTTCTTAATAGTACTATTCCATGGATTCATTTCTATACAGCCCAGATTAGCCATATACAGCAAAGTTGCTTCATCCTTTCCTACAAGGTAATGCCGGTCTTTATTGTCGGTATCACTATGATACAGATAGGTAGAAGCCCAGTCGGGAGCTGTGTCGGTAACATTTTTAAAATAAAAGCCTTCCCCTTCAATCCCATTAGGAAACCGGTTCATGCTTTGGGGCCGTTCTTTCAGATAGGGCAAAATAAAAGGGGCTGCCTGGTAATAATAATTGATCAGATCTCTTTTAGTGATCCCTTCTTTAGGCCAGAAAACCTTATCAAGATTTGTGAATTTCAGCTCATGACGGTTTATCTTCCGGACCTGGCTTTTATCCTTGGGATTAAGAAGTGTTTTCCGGCCTGTTTTTTCACGTGGCAAAATAATAGATTGCCCATCATTCTCCTTAACCGCTTCTTCAGTGGCTGTTTCTTCTTCCATCACAACTTTCTTTGCACTTTTATCATCCCTCATACCGTCAAAAGATGGATGTCGCATAACTCCATCATTTGTCAGTTCCGTAAAACTCACCTCACACACAAGCTCCGGCCGTAACCATGTGACTGTTGCATGAGGTGGATCCGGGCGGAAACGGGAAGGCTTGTTCACATCCGGTTCTTCTGCAAAAGGGGTTTTCTTAGTAATGAGTGGCTTAAACAGTTCCATCATTTCGTGCTGGGTCTTTTTATTAAATCCCGTACCTACTTTTCCCGTATAAATAAATTTCTTTCCTTCATACACCCCTACGAGGATACTGCTGAAAAGTTTACTGGAATCATCATTTAAGGTATAACCTCCAATGACGACTTCCTGCCTTTTATTAGCTTTGATCTTTAGCCAGTCACGGGAACGACTGTGTGTATGATAAACGCTGTCTTTTTTCTTGGCCATAATCCCTTCCAACCCAAGTTTTTTTGCTTCTTCCAAAAAAGTGATACCGGAAGTTTCAAAATGTTCGCTGGGAAGAATTTTTGTGCTTTCGGGAAGTACTGCCCGGAGAATTGCTTTGCGTTCCAGCAAAGAAAGATCTTTCAGATCTTTACCTTTATACCAGAGAATATCAAATACATAGTAAACAAGGTCGCCATCAGCTTCCGATCTCCAGTTCTGCAGAGAGCCGAAGTTCGCAGTTCCCGCTTCACCCAGCACTACTATTTCACCATCTAGAATTGCATCCAGACCGAACTTCTTGAGTTCATCGTAAACCGGATAAAATTTATCATTGAAGCTTTTGTCATTGCGCGATTTTATTTCGACCTTTCCTTTGTTCATTAACGCAACAGCGCGGTATCCGTCCCATTTCACCTCATATACCCATTCCTCATCATCAAAGGGTTTATCAACTAAAGTGGCAAGCATAGGTTCTACATGGGTATAGAATTTCTGCCCGGGAGCTTTCTTTAACAATGGCTCAATGTGTGCCGCTTCTTCTTTCTGCTGTGTGGGAACCGCTTCAAGCTGGTCATTAATAATTTCGGATGCTTCTTTTTTGGAATTTTGTTTGCCTTTATCTGCAGAATTTTTTTTGATGCTTTCTTTACCGTACACTTTGTCCGGCTCCTCTTCCATTTGGGCAATGGTCTTACCTGAAATAACGGACTGATCTTTTTCAGTAATATCTTTCCTGCTTGCGTACTCATCGTTAAGCTTCATCAGGAGCCAGCCGTTATCGCCCCGGCCATGAGCTTTTACCAATGCGAACTCCCCTTTCAGTTTTTTACCGTGAAGTGTAAACCTGAGCTTCCCGGAATACAGCTGG
This sequence comes from Chryseobacterium gallinarum, assembly GCF_001021975.1. Classification (NCBI taxonomy): domain Bacteria; kingdom Pseudomonadati; phylum Bacteroidota; class Flavobacteriia; order Flavobacteriales; family Weeksellaceae; genus Chryseobacterium; species Chryseobacterium gallinarum. Next base: position 3,846,826 of record NZ_CP009928.1, on the reverse strand, counting down.
TGCAAAAGTTCTTTTTCCTGCTTTTTACGATCAGTTTTTTCGGAATCTGCAGGTTCATAGGTTCCTTCATCCCACACAATCACAGTTCCACCGCCATATTGCCCTTTGGGAATGATTCCTTCAAAATTACGGTAGTCATAGGGATGGTCTTCTACCATCATTGCAAGGCGTTTTACTTCAGGATCCAGCGATGGTCCTTTTGGAACAGCCCAGCTTTTCAAAACACCGTCCATTTCAAGGCGGAAATCATAATGCAGATGCGAAGCATCATGTTTTTGTATAACAAACCTGAGTTCACCACCGTCTGATTTTCCACCAAAAGGTTCGGGTGTATTCTTCATCGAGCGTTTCTGCCGGTATTTAGATAAGCCCATAGCAATATTCTTTAAAGTTGAACGAATTGTTGAATGCCAGTATTGTTATTTTCCGTGACGGTTTTTCAGGTATTTTTCCAGGACCTTTCTATCATTGGAGCCTGTAGCACGGATTGCTCCCGTTACTGCCTGGGATGATAGGTTCATTTTTTCCTTAAAATACTGAATTTCGTAATTTTCCGATCCGCTTACCTTATTTCTGTCGGACTTACCTTTTTTAGATTTATTGTCTGCCATGATCTGGTGTTTTTAAGGATTAATATTTTGGTGATTAAAAAAATTGCAAAAATTGAGCCGTTCAGTGAAAAATATTCAATTAACCTACATCATATAATCTCCAAATATCAAATTTTTCCATACTAAAAATCATCAGGTTCTTACGTTTCTATATGCAGTAACAATGCCTGCCGACCGGCAATATTGTCCGGTATATGATTGCTTTAGCGATTCTTCCCGGAGTTTGCAACAATATCCATAGCTACAATGGATACATCATTATTGAACTGGTGCCCCCCCCATCAGTATTTCCCGGAAGCTGGCCCAGGGAACTTCTTTTTTATAACGGGCAAAATGCTCATAAGGAACTACATCGTCATCTTTACACTGATAGAAAAAAATAGGAATATCCTGAGAAAGCTGTGATGCAAAATTCTTTTTGAGCTTTAACGGCTGAACCCAGTCCCGGTCTCCACTCCAAAATGGTGGAGCAATGAGAAAAATTCCGGTAATATTTACAGGAACCCGCCATTCCGATAAGTATTTTAATATCATAGAGCCACCCAGAGAATGTCCCACCAATATTATTTCTCCATGAATTTTTGAGATTTCACTGTCTATTTGTGCAAGCCATTCCCCAGCCAGTTTTTCTTCTTCTATAGCTCGCATTACGGGATACAACACTTCATACTCTCCTCCCAGGTTTTTTTGCAAAGAAAGCTGCAGTTTCTGGTCGGTTTCGTAACCATTGTCACCACCTCCGTGAATGAATAATACCTGTTTCTTCATTTTTCACAAATTACTATTGACATAAAGGTACACAGAATAATCTTTTGATAAATTTTAATACAATTTATGGTAAAACAACCGCTCTTTCTAAAATATTTTCAGACAATAGTAATTTTAATACACCGAAAAGTGATAAAATTATACACTCTATTAAATAAATTTTTTGAGATGAAATACAAATACCTATTTTTGTATAAAACTTATTTAACCATGAAAATAAAACTAATACCATTAGCCATTTTAACTTCGTTTTTTTCATTTGCGCAATCCTGGAATCTAACCGGAAATGTAGGAACAGATGCCTCTTCAAATTTTCTGGGAACCTCAGACGCCAAAGATTTGGTGTTAAAAACCAATAATATAGAGAGGATTCGTTTAAATGCGGCCGGAAATATAGGTATTGCAGGAGCTCCTAAAGACGGAATAGCTTTAAGAGTGTCAGGAAGAACACAAGTTTCGACAGATATTTTATCTGATACCTTCTATGTAGGAAATGAGGGTGTCAATCATCCAAGTGGGAACTCTCTTGTTTTTCTGAGATTTACCCAGTACCAGCAAAACAATCCCGGAATTCTTGACGTAGCAGGCTGGCCAACCCCTGCCGCTTATGGGTGGATCATGTCATTAAGAGCCAATGGAAAACTTTTTTTGGGAACTAATCCTGAGGTAGTCTGTGGAGATTGTGCAGAGTTCCGGATGTTTGTAAAAGATGGAATCAGAACAGAAAAAGTAAAAGTTGACGTAGCAGCAGCCAATGGCTGGGCAGATTATGTCTTCAAAAAAGATTATCAACTTCGTTCCTTGGAGGAGGTAGAAAAACACATTGCCGAAAAAGGACACCTACCCAATATCCCTTCTGCAAAGGAAGTGGAGAAAGACGGAATAAATCTGGGAGAAATGGATGCTAAACTTTTGGAAAAAATTGAAGAATTAACCCTTTACTCAATCCAGCAGAATAAAGATATTCAACAACTTAAGAAAGAAAATGAAGCTTTAAGATCCCAGTCTGAAGAGATCAAAGAACTCAAAGCATTAGTAAAGCAGTTACTGCCTGCAAAGAAATAAATATACGCTTATTGTAAGAGTATTTATACGATCAACAAATAATTGAAAGTGGGACTATGATCTATAGCCCCACTTTCTTATTATCCTGTTTTTTTATGTTTTACTAAAATATAAACAAGCAAGATTATCCAAATACAAAATAGCAAATAATGCAAGTAATTTATATATTCAAAAACGGTAATATTATAATTATAAATCAAAAAAATAAGCAATAATAAAGATAATATTACAACACTTACAAGAATAATCTTTAAAGGTAAATTTATACCGTTATCATTCCCTTTATTTCTTTTCTTCTGTTGATATAATATAAAAAAGGTAATTAACGCTAAAAGTGTTTGAATGTAAATTATACTTGATTCCATTTATTACTTTTTACATCTAACCGCTTGAGCTACAGTTGCTGCATAGTAACCAGCAGTACTTACAGCACCAATTGCTGCTCCAACACCTGTTGGTGAAATTATTGCTGTTGCAGCTGCTGAAAGAGCTGTATCTACAACTCCTGCTGCAACACCCCATCCACAACCTTTTGGATTAATTACTGAAACCAAAGCCCCAAATATTAATCTGGTTCCCGGTGATACCGTTGAATTATAAAGTTCTGCCTCATTCGCGATTGCTGCCTGAAGTTCTTCTCTGTCAATTTTTGAAATCAAACTCCGGTTATTGTAAATAACAGTAAATAGTTCTACTGTCGCATCTTTATCAATACCAAAATAATTTTGGAATACTTCACCCATTTCTGCAAATGTTACATATTCAGATGTAAATACACCACCTTTTTCAAGGTCATCCTTAAATCTCTGCTCATTGGTTTCAATTATATAATCATCAAGCATAATTTTTGAAGAAGCCAGAACAATTTCTTTAGCAAGATTTTCGACTTCCTGATTATAAAGCTTGTTTGAAGAATTTAGATGGTTCTCTACATTTACTTTTTGCACTAAATCTTCTTCACCATTAGTATTTGTGCATGAATTCATCGTAAGTGAAACTACACAAATACTGAATAGAATTTTTTTCATGTTAATTATTAGTTTTTAATTTAACTTAATGAATCATAAGTTTATACACATTAGATTCTTCTAGGTGTGCTTGCAAGTATAATTATATTTTGTACAGCATGAAAAAATATACTTAAACTTTAACATTTTTCCAAAAATAATAAATATTATTCAGCTAATCAAAATATTCATAGTATTTTATTCTAATTTCAGCTGTATATATTAAGTAAGTGACAAAATTTGTTACTTTAAATAAATTCCATTAATAAACTTGACGGAAAAAAATTATCTTTACCGGCAAATGATTTAAAATTCCGACCATGAACAAAAAAATCGTAAGTATTACCCATACAACGGGAAAATACACTTTGGATATCAAAGATGGCCAGCTTAAAGAGATTCAGGAACAGCTTGACAGGTGTTTAAATAATGAACAAGCCGCAATCGTTGTTAAAGGTGAAAAGGGAGAGCAGTTTATTTATCCCTCCGATTTACTCAAAAACAGCTTTATCGCAATATTGGACAAACCCGAAACTCACACATTTTAAAATAAGCCCCGATTTGAGGGTTTTATTCTATTTTATAATTCTGAATATTGTATGATATTGCTCTTTAAAAAGAAGGCTACTCTATTACTGCCTGCTATCTTTCTGATCAGTTAATAATATCTCCTTTACTGTTTTCCAGTTTATCACGAAATCTCTGAAGTTCTTCGGGATCCGGTTTTACCCAATCTGTTACTTCTCCTATAATCTTCAGAGGGTTTTCGGACCGGTACGAACGGGTCGGGTTTCCAGGGAACTTTTTGTCTGTCAGATTAGGGTCATTTTCAAAGTTTCCTGTGGGTTCTACGATATATACACGCTCCCGGCCTTCTCCTTTTGCCAGGGCTGCAGCCAGACCCGCTCCATTTACTAAGGCGGTAAAATAAATATGATTCATTTTGAATTCAGATTTATAATTGGACAGGCCACCTGCAGTCAGCACATCACCTATCTGTAAATCGGCTTTTGTACCGTGGTAAAAAGGACCCTTATCTGAGGGATTGTCCTTATACAACCGGGCCAATTCAAGATTCTCCCTGGATTTTACAGGATCTGACAATTTTTCATAGCATTCGGCAATTCGGCTATAGAGAGCGGGAAAAGCGCTTTTAACTGTATCATCATTGAGTTTTATAGCATGGCTTAATGCTGTTTCCAGCCATTTTAAAGTATCAGCAGTTGTCCTCTGATGACGGGCCATATAATAAGCGGCAAGGAACTTTTCATGATCATTATCTGCTTCCTTCCAACCTTGCATAAAAAAACGGACTGCTTCTTCAGGTTTTCCCTGTTCCTCTGCACTCATCCCCTGAATACAAAGTTTAACTACTTTATTGAATGGTGAAAATTCCATAGTATTACTTTTTTATAAGTCTGTAATTATTGGCTTTATCTTTTTCTAAAGTATAACCGTTTGCAAGATCAAGAGTCCAGCCATCTCCGGTTATTTTCTTTCCTTCTGTGCGTACAGGGTTCGTTATTGAAACCTTATCCCAATCAGGGCTCATCAGGGCTCCCTTTTCCACATTCAGTATTCCCCATGAATCCGTAAGTTTCATATTCGGATATACCGTTCCTTTATTTTCTATCGGAATGATATTTCTGGGATCAAAGGAGACGTTCATCTTTTCAAACTTTATTTCAAAATGGGGCTGTTCGATGAATTTAAATTTATAATCAGCAATAATCTTTTTAATCTTTTCATGCCTTTGCGTTTCTTCCTGAGAGATTATCATTCCATTATATTGATTCATATTATCTTTAACGGCTTTTTCTATGTCAACAGGAATGCTGATCTGAAATGCATTGATGAAATAACGGGTCAAATTGGTTGTATTGGTTATCTTTTTATTCCAGTTTTTATCCCGGTTATACAACAGGTAGCCATATACAGGGATGGTATGGTAAGCAAATGAACGGACAAATGTCGGGTTGGTAAAAAAACGGTTGATTCCGTCTGCCAGGTAAGCGGCAGTTTGTTTTTTATTTCTGTTGCTGATCATTACTCCCGTAAATTCTGCCATTCCCTCATTAAGTTCCAGGTCATTTTCGCTGGTATCAGAACCTTTATAAAGAATATACCTGTATTTTCTGAAGACCAGGGCATTGATAAGATGTTGTCTTATTTCTTTTTCAGAAGAAGATAAAACTGCTTTTTTTAATGCTTCCAGCTCCAGGCGGAGATACGTTCTCCCATCCATTTGATCAAGATGATTATTATCAGGATTATTCAGAGCGAATCCGAGTGAGGGTTGGGCACTGTGAAACAGCTCATGGGCCAGGAGATTAATCCGGTCCTTCTTATGGGCTGGAAGCGGAAGCATAACCATGGCCCACCTTTTCCCATTCCAGTTGATAGATGTATTGGCTATATTAACCTTATCCGGCAAAATTCCTGTATACATGTTCTGGTCAGGCTGTAAACTTCCTATAGAATCTGGTTCATTGGCAAAAACCTTTCTGGTTTGGGGTTCTACAAAAAGTAGTGCATTATATAAATCTTTATTCCAAAGATTGCTCTTCTCCCTGGTTGCCTTTTTAATTTCGTTGAAAAAAACACGAATACTGTCATTGGAAATATGTCTTTGCTGTGCGGCTGTATTCTGGTTCAACAGGAAAAGTATAATCCCTAAAATGATCTGCTTCATTATTATGCATTTACTTGTTAAAGTTATCCAATAAAATTAAGGTATGAGATAATTTTTTATATTAAAAAGTGTAATACTCTTATAAATCAAATATATAATAAAAACCAATATCTGGCAGCATCATTCACCCGCTTTTATCCATAAAAACAGCTCTTTATTTGTAAAGATCGGACACAAGGTTGTATCTTTACCCTGGAAAACAGAAAGAAGTATGGAACAACCACTTGAACTACCTGTTACTTATAAAGGTGAAGAACTTATTTTTAACGGGCGGCTTGCCACATTCTCTTATGGATATAAGCTCTATGTCGACATCTATGGCAACGAAGTGGTTTTTGAAAGGGATGATGAAGGAAATCTACGGGCTATCGTATCGGATGCCTCAGCTAATCCACCTGTAGAAAAAGGGCTTATTGAGGCTATTATCGAGCTATTCAATGAGCTTCAGGTTTTATAATATTCCTTTATTTTTAACAACAGTTCCTTCAAGTCTGTAAGCCTTAAGGCTTTTCCTTTTATGCCTTTAAAAAATTGATTGATATAGCTTTCGTCGGCAAATCAGAATTCATCGGCAATCTCATGAATACGCCTGTCACTGAAGCAAAACCTGGAATATACGAATATCGGCATTGGATGAAATATTCCCCGGACTTAATAAGCCTGAGATACACCTGATTCCCCTCCTCTTCCCGGCCTATCTGGGATGCAAAATAACCTTATGAAGTGCAATAAAGCTTCAAAAGAAGATTTTTATTACACTTGTATTCTGGAACATATGATTTATATTTATTGGTCGAAAGATACTGGTCATAGATGTCTTTAATGAAGTAGAACAACAATGGCCCAAAGAATTGAAGCACCTTTAACAATAACAGGCATGTAAAAAATCTTAACCATGAAAAATATTTGGCTTTTATTTCTGATAATCATCACTGAAGAACTGCATTCGCAACAGTCAGAGATTAATCGTTTCAGTGCCGGATTAGATTCTATACGGGCTCAATTGAAAATACCCGGTATGGCAGTAGCTGTAAAACAGGGAAATGCAATTATATTAGAACGGGGATTAGGATTTTCGGATGTAGAAAAAAGAATTCCCGTGACCCCGAAAACTACTTTCAGAGTAGCTTCAGTAACAAAAACGTTCACCTCTACTCTTGTCATGAGATTGATAGAACAAGGCAAACTGAATCTTGACAATCCGGTACATCAATATGGTATTTTCCCTGATAATATTTCCATAACTGTAAGGCAGCTGCTTACTCACACTTCTGAAGGTATTCCCGGGACTTACTTTCATTATAACGGGTATCGTTACGGACTTCTGGGTCCCATCCTTGAAAAAGTATCCGGAAAACCATTTTACCAGCTGCTTATGGAGGAAATTCTTATCCCTTTACAAATGAATTCTTCGGCTCCTTCCATTGCATTGGATCAATTTTATGAATACAGAAACATAAAACCTTCTGTCCGTCCTTTTTTTGATAACACTTTTACGCAGCTTGCGAAACCTTACGAACTAACCTCTGACGGAAAAATCAAACGTATCGAATACCTTAATGAGTTTGGAGCATTTGGAGGGCTAGCAACGAGTGTACAAGATTTACTCAAATATTCAGAAGCTATAGATAATCATTTGTTAATTCCGGAAAAAGCACAGAAACAAATTTTTACTCCTCATCACATCAGTAATGGCTCTGTTACTCCATATGGATTGGGGTGGTTTGTGCAGTATTATAAAGGGTACATTATTATTGGCATTATGGACAGACCCAAGGCGAATCAGCTTTATTTGTAAAAGTCCCCTCTTTACAGCTTACATTAGTTGTTCTGTGTAATACCGATAAGCTCAGTCAGCCATTTCCATTGGCTGATGGTGATTTATTCATGTCCCCTGTAGCCAGTTTATTTTATCATCACTTTATAGATAAAACCGGTATAAAGGATCAGGAAATGAGCAACAAAGAGCCGATCATAAAGTCAACAATGGCTAATATCCAGGGAGATACCATTAGAGCGCAACAATTTTACAATGAATACAAAAGATATAATAAGCTTAAAAAGTTATGGTTCCCACGTGAAAAGATAATCGCTGGTATTCAGAATGTAGGAATTGATAAACACCTTACACAATCTTTTGTTATTGCTCAACCTACTTCAGTTAAAATCTATGGTGTAGGAGAAAATTGCTCATGGAACGGCAGTTCATGGTGTGATTATGGGTGGATTGAGGACCAAGCTGGAAATGTAATCTGGCAAATGCAAAATCAATCTTCACTACATGCAGGAGGGGCTATAAAAAATCAAAAGGTCAGTCATGAAATTACTCTTCTGCCTGGCTCATATTCCCTTCACTATAAATCGGATTCAGGGCACGCTTATAATCATTGGGACTCATTCCCTCCCGAAGATTTTTTCTGGGGAATCATTGTGCTGAAGAATCACTAATAATCATCGATAAGTTATTCATATACTATATAATTACTTTATCTACATCCGTATTTCTGGATTTTCATGATAGACCATAACAGTACCAAGGAATAAGACCACTACAAATAGAAGGCGGTCAAATAAAATGAAGTAATTACAAACTAAATAAAAACGGCTTCAAATGATATTGAAGCCGGAAATAAAAACGCTGGCAGTTTTTTTAAAATAATAAACATTCATTGAATAGCAAAACATTTCGCCAGCTCCTTTAAAGTATGCTATTCCTCTTTTTGAAAACTTCAAAAACCACAAATCAGTGAGGAATAGTTACGATAAACTGAAAGTTTCTCTATGAAATTAAATTCAAAATTTGATTTCTTCTATTTTTTGATAATTTTCCTGGATACGGATTGTCCGTTCCTTAGCTCTCCCTGAAGGATGTAAACTCCTTTCGGCAATTTTGAAAGATCTATATAATCAGACATTCCTGATGCCACCGCTTTACCATCCAAAGAAGTAACGGATATCTTTTTAATTTCATCTTTTGATCTTATTTTTATAAAATCAGAAGCTGGATTCGGGTATACTGAAAATTCAGCTTTTTTGCTATCCAGATCAATGGCAGATAAAGCTCCTGATTCAGGATAAGATACACTTTTCGTCACATTGGTGGTTCCGTTAAGAACAAAAGAATTGATAGCAAAGCTGAATACAATGCCTGCACTTTGGCTAATCCAGATATAAGCTTCGTTAGTATAGGTGAAAGGAGGTAATCCAGGAACCGTTTGTATCCCTGTTCTCATTTTTTTCACCCTGATCACATTTGAAAATGTTCCTGCCGGAGTTGTAATCGTTCCGTAGGCATCCACATTATTCACCACCTGTCCCGATTCAGATGAGCTTCCAATACCTCCTGAAACAGTGTTAAACTGGTAGTTATCTGTAAATTGCTGTAAATAGGTAACTGGAAATTTAAAATCAATCAACGGATCAGTGTAGGTGATGGTAACATCACCAAAACTTGGTCCGGCATAAGATCCAAGCATGATCGCTTCCGCATCACTCATGGAAGTAAAATCATAGACATCGGAAAGTGTTGGCTTGGTAATTCTGTTGGCTCCCGGAAACCTGAAACAGTTGCTTTGCCCGGGACATTCATTAGTAACAGTGGAATTTACATTAGGAACAATATAAGCCGAAAAATCCCATGATACATTTGCCCCTGCGGATCCTTGTGTAGCGGTAAGCGGTACATCTCCGGCCTTAAAAGTTCTTGTAACATTGATCTGATCCAAAGCAGATCTTGTTATCGAAGGCTGTGCATAGCCTATTATACCGATAACGATACACAAAATAGAGTTTAGTTTTTTCATATTGCTTTATTTAATTGAAATGGAGTTATTTTTATCAAATTTATTTTTAGTTTTAAAGGCTTACAATCCTAGAAAAAAAGTATTTTTATCTACCTGAAATCAGGTATTGTTTATTAGAGATTAAATCAGTATTTTCCTTTAATAAAAATACAGGGCATTTCTGAACCAGGTTTCAAAACAGATATTCTTCATTCCCTTCATTCAGATGTTTTTTGTAAGTTTGCCTCTATCAATTTATGCCAGAATATATCCTTGAAAATATCAGTTTCAATACCCTTTCCGTATACGATCTGCTGAAACATACAGCAGGAAGCTCCTTTATAGAAAATAAAGATTTTGATACGGTATACCCTCTCGCTATTGAGAATAACCTGGGAATATTTACCAAATCATCGTTGCATCCGTTTCCTACGGTCACCATTAGTAAAATAGGAAACTCATTGCTTTGCTCCTGCACATGTGACCATACAGAAAAGAAGCTGTGCCTGCACCAGGCAGAGATTATCCACTGTATTCTGGAACAAAAAAACTATCGTATTTTTTTTGATGATGCCCTCCGCCGGAAAATGATTATTCCCAAAGCACGGGAATACGGCCTGGAGAATGAGCCTGAGACAGACTCCTATTTTCAGGTAGAATATGTGGATGGAAAGGTTAATATTTTACCCAAGATCAAAGAAATGCTTCCTATAGATGAGCAGGTCTTAAAAAGGGAATTGCTTCCGTATCACGATTCTCAAGGGGAACAGCTTGTAAAACCTGAAACTGGTAAAAAACAAATATTGGTTATTAGCCAGCACCGTTATTACAATCACCTTATTTTTTCATTGATGGAGGCTGAAATAACTCAGACAGGAAAAATCAAGAACCCGGTTTCTCCTGTAGATGCCATGCAGCTGATCTGGAATGCAGAAAAACCTTTGGAAATTAAGTTTTATACTGCTATCGCTGCCTTTCAAAATAATTATAATGAAGATTATAATCCTGCTGAACTGCAAGCCTTACAACTTATCATCCGTAATCCATTGGGACTGGAAGTATATTATCATGACCGGGAAATTGCAGAAAATATTTCATCGAAGTCTCTTCTCCCGGTTGAATTAAATACTTTAGATGCGAAGGTTCAACTAACTGTATTTAAGAAAGATCCCTTCTATGAGATCACAGGAGAATTGCTATTTAACAATGTATCTGTACCTTTTAAGAATATAGCTCTCAAAAATGATTATTTTGTATATAACAATAACACTTTCAGCTTTATAGATCACCCGGATATGCTTCGGGTAATCCGGTTTTTCAAGGCTCATCATGAAATACTATTGATTCATGCTTCTAAATATGAGAAGTTTATGCAAAATATTTTATCATCCCTTGAAGAGCATATTCATATCAATTACAAATACATACAAAAAGCAACGAAAGTTCAGCTTGAAGATAAAAATTATCAAACAGAAAGGATTATTTACCTCCGTCAGCAAGATCAATATATCGGAATTACGCCCGTTCTGAGATACGGAGAACTTGAGGTTCCGGTATACTCACGGAAGCAGCTTCTTGATACTGATCAAAACGGTAATATTTTCAAAATAGACAGGAATGAAGCCCTTGAGGCCCGCTTTACTTCACTTATTATGCAGCAGCATCCGGATTTTGAAGAACAAATGAATGGATACCGGTATTTCTACTTGCATAAGGACAAATTTCTGGATAACAACTGGTTCCTGGAAGCTTTTGAAAGATGGCGAAATGAAGACGTTACTATCCTGGGATTTAATGATCTGAAAGACAATAAACTCAATCCTCATCGTGCAAAAATCAACATCCAGATTACCAGTGGCATGGATTGGTTTAATGCCAGGTTGAAAGTAAAGTTTGGAGATAAAGACGTTTCCTTAAAGCAACTTCACAGGGCTATTCGCAATAAAAGTAAATTTGTGCAGCTGGATGACGGCACTTCAGGGATTCTTCCGGAGGAATGGATCAGCAAAATTTCTTCCTATTTCCAGATCGGAGAGATTGATGAAGACCTGTTAAAGATCCCTAAGATTAATTTCACAGAAGTTTCAACCCTGTTTGAAAAAGAAGTGCTAAGCCAGGAAGTACAGGATGAAATAGCCTCCTATGCTTCTGAGCTTTCATCAATTAAAAATATTCCAGAAATCAGTATTCCTGCCGGACTGAATGCCCGGTTAAGAGATTATCAGCACCATGGACTGAACTGGCTGAATTTCCTGGATCATCTAAACTTCGGAGGATGTCTTGCTGATGATATGGGACTCGGGAAAACGTTGCAGATTATTGCATTTATTTTATCCCAGAGAGAAAAACGGGGACATACAACAAATCTTATTGTGGTTCCCACATCACTGTTGTTTAACTGGCAGGAAGAGATCAAAAAATTTGCACCATCCGTACAGGTACTGTTACATTATGGCCCGGACAGACAAAAAAACATACAGCATCTGTCTGAATTTGAAGTGGTGCTTACCAGTTACGGAATGCTTCTTTCAGACATCCGTTTTCTGAAAACATTTTCTTTTGATTACGTCTTTCTTGATGAATCACAGATGATTAAAAATCCAAATTCAGAAAGATATAAAGCTGCCCGTCTGCTTCAGTCCAGAAACAGGATTGTACTGACAGGAACTCCCGTTGAAAACAATACTTTTGATCTTTACAGCCAGCTTTCTTTTGCCTGTCCGGGGCTATTGGGAAGCAAACAATACTTCAAAGACATTTATGCAATTCCTATTGATAAATTTGAATACAGTAAACGGGCTGCAGAACTTCAGAAGAAAATAAGCCCGTTTATTCTCAGAAGGACAAAGAAACAGGTTGCCAAAGAACTTCCTGAAAAAACTGAAACGGTAATTTACTGCGAAATGAATGCCGAACAACGCAAAATCTATGATGCTTATGAAAAGGAGCTTCGCGAGTTTATTGCCTCTAATGATGATGATGATCTTCATAAAAACAGCATCCATGTCCTTGCCGGACTTACCAGGCTCAGACAAATCTGCAATTCTCCTGTTTTGCTCAAAGAAGGTTATTCCGGTGAACACGCCGTAAAGATTGAGATTCTGATGGAACAGATTCTGAATAAGACAAAAGACCATAAAATCCTTATTTTCTCACAGTTTGTAGGAATGCTTGATCTTTTGAAAACAGAGTTGGAACATCACGGGATTCTATTCGAATACCTTACCGGACAAACCAAAGACAGGGGAAAAAAAGTTAATAATTTTCAGGAAAACGATAAGATAAGGGTATTTTTAGTTAGCTTAAAGGCTGGTGGCGTGGGCATCAATTTAACGGAAGCTGATTATATCTACCTGGTGGACCCGTGGTGGAACCCCGCCATAGAAAACCAGGCTATTGACCGTAGCTATCGTATAGGACAGACTAAGAATGTCATTGCAGTTCGTATGATCTGCACCAATACGGTAGAAGAAAAGATTCTGACTCTTCAGAAAAAGAAAAAGGACCTTGCTCAGAATCTTCTCCGTACAGATGGGAAGAAGCTTCAGGGATTTTCCAGACAGGATCTTTTAGAAATACTGAACCCTGAGCCTTAGAAGTAAGCTAATGGAGATTTTTAGGATCAAGCGCAAAAGTTGGGGGCATATAATATTTTAGATCTATTTAATTTTTAAAATTCACGCAAAGATTTCTTTTTGACTACTCTTTATTTAAGTAAGCTAAGAAATGAACCGATCTTTAATCGATTCTGATGAAGCGAACACTTTGCATGCGCTTAGTCAGCAGCTATGCTGCCTTACTTGAAATAGAAGATTATTTTTTTTTAAACTTTGCGTGAAAAGCGAGCTCAATAATTTTGAGGTTAATCAATAATGGACAGAATTTTTTATATTAAGACTCATTTATTATGTCCCAATTTGAGACTGATCGATTTTTAAAGTTTAAAAACCGGCAGATTATCCTGCCGGTTAAAAAAACAAAAATTGATATGGATATGATTAGATATGTGTTTAATGGTACAATATTTCGTCTCTGCTAGTGAACAAAAGTAATGACAGAAAAGGCAGTTCTTTTACTGAGCTCTTATTTTGATAGAACAAATTTATATTTATTTAGAATTAATAAAAATAATACAGAGGTGATTTTTATCAGTTTATTAAAATAGGGAAATAACAGGTATGGATTTTTTAACATGATATCTTCAATCCCATCATAATCTGAAAGGAATAAAAACGGCTTCATAGCTTCAAAACACTATAATTGCTTTGAAGGCCTCAAGTCCTAAAGACAGAAGTTCTTTCCAAAATTCATCTGTGTTACCAGCTTCCATAAAAACTATGGTATTATGTACCCAGTCTTTAGAATGATAATCCAGAAGATAGAAAACCGGTTTCCTCCCGTTTAAAATAACGAAAGTTTAGGTTTAGGAACAATTTCCTTTAAAACCGAGATCCCTTTAAAAATTCCTGCTCAATTCAAAATTTTGGGATCCGATGAAAGATCATATTGATTTTAAAGGCTGTTTCTATGATTTTATGATAGTATAAATTTCCCACAGAACCCCAATATAGCTTCAGCTTATCTATGGAATGATCTGTGGAAAATTTAATATTTTATTTTTTGTCTACAACAATTCTCTCCGTCCTGTTTGCAATATCCCATGCTGTGGTAAAAATAAGCTGGGTCCTTTTTTCCAGGAGTTTGTAATCAATTTTGTCAGGATCATCTGTTGGCTTATGATAATCTTCATGGATTCCGTCAAAGAAAAATGCTACGGGAACATTATTTTTAGCAAAATTATAATGATCTGAACGATAGTAAAGTTGTTCAGGATCATTTAAATCATCGTATTTATAATTAAGTTCCAGGTTATGGGTTTTCTTGTTGGCCTCTTCATTGATTACTTTAAGCTGGGAACTGAGCATATCGGAACCAATTACATAAATATACTGCTTTCCTCTGTTAGCAGGATCGTCACGTCCGATCATATCAATATTTAGGTCCACCACGGTATTGGCTAAAGGAAAAACAGGGTTATCAGTATAATATTCAGATCCGAATAGCCCATGCTCTTCTCCTGTCACGTGAAGGAACAGAACAGATCTTTTAGGCCCTTTTCCAGCCTTTTTCGCAGCCTGGAAAGCTTTTGCCATTTCCATCACTGCTACCGTTCCGCTGCCATCATCGTCAGCTCCGTTGTATACCACCCCGTTTTTGGTTCCTACATGGTCATAATGACCGGAAATAACAACAATTTCATCCGGTTTTTCACTTCCTTCTATAAAAGCCATGATATTTTCAGAGTCAGGAAGATTACCGCCTCCTCTTTTTTTCATAAATTCAGACGGAACTTTCTGGTAATAAGACCCTAATGCCTTTGGATAGGAAACACCCAGGTTTTTATAATAATTTACCATATACTCTCCCGCTTTTTTCTGTCCGGGACTTCCGGTATCTCTTCCTTCCATTTCATCAGAGGCAATAACATATAAGTTTTTCTTTAAATCTTCTGCGTTAATCATTTTATACCCAATGGCATATCCTTTATCATGTTTTGAAGAAACAGACTGTGAAGAAACAGTATTAGAAACATTTGCAGTTCCGCAGCCGGTCATTACAACAAGTGCCAATAACGGAATAAGTATTTTTTTCATAAAGAATAAATTTCTTAAAAATAACAAATTTTATTTAATCACAGATCAAATGTTATTTTCCTTATATTTGATATCAATGCAAAATAAATGAATACAATTGATGGATTTACTCATTATTCTTTCTTTACGGAAATGTCTGCTCTTGCTGTACAGCATGGAAGCTTTGATCTTTCTTTAGGTATTCCTGATTTTGATATTGACAAAAGGTTAAGAATATTCCTACAGCAGGCAGCAGACCTTGATAGCCATCATTATGAACCTCTTGCAGGCAACCCGGAACTGATTGAAAAAATTATATATTTTAATGGGCAAAGGAAAAACAGTCTTTCTCTTACGGCTCATGAAATCACCATTGTTCCCTGCGCTACTTTTGCTTTGCATACTGCCCTTACCTCAGTTTTAAATCAGGGAGATGAAGTCATCATCATACAACCGTCCTATTACACCTATGCCCCTTCAGTAGCGATGAATGGCGGTATCCCTGTTTACTACGACCTTGATGATGATTTTAAAATAAACTGGGAAGTCCTGAAAGAGTGCTTTTCTGCAAAAACAAAAGCCATTATCGTTAATTCTCCACAGAACCCGACAGGAAAAATCTGGAAGAAAGAGGATTGGAATCAATTGTATGAATTAATTAAAAACCAGGAAATCTATTTAATTTCCGAAGAGATTTACGATACCTATTGCTATGATGAAGCGGAACACTACAGTTCTTTTCTTCATCCGGAGCTTAAAAACAGAACATTTTGTATTTTTTCTTTTGGGAAAATGTTCCACACTTCAGGATGGAAAGTCAGCTATATGATTGCTCCCAAAGAGCTGACCTCATTATTTCAATGTCGCCAGCAATATATTTCTTATGGGGCCAATGCTCCTGCCCAGCGTGCTCTGGCGAGTTACCTGGAAATTTTTGACCCTTATACCAATAAAAATCTGATGCAAAAGAAAAGGGATCTTTTTAATGAATTACTCCTGGAGACCCCTTTTCAGGTTGTGAAACAGGCGGAAGGTAGTGTTTTTCAGATTGTCAATTTCAGAAATATCTCCAAAACAATGACCGATGTAGAGTTTTCCAAATGGCTTACTATTGAGAAAAAAGTTTCCTGCCTGCCCCTTTCTGCTTTCTATAATTCAAAACAGGATTCTGATTATGTGAGGTTCAGCTTTGCCAAAAAGGATGAACTTATCATACAGGCCCTGGAGCATTTGAAAAAAAATCTTTAATAAGTTTATAGTACGCTGACAATAAAAAAAAACACTGCCTCGGCAGTGTTTTTTCATTATTTAATTGATTTAAAGAGCTAATATCCTTACATCAATTCTTCTATTTTTGGCCTTGCATTCATCGGTATCATTGGCCTCGCAAACCGGGTGCTGTGAACCGTATCCTTCAGCTTCAATCCTGTCAGCCGGCACTCCTAGTTCCAATAACTTCAGTTTGGCAGTCTGTGCTCTTAAATTGGATAATTGCTGGTTACTCTCTTCATTTCCTGAATTATCCGTATACCCTCCCAGCTTTATTTTAAGATCAGGATAAGCATTAATAATCTCAGCCAGGTTATTCAGTGTCAACTCATATCCCGGCTTCAGGTCACTGGATCCTGTTTCAAAATAAAGATTTTCAATGGTATACCATGTATTGGGATCCAAAGCTGTTTTATCCTTTTTCTTTACTGCAGTATACAACTGATACATCTGGCTTTCCTCTCCTATTGCAATGGTTTTTCCATCATTTAATTTTACCTTCTGAATATTTCCTGTTTCATATACAAAATCCCCGCTTTCATTCAGGTGGCCTTTAATTTCTTTTGGACCTGAAGAAACGGTTTGAGGACCGCCACTTACTGCAGAAAGATTCATATCTGAAGCCTGTGCTAAACTTTCCAGTTTTGCTTTTCTGTTAGCTTCGATTTTGTCTTTATGTAAAACGGCTAATGTAGGGGCAATAACCAATGATACAATAGACATTAATTTGATCAGGATATTCATGGAAGGTCCTGAAGTATCTTTAAACGGATCCCCTACCGTATCTCCTGTTACAGATGCTTTATGAGGTTCAGAGCCTTTGTAATAGGTCTGCCCGTTGATATCAACCCCTTTCTCAAAAGATTTTTTGGCATTATCCCAGGCACCTCCGGCATTATTCTGAAACATTCCCATCAGGACACCACTCACTGTAGCCCCTGCCAGAAAACCTCCCAATACTTCAGGACCAAAAATAAATCCGATCAGTAATGGTGATATAATGGCAATTGCTCCGGGTAACATCATTTTTCTGATGGAGGCATCGGTAGAAATGGCCACACATTTTTCATATTCAGGCTGGGCTTTTCCTTCCAGTATTCCAGGGATTTCCCGGAATTGTCTTCTTACTTCTTCCACCATAGCCATTGCTGCCTGTCCTACCGCTGTAATTGCCAGGGAAGAAAAGATAAACGGAATCATACCGCCTACAAAAAGCCCGGCCAAAACATCTGCCCTGTAGATATCAATTCCATCTATTCCTGCTATGCCTACAAACGCAGCAAATAGTGCCAACGCCGTTAAAGCAGCTGAAGCAATAGCAAATCCTTTGCCTGTAGCCGCAGTGGTATTTCCTACGGCATCCAGAATATCGGTTTTCTCACGTACTTCTTTAGGAAGCTCGCTCATTTCAGCAATTCCTCCTGCATTATCTGCGATGGGCCCAAAGGCATCAATGGCCAATTGCATTGCTGTAGTCGCCATCATACCGGCCGCAGCAATGGCTACACCGTATAAACCGGCACAAAGGTAGGATCCGTAAATTCCGCCTGCCAGCACAATAATGGGAAGTAATGTAGATTCCATCCCTACAGAAAGGCCCCCGATAATATTGGTAGCATGGCCTGTTGACGACTGTCTCACAATGCTAGAAACAGGCCGTTTACCCATAGCTGTATAATATTCTGTAATAATACTCATTAAGGTTCCGACAACCAAGCCAACCATGATCGCTCCAAAAACTCCCATTTTAGTAAACTCATGTCCTCTAAGGGTCATCTGCTCAGGGAGAATGTAAGTTACCAGGAAGTAAGAAGCTATTGCAGTAATGACAATACTTCCCCAATTCCCAAGGTTCAGGGCATTTTGTACGCTGGAAGTGGAAGAGCCCTCATTATCATTGATTCTTACAAATAAAGTTCCTATAATTGAAAAAATAATTCCTGTACCGGCAATAAGCATGGGTAAAAGAATCGGGGCAAAACCGCCAAATGCATCATCGGAAACAGTTTCTCTCCCCAAAACCATGGTTGCGAGTACCGTTGCCACATAGGACCCGAAAAGGTCGGCTCCCATTCCTGCAACATCTCCTACATTGTCTCCTACGTTATCTGCAATGGTAGCAGGATTCCGTGGATCGTCTTCCGGAATTCCGGCCTCTACCTTTCCTACCAGGTCGGCTCCTACATCTGCTGCTTTTGTATAAATCCCTCCTCCAACTCTTGCAAAAAGCGCAATAGATTCGGCTCCTAAAGAAAATCCGGTAAGAATTTCAATTGTCCTTTCCATTTCAAAGGAGTCTACAGCCGCTTCGGGAGCAAAGATCTGCTTAATGATCAGAAACAATGCGCCTAATCCTAAAACTGCCAGCCCGGCTACACCCATTCCCATCACAGAACCTCCTGTAAAAGATACTTTAAGGGCTTTGGAAAGTGAAGTTCTTGCCGCTTCCGCTGTTCTTACATTGGCTTTGGTAGCAATCTTCATTCCTATAAAACCTGCCAAAGCAGAAAATATAGCTCCTACAACAAAGGCTATCCCTATGCTCCAATGAGAATGAGCGTTGCTTGATCCCATGACAGCCAGTAAAATGGCTACCACAATCACAAAGTAGGTTAAAATTTTGTATTCGGCTTTTAGAAAAGCCATTGCACCATCCGCGATATGACCGCTGATTGTTTTCATTTTTTCATTTCCTGCATTCTGCTTATTGACCCAGTTACTCTGAAAAAATGTATAGAGCAAAGCTACGACACCAAAAATTGGCACTAACACAAATAGATCCATAGTTTAATATTTTTTTGGTAATAGAAAATTAAATATAATAAATAATTACCACCAAAGCATTAAAAAATATGATGATTTATAGCCTGATTTTATAAATACCGGAAATGAAAACGTGTAGCTGCCAAAGAATACAGGAAGAATGTACGGCCTAAAATATTCGGGAATCATCCGGGGTTTTTAATTATTTTCAAAAAAAGGGATAAACAAAACTGCTTATCCCTTTGTATTTTAATATCAGAGTATATTCACTATCCTCCGAATTTTTCAGCATAATCTTTTTGAGAAGCCTTAATTACTTTTCTTGCATGTTCCGCTCCATATACTTCATGAATTCTACATTTTGCAGGCTCATCCGGTAAATTTTTATAGGTCAGGAAGTAATGCATTAACCTTCTTACTTCTGCTTCCGGCAATTCGGAAATATCTCTGAAATGCCCGAATGCATGGTCATTGATCATTACCGCAACTATCTTATCATCCGCTTCACCTCCATCAATCATCTTAAACCCTCCGATTGGAATAGCTTCCATTAATAATCCTCCGGCGTGAATATTGTGAGAACTTAAAACACAGATATCAAGCGGATCATGATCTCCCATCGTTACATCATCAGCCCCTGCTTCTACAGCAAGTTTCATCACTTCATTATGACAATATGTTCTTGGAACAAAACCATATAAAGCCGGGATGATATTTGAGAATTTCTGAGGTCTGTCTACTTTTAAATATCCTGTTTCTTTATCTACTTCATATTTAATCGTATCTGAAGGAACAATTTCCACAAATACATTTACAACATTTGGCGCATCTTCTCCTGCAGAAATTCCGTGCCATGGATGTGCTTTAAAATTTGGAATCATTATTTATCTGTTATTTTTTAAGTTATTATTAAAATTTCTTTTCTTAAATCTTCTATTGTTTCGGCAATATAATCGTTACCTTCCATATAATTCATGATAAAAATGGTTTTAAACTCATTCAGATCTGAATTTCCCTTCAGTCCTGCATAGGTAGTATGAAGTAGTTCTATCACGGCATTTTTGGAATCCACTATATTCTTCCAGGCATTTTTGGTGAGATAAAGCTGCTGGGATGAATTGTATTCAAATTCTTCATTAATCGTTTTCTCAGTAAGGAAAATAAATTCATGAACAGCCAATTCTTTATCAAATTTCTGAATAAGGTTGGAAGGTTTTATTCTTTCAAGAAAAAGAGTCATCCTTTCATAAGAGTGAACCTTGTTTCCGGAATTAGATTTTACGGTAAGCAGTTTGATTTCCTGATTTTTAAGACTGATGTAGGAATGTACAAATTGTCTGAGCAACACCAAAAAAGGAATTGCAATAATCAATGCAAAAGCATACGGTAGATATTCTGAAAAACTGGCCATAAATTTAGGTTGCAAAATTACTAATTATTTTCCGTGTTGTAAAGACTTTTTAAAGATATCCACTTTAGAGTTTTGAATATAGATTACAGACAGTATGATTAAAAGGTAAAAGCCTATCATCATTCTGTTCACCAACAGTGGAAAAATTAAAAAGCGTAAAAAAACAGCCCCATAAATCGCAGCAAAGAATAAAGCCTGTACCTGGTTCTTTTTATTACGGATGGAAAAATCATTGGCCAAAACAATGATGATAAACAGCAATAAAAGAGGAAAATAGGAAGAGTTGAATTCAAATAAAATTTTGCTTTTGATAAAATGTATGTAAGCTGAAAAGTCGAATGGATCAGGTTGGGATACCGGATAAAGTTGAACTTTTGTAAACTGGTTCATAAATAACGTAGACCAGGAAACCTGATTGAAATACTGTATTAAAAAGAAGGAAAGTAATATATAGCTATAGGATATCAGCCAGGTTGTTGTTTTAACCTGAAGGCATTTTCTGTATATGAAAATAAGAGCATACAAAAATGAGTAAAAAATAAAATATTCCGGTCTGGTCAGGACGCATAGCATTCCCCAGATCGTGGCCGAGAACAGATTCTTTTTAACCGTAAATGCATAAAGGCTAAGAAGTAATAAAAGGCATGATAAAGAATCTGCAGAGGCATGCCTGCTCGCCTCTAAAAGAGGTTTGAACAAGGAGAATAAGAAAGTAATGATAATGGCAAGCGTATAATTTTTTAAAATTTTAATTAAAAAACATACAATCAGTATGAGTATCAAAGCATATGAAACAATGGAAATTAAAAAGGTAGAAGTGGATGCTTTAAACCCTATTTTAAAGAATGCCCAGTTGATAAAATTATAAAAAGGTTTTACCACAAAAAGCTGTAATTCTTCTTCATAGGCTTTAGGGTTTTGTGACAAGGTCCTGTAATAGCTGTTTTCACCTTTTGCTACCTCTTCTTCTTCAGGAACAAACGGAATATCTCCGAAGATATTTGGGTTTTTACCTTCCAGTTCCTTATAAACCTTCTGATGAATCTCTTCGATTTTCATGTCAGGGTATTCTGCTTTATAAATCAACCCCATGTAAGCCTCCATATCAACATTATAATATTGATGGGTGTACAGGAAGTATGACATACAGCATACATAGATCGAAAAAATAAAAATAAGAATAGTTTCCCTTTTATTCATAAACCTTTTGATAAGACTGCAAATGTAAAAAAACTATTCTTTTGATAGTATTTCTTCTATAAAAGCTTTTGGAAATAATGTGATATTAATCTGATAAGGGTGGTTAAAGTTCAAATAACGCAGGTCTTTGCGTTACTTCATGATAGCATACACTGTTCTCATCAAAGAAGTGGTACACCAGACTTTTACGGGTTTTATTTTTATCCGTATGAGGCTCCCCGCCGTGCAGAATATTAGCATGCCAGATCAGCAAGTCTCCTTTTTGGGCCCTGAAAATCTCTTTTTTCAACCCAAGTTCTTTCACTTTATTTTCAAGGAACTCTTCATAGGCTTTATAGCTCTTTTTGCCGATTTTGAAGGCTGTACCTTCGTTATCATAGTCAGAGTTCAGGAAATAAGGCAATTTGTGGCTGCCCGGAATATAATGTAATGCACCATTGGTCTCATCTACATCTTCGAGTGCAATCCAGGCTCCCAACAGGCCCCCCAATGGATAGGTGGTCATATGAATACTATCAGAATGCGTTTTTTGCTGGCTTCCATTAATAAAGTTTATACTTTGGAAAAGTTTGGCTTTACCATCCAGTAAAACAGACAGAAATTCTAAAAATTCTTTATCATTTCCAATATTCCTGATGATTTCGGAATGATGAATGGCAAACATCAGCTTCCCTCCGTAACGAAATTGTAAGGTACCGTCTTGCATTAGTTTATCAATTTCAATATTGATACTGTCTGCGGTTTCCGGGCTTAAAAAATTTCTGATCACCATAAACCCGTTTTTATCATATTGAAGGGCACTTGCCTTACTTTCCTCCGGTAGTTTTTTAAAAAAAGAGGTTTCAGTGAGCCTGTCATTATCTATCTTTCTTTCAGAGGCAGGCAGATGAGCAAAATCTTTACTTGAAATACTTGAAAAATAACTTTTATTGATTCCATATTTTTTATATAATGGTATATTATGTTTTAACTTGCTTTTTTTGAAGAAGTTATATAACATATATGATATTTTATAATTACGGATTTGCTGAAACATGATGATTGAATATGGATGTTATAAAGGTATGGAATAATACTTAATTAGAACCAAATTGTTTTTTATCATATTAAAGGAACCTTCCTTTCAAAAGAAGAATCCCTAATTTTTTAAATAGATTTTTTTTAGAATTTTCAATGATTCCATAAGGTCTCAATTCCGGCCTGAATCCCCTGAAAAACTCTTCGATGTTCGGAATATCACCTCCTTCAAAATCAAAAATATGAGTTTCAATTATCTCTTTTATAATATGATCAATCAAAACTGATGCTCCTGATAATTTTACATAGTCTTTATCATTAAAGGTACCCAAAAGAGCTACCATCCCACAATCCGAATAGGTAGCAATCATATTAATAATCTGATGATGATAAAAAAAAGCTGTAAATTTCAGGTAATTCAGCTGATAACAAGCTTTAAAAATGTCCATAAATCCAGGCAGATCGCTTTCTTTACTCAAACCAATCATATTGGACTCTATAAAGTTCTTTGCTTCATCGTAAGTAAGTTGCTTTATTTCAGCGTTTTTTACCACTTCATCATCAAGCCTGAGTTTTCTTTTTCTTTTTGGAGAATATTTTGCATAAACTTTTTCATAAACCTCAGGATAGATCAGAAAGTTCTTCTTTAATCTCATTTTTGTCCGGAGCTTATTCACATCATTAAAGGGATAGGCTCTTATCAGATAATGGGTTTCAAGATAATGTAAAAAAGCTTCATTAAGCTCCATATCATCCTGAGCGGAAAAAACCCCCAATTGCTGGCAAAGTTTAGGGTTATGAACAATTTTAATCCCAAATTTTCTGACAAAAGGCACAGGCATTACTGCTTCATAATCTTTATACACCAAAATTTCCCACTGCTTTTTCGCTGTAATGTCCAGGAAATCCTTTGTGGCAGAATATTTTTTCTGCTCAGCATTTTCCAAGCATTGAGAATATTTCAAAAAATCAATTTCATGGTATTTCAGTCTTCTAATCATAACAATCCTTCGTCTGAGAAACTAAAATATGAGTTCTGCGTAACAATAATATGATCCAGAAGCTGGATACTTAATATTTTTCCTGCTTCTTTTATTTTTTGTGTGATACTGAGATCTTCCCTGCTCGGTTTTAAACTTCCGGAGGGATGGTTATGGGCAATGATGATCCCTGTTGAAAGATGATCCAGTGCGGTCTTGAACAGAACTCTCACATCAACTACGGATTGGCTTATTCCGCCCTGGGTAAGCTGCGAAATATGGATGACCTTATTGTTATTATTCAGGAAAATAGCCCAAAACTCTTCAGTTCTTAAATCTGACAATTGATTTTTAAGAAGTACATACGCGTCCTGACTATTGCTTATATTCGCTTTTACAGGAATTTCCTGTCTTGCCCTTCTTTTTCCAATTTCCAGCGCTGCAGTGATTGAAATTGCTTTTGCTTCTCCAATGCCTTTAAACTTCATCAAATCCTTGGTTGAAAGCAGGCTCAGCTGGTTCCAGTTATTACCTACAGAGTTTAAAATCTTTCTTGCCAGCTCTACTGCTGTTTCCTCCTTATTTCCGCTTCCCATAATAATAGCCAGTAATTCAGAATCAGAAAGCGAATTTTTGCCTTTCTGCAAAAACTTTTCTCTGGGTCTGTCATCTTTGGCAAGAATTTTTATAGGCATGGGAATGGATTAATAGTGAATAATAAGATAATGAATTAATAAAATGCGTATAAAATCATCGGCCGTTTTGATTGGTCTATATATTGTGCTGTCTTATCAAATGCCTTTTTAGAAAGCATCGGACAACCTAAACTTAAACATGAAGGACGATTGGATTCTTCATCGGGAACACATCCGTAAGAGTGAAGAACAATCGCTCTTTCCATTGCATTGCTATTTGTGCTGTCTAATCCTTGTAAACGATAGGCTTTTCCAAATTTCCCCATATAGCTCTCGCGAATCTCATATTTCCCTAAAGAAGACCGGTAGGAGCCCTCCACATTGCCGAATTGTAAAATATCCGAATGTGGAATAACAGATCCTGAGCCATGGGAAACTACTGCCTTTTGGAGAATTCTATTGTTTTTCAGATCATAAATAAAGTATCGGTATTTCCCGGAATGAAGTCTGAAATTAATGAAAACCACCAGTTCCTGGTTGTATTCTTTTCCCTGAAGAAAACTTTTAATTTCCGATATTTTTGATTGGGGTATTTCCAATGCATCCAACTGCTGGGATTCAGCTTTTGAACAGGAAAGTATAAGCAAAAAAAGAAAAATAAAATTCTTTATCATCCGGTGTGTATTCTCTATTCTATGATCATCCCGTCTTTCATCACCAGCTTACGGTCTGTAATTTCTGCAAGATTGGGATTATGGGTTACAATCACAAAAGTCTGATTGTATTTATCTCTTAAATCAAAAAACAGCTTGTGAAGATCATCCGCATTTTTTGAATCCAGGTTTCCCGTAGGTTCATCAGCAAAAATTATTTTCGGGGAATTGATCAAAGCCCTGGCAACAGCTACCCTTTGGGCTTCTCCTCCAGAAAGCTGATTGGGTTTATGATGCAACCGCTGCTCTATCTTCAGGTCTTCAAATAAAGCATAGGCTTTTTCCAGAGCTTCTTTTTCATTAGCTCCTCCTATTCTCGTAGGAAGCAATACGTTTTCCAACGCCGTAAATTCGGGAAGAAGCTGGTGGAACTGAAATACAAACCCAATATTGTGATTCCTGAACTTAGAAAGCTGCTTATCATTCATATTAATGAAAGATTCTCCTGCTATGGCAATTTCAGTATTGTATTTAGAGGAGTTGGTAGGATGATCCAGCGTTCCTAAAATCTGCAACAACGTAGATTTTCCTGCCCCCGATTCTCCTACAATAGAAACAACCTCTCCGATTTTAATATGGATGTCTACTCCTTTCAGTACTTCTAAATTCCCATAAGACTTATGGATATTTCTTGCTTTAATCATGATTCAAAAATAGTAACATAATGTTGATTTTACAACAAATTGTTATAAAATCAGCAGGATTAGGATAAAAATAGAAAAACCTCCCGGAATGGAAGGTTTTTTTATTTGATTTTAGAAAATTACAGTAATAAAGTTAATGGATTTTCTAAATAGGTTCTTAATGTTTGTAAGAATTCAGCACCGGTAGCACCATCTACTACTCTATGGTCACATGCTAATGAAAGTTTCATTGTGTTCCCTACTACAATCTGCCCGTTTTTAACGATTGGTTTTTCGATGATTGCTCCTACCGAAAGGATCGCAGAGTTAGGCTGGTTAATGATACTTGTGAAAGTTTCTATTCCAAACATTCCCAGGTTGGAAATAGAGAATGTAGAGCCTTCCATTTCATTTGCTTTAAGGCCTTTATTTTTAGCTCTTGAAGCCATATCTTTCACTGCAGCAGAAATCTGAGTATAGCTCATCTGATCTGTATTTTTCAATACAGGAACTACTAATCCGTCAGGAATTGCTACAGCTACACCAATATTGATATTTCCTCTGTGAATGATTTTGTCACCTGCCCAGCTTGAATTTACCTGCGGGTGTTTTCTTAAAGCAATTGCAGTAGCTTTAATAATCATATCGTTGAAAGAAATTTTAGTATCCGGTAAAGCATTGATTTCTTTTCTGGCTTCAATGGCTTTATCCATATTGATTTCCACCATCAGATAATAGTGAGGCGCAGAGAACTTACTTTCTGCAAGACGTTTTGCGATGATGTTTCTTACCTGTGAGTTTGGAGTTTCTGTATCTTCCCCCTGAACAAAGTTTACCGCAACCTGGGCAGCAGCACTTGCAGCCGGAGCCGATGCAGCTGGTTTCGCTTGAGAAGGCTGGTAATTTTCAATATCTTTTTTAACGATTCTTCCGTTTTCTCCTGATCCCTGAACACTGTTGATATCAACACCTTTGTCCTGAGCCATTTTTTTTGCCAGCGGAGAGATGGCTATTCTGTCAGAAGATGAAGTGTTGGCAGCCGGAGCAGCTTTTTCTTCTGTTTTGGCTTCTGCTTTTTGTTCTGCCGGTTTTTCTGAAGCCTGGGAAGCAGCTTTTGGAGCTCCTACAGCGGATACATCTGTTCCTTCAGGGCCGATAATCGCCAATACAGCATCTACCGGAGCAGCACCTCCTTCTTCTACACCTTGCTTCAATAATACCCCGTTGAATTCGGATTCAAAATCCTGAACAGCTTTATCTGTTTCGATTTCAGCAAGAAGATCACCTTCTTTTACGGTATCGCCTACATTTTTGTGCCATTTTGCTACTTTACCTTCTGTCATTGTATCAGAAAGTCTTGGCATGGTAATAACTTCTACTCCTGCCGGTACTTCTGCTGTAGCAGATTCCGTAGCCGGAGCTTCTGTTTTAGGTTGTTCTTCAGATTTTTTTTCTTCAGAAGCTGCAGCCGGAGCAGCTGCCCCACCTGTTAATCCTGAGATATCTTCTCCTTCATTACCGATAATTGCCAATACAGAATCTACAGCAGCAGCACCACCTTCTTCTACACCTACGTATAAAAGGGTTCCTTCTACTTCAGATTCAAAATCCTGAACTGCCTTATCAGTTTCAATTTCTGCTAAAATATCTCCTTCTTTTACTTTATCACCTACTTTTTTATGCCATTTTGCCACTTTACCTTCCGTCATAGTATCTGAAAGGCGGGGCATCGTAATTACTTCTGCCATAATCTATATTGATTTGAGATTCGAGATTCGAGATTTGAGATTTTCGGAATTTTCAAATTTCAAATTTCAAATTAATTTTAATTTATTAATTTTCTAGTTTATCTAAGAATGGATAATCTTCCTGAGCATACACATACTCATAGATTTTTTCTGCTTCAGGGTATGGAGAGTTTTCCATAAACTCAACGCATTCATCCACAAAGTCTCTTGATTTATTATCTATAGCTTCCAGTTCCTGTTCTGTTGCCCATCCGTTTTCCAAGATTCTGTGTTTTACCAGTTCTATCGGGTCATCATTTTTATGAACAGCGACTTCTTCTTTAGATCTGTAAGGCTCTGCATCAGACATAGAGTGTCCTCTATAACGGTATGTTCTCGCCTCAATGAATGTAGGTCCGTCTCCTCTTCTTGCTCTTTCAATAGCTTCATAGGCAGCTTCCGCTACTTTTTCAGGATCCATTGCATCTACAGCAAGGCAAGGCATTTCATATCCTAATCCTAATTTATAGATATCTTCATGGTTGGCCGTTCTTTTTACAGAAGTTCCCATTGCATATTGGTTGTTCTCAACCACAAATACCACAGGTAGTTTCCAGTTCATCGCCATGTTGAATGTTTCATGTAATGAACCTTGTCTTGCGGCACCATCTCCGAAGAAACAGATGTTTACAGCTTTTCTGTCAAAATACTTATCAGCGAAGGCTATACCGGCTCCCAAAGGAATCTGTCCTCCTACGATTCCGTGTCCTCCATAGAAACGGTGCTCTTTGCTGAAAATGTGCATAGAACCACCCATACCTCCGGACGTTCCTGTAGCCTTACCACAAAGTTCTGCCATAATTCTCTTAGGATCTACCCCCATCGCCATTGGATGGATGTGGCATCTGTAGGCAGTAATCATACTGTCTTTTGTTAAATCCATTGCATGTGTGAATCCGGCAGGAATTGCTTCCTGGCCATTATACAAATGTAAAAATCCTCTGATCTTTTGTTTTAGATAAAGAGAACGGCATTTGTCTTCAAACCTTCTCCACATTGTCATATCTTCATACCACTTCAGGTATACCTCTTTAGAAAATTCTTTCATGTGTTAGCTCTTGCTTTTTTATGATGAAAATAGTTGAGCAAAATTATGAAAAAAACTTTGTTTTTATTGTATGCATAAGTAACTTTTCATTTTTTCTGTGAAATCTACTTGCAGGCCGAATGGATTATTCTTAATTTTCGACCCCCTGAAGACCTTATAAAGCAATATTCTTCCTGTTATTTTCTTCCTGCTATATATAAAGAATCCGCCTGTATAGGTAGCTTTCCTGAAATCACAAGTCAGCAAGACCTGTCTAAAAACTATTAAATTTTATATCCTTACTTATTTCATTCTTTAATTATTGTTAACATACTTTTGGTAATTCAGATACCTTTTTTTCAGGAGTAAAACCTGTAAATCCCGCCTTATAATTTTCAGCTTCATTAACAAAATTACTGTCATGACAATAGATTGACTACATAAAAAAGCTTTTTATTTATGAGCTGGTCAACCCGCTTTCATTTGTTTTCTGGGGTTATAATCTTATATTTGGTTTTTAAATTTTACCATGGAAGAAAATCAGTCTTCATTACTGCACAGCGTTTCAAAAATCATCTCAGATTTTTTCAATCCTTTGATTTCCCTGTTTATCTTCTTTATATATATGAGCATCAAAGAATATAGCTTTAAAGATTCCTTACTTTATTTTCTTCCTATATTACTGATGGTTATTGTCCCGGTTATTATCTGGCTGGTATGGAATGTAAAAACGGGAAGATATACCAATATGGATGTTTCCAACCGGGTACAGAGAAAGACCTTATATATATTCATTGCAGCCTGTGTCATTACTTACCTTATTTTTAATTATATCAGAAATGGCTACCTTGATCTGGTAATGCTGTTTATTTTACTGCTTCTTTTTGTCCTTCAGATCAGCAACCTGTTTATTAAAAGTTCAATGCATACGGCTTTCAATATATTTGTAGCAGCCTTATTTTTTACTTTAGACTGGAGAATAGGTCTCCTGTGGCTGGGAATAGCGGTTTTAGTGGGCATTACCCGGATTATCTTAAAAAGGCATACGATAAAAGAAGTATTTATGGGGGCCGGAATAGCATTTCTGGTATCTTTTATTTATCTTTATTGCAATATTCAATTTCAACATTAAGAAATTCTATGAAAATAAATCATCTTACTGCCGCTGAGGAAAACTTTATGAAGCTGTTTTGGAAGCTGAATTCCTTTTATTTAAAGGATATCATGGAGCAACACCCTGAGCCTAAACCCCATCAGAATACGGTATCCACCTACCTTAAAATATTGGTGGAGAAAGGATATCTTTCCACCACAAAGGAAGGAAGAATTTTTAAGTACAGTGTATTGGTTCCTATTGAAGAATACAAAAGATTTTTGCTTAAAGAACTTTCACATCACTTTTTTAATGATTCGGGAAAAGAAGTTCTTGAGCTTTTATTAAGCGAAAAGCTAATCACCCAGGATGATCTTAAAGGTTATTTTGATCTTAAAATTGAAATAAAACCGGTAAAAAATGAAGCGCCAACGTTTGAATATGCTGAAGAAATTCTGAATCCTAAAAAAGAAAAAAAGAAAGGAAAAGATAAGGACAAAGAAAAAAAGAAAAAGAAGAAAAAAGACTAGTTTACCTTTAAAAAGAATGTCTTATTTACTTATAAAAAAAGCGGCTTAAAAGCCGCTTTAATATTTTACCAACGATTTCCGCCGCCGCCACGGTTGTTACCGTAACCACCACCTCTATTGTTGTTTCCATAACCTCCACTTCTGTTGTTATCGAAGCTTCTTCTTGGTTTTTCTTCTCTTGGCTTAGCTTCAGATACGTTTAGAGTTTTTCCGTTGAATTCTTTTTGGTTAAGAGATTCAATAGCTTGTTTTCCTTCTTCATCACCCATTTCTATGAAACCGAAACCTCTAGAACGACCAGTCTCTCTGTCTGTTACGATTTTAGCAGATGATACATCTCCAAATTCTGCGAATAGATCGTGCAACTCATACTCTTTAGTTGCGTAATTGATGTTTGAAACAAAAATGTTCATTTTAAAAAAATTAAAAAATTAATAAAAATTTGGTATATAAAAGAAAAACAACATAAATTAATGAACAAATATTGATTCCAAATATAAACGTATGCAAGATACAATTAAAATTTTCAAATCAAAGCATTTTTTAGTTATTTCTCACATTATGTTGAATCCAAATTATTGCATTGACTGTTAAAAAGTAAAAATTGATTGTTTTTCAATAAATTTTTATTGATATTTGTTTTCAAATTAAAATACAATTAATATGAAAACACAAAAAATCTTATCCGTATTAAATATCATGAGCTGGATCATTTTTATCGGATCATGTATCAAAGCAGGGGCACTCACCTTTTCCTTTATGATGACCATCGTCAATCCGGAAGGGGCAAAAAATATATATGAAGGCTTGAATTTATACAAACTGTATCAATATAATATCAATTCGTACAAAGGGATGATGGCTTTTATTATATTTTTGGCAGGATATAAAGCCTATCTGGTATTCCTGGTGATGGCTATTTTTAAGAAATTAAACCTGGAAGCACCTTTTAATGAAGGGTTGGTGCGCCTGCTTACTAAAATCAGTTATTCCGTATTTGCCATTGGCTTCCTGTCATTAATAGCTGAATCCTATGCTGAAAATTTTCCCAGTGAAATCCAGCCCAATACTATTTATGATTTTATAGGGTCCGGAGCAGATTACTTATTCTTTGGAGTGATCATTTTTATCATTGCCAAGGTATTTAAGAGAGGGATAGAAATACAATCTGAAAACGAATTAACAATATAAACCATGCCGATTATCGTAAATCTGGACGTCATTATGGCCAAAAGAAAAATGTCACTGAATGAGCTTTCAGAAAAAGTAGACCTTACTCTTTCCAATCTTTCCATTTTAAAGACAGGCAAGGCAAAAGCTATTCGCTTCAGCACTCTTGAGGCAATCTGTAAAGCTTTGGATTGTCAGCCGGGAGACCTCTTAGAATATAAAGAATAATACACAATTCAATCTTATGAAACTACATACCACCAATTACGTCAATACATTCATCGAAGTTGCGGAAGACTGTCCTGTTTCACAGGCACAAGTTCCTCCGGAAAAGAAAGAAAAAACGCTGGCCAATCTTCAATATGAAAAAATCAGCAGGAATCCTTATGTATATTCCTCTGATGATATTATATTCGGATGTTACGCTATAAAAAATGATATCTCAGAAAATGAAAAACAGAAAGAAAGAGAAAAATTCTTTTCAAAAGGCCAGGCGTGTCTCCGCTCCTCTCCTTTAGCAAAAAGGTACGGATTCGGGTTTCATCATAATTCAGAAGGAAAGGTGGCTTTATTTCCTGTAGAAAGTAAAGAGTACCAGCAGTTTCTGAACGACAATTCCGTTAAAAAAACAAAAGCAATGCGTTCCAAAAGAAAATGATTGAGAAAATGAATAGCTGTCTTCAGATCATTAAATAGTATTCTTTTTGACCACATCAGCTTTTAACACTAAATTTGTACTACAATTATTAAGACATATGAACTACCATACCAGAAAATGGGTAAAACCGGAAGACCTAAACCCCAATCATTCTCTTTTTGGAGGAAGACTTTTACAATGGATCGATGAAGAAGCAGCTTTATACGCCATTATACAGCTGGAGAACACAAAAGTAGTAACGAAATTCATTTCTGAAATCAATTTTGTAAGTTCAGCCAAACAGGGAGATATCATTGAAATCGGGATTGAGGCCACTCATTTTGGTTCTACTTCTATTACGTTAAGGTGTGATGTCCGAAATAAAATGACCCATCAAACAATCATTACGGTGGATAAAATTGTTATGGTCAACCTTGACAGCGATGGAAATCCGGCTCCTCATGGTAAAACAAAGATAGAATTCGTAAAAGACAGGTTAAACAGTGGAATATGAAGATCTTCATAAAGAATATGGTCTGTAACAGATGTATTGCTGCAGTTGAAAATATTTTTAATAATGCCGGAATTAAAACAAAATCCGTTATATTAGGTGAAGTTGACACTGAATCCGAAGTTTCCGAGGAAAAAATGAAGCTTGTAGAAAAAAACTTATCAGATACCGGCTTCGAAAGAATTATGGATTCTGCCCGCCAGCTTATTGAAAAAATTAAAAACCTGATTATCTTAAAAATCAGTGAGCTGGATATTGATGAAGATTTCCTTCTTTCAGAATTTCTAAGCTCAAAACTTCACAAAGATTACAGTACTCTTTCAAAAACTTTTTCCCAGAATGAAAATATTACTCTGGAACAATTTTTTATTCTTCAAAAAATAGAAAAGGTAAAAGAACTTCTTTTGTATAATGAGTTCAATCTTACTGAAATCGCCGGAAAATTAGGATACAAAAGTGTCCAGCATTTATCTTCACAATTCCGCAATGTGACAGGCTTTACCCCTACTGAGTTTAAAAAATTAAAAGACCATCACAGGAAACCCCTTGATAATCTTTAATTGAACCAGATATTGTTTTACCATGGAAATCAAGAGTTGCAAATAGAATACATTGAACCACAGCAAGTAGTTCATCAGCTATTGTATTGCTACTCTAATACTCTTCCAACCCAAATTCTATAACTATTATCCTTAAATTTATAACAGGCTTAGAATTTCATTTCAGAAATTTGTATTATAAATTTAAGAATCATGGAACGACAGTATAATATACTTGGAATGACCTGTTCAGGGTGCCAGAAAAAAATTTCACAAAAACTCAACAGTGTTCACGGGGTTAAAGCCGATGTCAATCTGGAAACTAACACTGCAACGATCACTTCTGATCATGCAGTAGAGCTTTCAACATTGAATAATGCATTATCAGAAATAGGAAAATACAGGCTTGAAGATCCCAAAAGCCCGGAAACGACTTTTGTAAAACCACAGGACCGCGTATCGCCATCTTCTGTTTATTATTGCCCGATGGAGTGTGAAGGGGATAAAGTATACTTCAAACAAGGGGAAAGATGCCCCGTTTGTAATATGTATCTGGTTCCTGTCGAAGAAAAGCTGGCAAAAGATCCTGGTCATAAACCCGCTTATTCATCTGCCCATCTTCCTGAAAACTTCAAAAACAGTATTGGAAAATATTACTGTCCAATGTTTTGTGAAGGAGATAAAATCTATGATGAAAAAGGTGATTGTCCCGTTTGCCATATGCATTTAGAAGAAATTACTGAAGATCTGATAAAAAACAATCCCCCACATCATCACAACCATTCACATTCACATTCACATTCACATTCGCATACTCATCATAATCACGAGGCACCGAAAGTAACGGATGAAATGGCAGGCAAGTATTACTGTCCGATGTATTGTGAAGGCGACAAAACCTATGATTCCAATGTCGGTTGTCCTGTTTGTGGTATGGATCTGGTGAAATACCCTGAAAAGAAAACAGCAAAATATACTTGTCCTATGCATCCGGAAATCATTCGTGACGAACCGGGAAGCTGCCCTATCTGTGGCATGGACCTGGTAAGAATGCCGGATAGCGGTGAAGACGAAGACGATGAAACATACAATATCCTGAAAAGGAAATTTATGATCTCATTAGCCTTTACCATTCCTGTTTTTATTCTTTCGATGGGTGGAATGTTTATTAATTTTCCTTTTTCCCATCAGATTCAGGGGTTTATTGAGCTGGCATTGACCCTTCCTGTGATGTTTTATTCCGGCTGGTTTCTGTTGAAAAGAGGCTGGACTTCTTTTAAAACATGGAACCTTAATATGTTCAGCCTTATTGCGCTGGGGGTTGCGGCTGCATTTATATTCAGCATTGTAGCTTTGATTTTCCCGGGTATCATTCCGCATGAAATACGCGGGCACAACCATGAGATCCCTTTATATTTTGAGGCAGTCTGTGTGATTCTGACGCTTGTCATTTTAGGACAATTAATGGAAGCTGCTGCTCATAAAAAAACCGGAAATGCTATTAAAGAACTGATGAATCTTTCACCGGATGAAGCAAATCTTGTGGTTAACGGCGAAGAAAAAAGGGTTTTACTCTCCCAGGTCAAAATCGGAGATCTTCTTAAGGTGAAGCCGGGTGAAAAAATTCCGGTGGACGGAAAAATAGTAGAGGGAAGCTCAGTAGTAGACGAAAGTATGATTACGGGAGAGCCTGTGCCGGTTGAAAAAACGATCGATGATAAAGTTTCTTCCGGAACCATCAACGGTAATCAGGTATTTATTATGAAGGCTGAAAAGGTGGGTGACGAGACGCTTCTTTCACAAATCATCAGAATGGTCAACGAAGCCAGCCGGAGTAAGGCTCCTATTCAAAAATTAACCGACAAGGTATCAAAAGTATTTGTACCTGTAGTAATCCTCATTGCAGTACTTACTTTTGTATCATGGCAATTCTTTGGTCCGGAAGGAAAAAGAAGCTTATTTGCTTTCGTGAATGCTGTTGCCGTTTTAATTGTAGCATGTCCATGTGCCCTCGGGCTTGCAACTCCGATGTCTTTAATGGTGGGTATCGGTAAAGGTGCTAAAAACGGTATCCTGATCAAAAATGCAGAAGCTCTTGAACAAATGAATAAAGTAAATGTTTTAATTACCGATAAAACAGGCACTTTAACGGAAGGGAAGCCGTCTTTAGAACATATAGAAACCATAAACAGCGAAGATAGGAATCAGATTCTGAAACTGGCCTATTCATTAAATCAGAATTCAGAACATCCTTTATCAAATGCAGTGATCAAAAGAGCAAAGGATGAGAATATTTCTGCTGAAAAGGTAGACCGGTTTGAAAATATCTCCGGAAAAGGGGTAAAAGGAAATATTAACGGGAAAACCGCCTATCTGGGCAATGAAAGTTTATTGACCTCCCATCAAATCCGGATTCCTGATGTTTTAAGACAAAAAGCTGTAGAAGTGCAGTCCAAAGCCCATACGATCTCCTATATTGCCTGGGATAAAAGTGTACTTGGATTTATCAGCTTTACAGACAAAATTAAAGAAAGCTCTAAAAAAGCAGTTGAAAGATTAATGAGTGAAGGAATTGATATTATAATGATGACCGGGGATAACGAACATACTGCAAAAGCTGTAGCCAGTGCATTAGGCATCAAACACTTTAAAGCAAACTGTCTTCCGGAAGATAAGCTGAATGAGGTAAAAAAACTACAGCAACAGGGCAAAATTGTAGCCATGACCGGTGACGGAATCAATGACTCCCCTGCCCTTGCCCAATCAGATATAGGAATTGCCATGGGAACCGGCACTGATGTTGCCATTGAAAGTGCTGAAATCACTTTGCTGAAAGGTGATATCTTAGGAGTAGCAAAAGCAAAGCTGTTAAGTGAAAAGCTTCTCAGAAATATCAAAGAAAACCTGTTCTTTGCTTTTATTTATAATGTACTGGGAATTCCTGT
Organism: Chryseobacterium gallinarum; assembly: GCF_001021975.1. Classification (NCBI taxonomy): domain Bacteria; kingdom Pseudomonadati; phylum Bacteroidota; class Flavobacteriia; order Flavobacteriales; family Weeksellaceae; genus Chryseobacterium; species Chryseobacterium gallinarum. The sequence goes on along the minus strand of NZ_CP009928.1, from coordinate 3,810,418 downwards.
TGCGGCAGGATTATTGTATCCATTTTTCGGGATTCTGTTGTCACCTATGATTGCTGCAGCTGCAATGAGCGTCAGTTCGTTATCCGTGATTCTGAATTCATTGAGATTAAACTCTGTAAATCTGGATATAAAATAAAATTATGAAAAAAGAAAATCTTTACATCGGGTGTTCGGGATTTTACAATAACGACTGGAAAGGGTCTTTATACCCTGAAAATGCCCAAAGTAAAGATTTTCTTTCTTTATACTCCCAGACTTTTAATGCAGTGGAAATCAATTCGACATTTTACAGAATTCCTACTGCAAAAACCCTTTTAAAATGGTATGACGGGACTCCTGACACCTTCAGGTTCTTCATCAAGATCCCAAAGGATATTACCCACCAAAAACGTCTTATAAGTTCAAAAGAAGAGATTACGAAATTCTGCCAGCACATTCAAGGCCATCTCAGCCACAAATTATCGGGCTTCTTATACCAATTGCCTCCTTCTTTTAAAAACACTCCGGAGAACCTGAAACAAATTATCAATAATCTTGATTTCAGTTTTTTAAACGTCATTGAATTCCGCCATGAGTCCTGGTGGCAAAAAGAAATTTTTGATATATTAAGAGATCATCACATTGTTTTTTCAGGGGTAAGCTTTCCCGGCAACCTTCCGGAAGATGTTATTGTGAATCATCCTGAAATACTGTATTACAGGCTTCACGGAAAACCGGTCCTTTACAAATCGGAATACAGCGAAGACTTTTTGGATCATCTTGCTGACGGGATCAGCAATAAAACACAAACCATTTTTATATTCTTTAATAATACGTGGGGAACTTCAGCTATCAGAAATGCTATGTATTTAAAAAAAGTGCTGGCTTAAATTTTGTAAAGCCGGTTTCGCTGTGATAACCTCTTACTTAATGGTCCATAATAAATAATTCTCTGCTACATGAGAAATACATTAACACTAACCAAAATAGAGAATGGCTATCGTTTTCACATTTATAAATGTTAAAAATTACAAAGATCTAAAACAAAGTTGTCAATTCAACTATTACTGAAAAATTGTCTTTTAAATAAAGATATTAAAATAACCTTAAAAAGGAAAACACAGGGAAATATGGCATATAATTTGTTAACATTCAACTGTTATTTTTAACGATTTTTAACAATTTAAATTTCCATTACCTTTATGAGAAAAATTTTTGCGGAAAAGTCAAAAAATAAGACTTTTCTCGGGATGTTTGCATTGGTGAGTGCAACTTCAGTTTTATTAAACAGCTGTAATTTCAAGAATGATGTGAATGAAAAACTCAATTCACAGGAACATCCTGCCGCAGAAATAGTCCCCAAAGAGGACGATGAAAGCGTAGATCCTGACAAAAGAGTGATCTACCTTACTTTTGATGACGGCCCTAATCAGGGTACAGAAAATCTTCTAAAAATACTTAATAAAAGAAATGTTTGTGCAACCGCTTTTTTAGTGGGAAAACATGCTTATGGAAGCAAAAAGCAAAAAAAAGATTTTGAACTTCTAAAGCAAAGTCCCCTGATTGAACTAGCTAATCACAGTTTTACCCATGCCCACAACAAATACACAGATTTTTACAAAAATGCGGATTTTGTGGTTCGCGATTTCGACATTGCCAAAGACAGCCTGAAGCTCCATGATAAAATAGCGAGAACACCGGGAAGAAATATCTGGAGATTGAACAATATTAATGTGACGGATATTAAAAGTTCTACGGCTGCAGCTAACGGATTGAAGAAAGCAGGCTATAAGGTCATCGGTTGGGATCTGGAATGGCGTCCTACTCAAAAGATGACGTTAAAAGGAAGCCATGAGGCGATGATTAAAAAAGTGGACAGCATTTTCCTTAACGATCTTGAAAAAACTTCAAGGCACCTTGTCTTTCTCACTCATGATCAGTACCTCAGGGATACGGATTCTATCAATGAGCTGGATCTTTTCATCGAAAAACTGCAAAAAAGCAATAAGTTTGTTTTCAGGAAAATATCTCAATATCCTAAGATCAATGAGGTATTGAATTAATTTTGTTGTAAAAGCAGAAGATAATGTATTGATGACTGGTAACTGTCAACTAATTTTCGGAAATTTGCATGTATGAGTATTAAAGAAAACTATCAGATTATAAAAAATCAGCTTCCTTCAGAAGTACAGCTGGTAGCTGTTTCAAAGACCCATCCGGTTTCTGCTATCCAGGAGGTTTATGAGTTGGGACAAAGAGTGTTTGGAGAAAACAAGGTTCAGGAATTGATGGAGAAATACCCGCTTCTTCCCCAGGATATCCAATGGCATTTAATTGGCCATTTACAAACCAATAAAGTAAAATACATTGCACCGTTTATAGATACCATACAAAGTGTGGATTCTGAAAGGCTATTGAATGAAATTAATAAAGAATCAGGGAAGAACAACAGGGTTATTAAAGTTTTACTTCAGGTAAAAATTGCTGCGGAAGAAAGCAAATTTGGTCTTGAGATTTCTGAGGCCAAGGCATTGTTCCTGCAATATCTGGAAGGAAAATTTCCTCATGTTGAAATTACCGGATTAATGGGAATGGCTACTTTCACAGAAGATGAGCAACAGGTAAAAAAAGAATTTTTAACCTTAAAAGGCGTTTTTGATGAATTAAATCAATTAAAAACATTAAAAACCTTATCAATGGGAATGAGTGATGATTTCCCGGTTGCCATTGCTTGTGGTGCTAATTCTGTGAGAGTTGGATCAGCAATTTTCGGACGCAGAGACTATTCACAGTAGAATTTTTAGGTACGATTTTTGCTAATAATTGAAACAAAAAATTTAAATTTGCAACTATGCAAAAAATCCTTATAGTAGAAGACGAAAAAGCAATATCGGGAGTACTTCACAGTATTCTTTCTGATGAACTCACAGATTATGAATTTGTTATCGCCGAAGACGGCCTTGAAGGTTATAAACAGATAGAAAAAGAAGATTTCGCCTTGGTGATTTCTGATATCAAAATGCCTAAACTTTCAGGAACCGAGCTTTTAAAACAAAGTATGGCACTGAAGCCCGAAACTACTTTTATCATGATCTCAGGTCACGCAGACATCGATTCTGCTGTTTCTTGTCTGAAAGAAGGAGCATACGACTTTATTTCCAAACCAATTGATATCAACAGGCTGATCACAAGTGTGAAGAATGCCCTGGTTAAGGAAACACTGAAAAAGGAAAATAAAAATCTTCAGACCGAAAACAAAACATTAAAGAAAAAGGTCAGCAAGAAATATCAGATGATCGGGAACTCTCCTGCCCTGCAAAAGATCCAGGAAATGATTGAAAAAGTAGCAGTTTCTGATGCCAGGGTTCTGATTACAGGACCTAACGGTGCAGGGAAAGAGCTGGTTGCCCATGCTATTCACAACCAAAGTGAGAGAGCAAAAGGCCCGATGGTAGAAGTCAACTGTGCGGCGATCCCGTCTGAACTTATTGAATCTGAACTTTTCGGACATGTAAAAGGATCTTTTACCGGTGCGATTAAAGATAAACAAGGAAAATTTGAGCAGGCCAACGGAGGTACCATCTTCCTGGATGAGATTGGGGATATGAGTCTAATTGCCCAGGCAAAGGTGTTAAGAGCTCTTCAGGAAAGCAAGGTTTCCCCTGTTGGAAGTGATAAAGAAATTAAAGTTGACGTAAGGGTAATTGCGGCAACCAATAAGAATATGCAGAAAGAAATTGAAGAGGGTAAATTCAGAGAAGACCTTTACCACAGGCTTTCTGTAATTGAAATCTATGTTCCGCCATTGGATGAAAGAAAAGAGGATATTAAATTATTAGTGGAACATTTTTCCGGAATGATTGCCGATGAACACGGTACTGCAACGAAAAAGTTTGATGATAAAGCTATTGAAGCTCTAAAAGCTCTTTCATGGACCGGAAATATCAGAGAATTAAGGAATGTGGTGGAAAGATTGATCATTCTTGGTGGAAACACGGTTTCTGAAAGTGACGTTGCAAGTTTTGTAAGGAAATAATCTAACGATTATTCACCATAGCATAAAAATTTGCAGTGACACCACTGCAAATTTTTTTTTGCCCTTATTTTTTTCATTTCAATGATAAACTATATGAATCTTAAAATATTATGAATTTTTTAAACAAAAACTACACAAAAGAATGCCTGACTCTGGCTCTGCCTGTAATGCTCACCCAGGTAGGGCAGGTTTCAGTAAATTTATTCGACAATATTATTGTCGGAAAACTTTTAGGTGCTGATGCATTAGCATCCGTTTCATTGGGAAACGCCGTATTCTTCTCCATATTTGTATTGGCATTGGGATTTTCTTTTGCTATACCGCCTTTGGTTTCAGAAGCACATTCAAAACAGGACCATGATACCATTAATTCCGTATTTAGTCACGGATTTATTATCAATATGTCTGTTGGGATTATTCTTATGGTCATCTTATTGCTGGGGATGCCTCTTCTCTATCATTCGGGACAGCCTGCCAAGATCATCCCCGATACGGTTGGTTTCCTAAGCATCATGGTTATAAGCATGATTCCTTTCATGGCATTCCAGACGCTTCGTGAAGTTTCCGAAGGTCTTTCTTATACCATAGGAGTTACCAAAGCGACCATCATTGCGAATATCATTAATATCGCTTTAAACTATGTATTTATTAAAGGACTTTGGGGTATTCCTCCAATGGGAGTGAAAGGATCAGCACTGGCTACTTTAATTTCCAGGATTTTCATGGTGGTTTTCCTTTATTTTGTATTGCTTAAAGAAAAAAGGACCAGACGTTATATCAAAGATTTCTCGTTAAAGCTCAAAGTATTTTCAAAAAAAATGTTTGACAAAATGGTAAAACTGGGGCTTCCTACTGCATTACAAATGTTCTTCGAGGTAACTGCTTTTGCCGGTGCAGCATTTATTTGCGGACTGATCTCTGCCCATGATATTGCTTCGCATCAGATTGCATTAAGCATGGCTTCTTTCACCTTCAATTTATGTGTAGGCTTTAGTGTGGCTTCTACAGTAATGATCGGCAGAAAGCTGGGTGAGCAGAATTTTGTTGAATTAAGAAAAGTCGGAATCAACAACCTGAAGATTGCCTTTATCTTCATGTGTATTTGTGGACTGGTTTTTATTCTGGGTAGACATATCCTTCCTACCTTCTTTACAAAAAAAGAAGAGGTAGAAGTTATAGCGTTAGCTTCAAAGCTTATGATTATTGCTGCTTTATTCCAGCTTTCAGACGGAATCCAGGTAACGGCACTGGGAATGCTGAGAGGCTTGCAGGACGTTAAAATACCATCTATCTATACTTTTATCGCTTACTGGATAATTACTATCCCCTTGGGATATTTCTTCTGTGTGACCTTGGGAATGGGAGCCTTCGGAATGTGGATTGCCCTGGGATTAGGACTTACAGTCTCTGCTATATTCCTGGTTAAGCGGTTTTTGAATATGTCTGCGAAAAGGATCAAGCAGAATATATAATGCTAAAAGAGGTTGTTTAAACAGCCTCTTTTTATTTGCTTTCAGATGTGACAGCACTGCACATTCCGCTCTTATATGCAGGATAAAACTTACATATCATTTGGCTAAAGCCCATTCTTACTGAACCTTTATATTTATTTAATTTTTTTCCCTAAAATCTTCAGGCTTCGTTCAATACCATCTAAAACTGCAACATCCGGAAGGGTTCCCCAATCTTCAAATCCAAAATACCTGAACAGCTTCAGGCTAGGCTCGTTATGAAGGAAGATAAGAGCAACCAGATTTTTAACACCAAACTTTTCCGCATTATCTATACAATACTGAAGAATCATTTTTCCGTATCCTTTTCCCCTGAAATTTTCATCCAGGTAAATACTTACTTCCACCGTTCCATTGTATGCCGGTCTTTCATGAAAAGAACTGAAACTTACCCAACCTACAATCTGCCCTTGACCATCTTCAACAATCCAAAGTGGCCTGGTTTCAGGATTATGCTCATTGAACCATGATACCTTGCCTTCTACTTCGACTTCTTCTACATCTGCAGTCACCATTCTTGAAGCGATGGTTGAATTGTAAATTTCTACAATTTTATGTAGGTCAGCTAATCCGGCATTTCTGAATTTTATATTTCCCATGAATATTACTTCAACTTTCAGGTACAAAAATAGGTAAATTCCCAAACTACCCCACTTATTTTAGGTAATTATATGATTTAAATATAAAAAAAACAAATTACCCCTTATTAAAAACCAATCCTCAATAAGAAATAATACAAATATGTTTTCCCAACTACTTCTATTTTAAATTTAAATACTTCAAAATTCTGTTTAAACTTCTTACTGTAATCCCCAGATAGGCAGCCATATCTTCTTTGGAAATTTTGATATTCTGTTTAGATTGCATTTTAAGCAATTGTGTGAGGGTATGCTCTACCGTATAAAGCTGTTGATACGAAGCCCTGCTTGAAGTGTTGATAATTCGTTCTGCAAAAGAATTCAACAATAAATTATTCAAGGTAAGATCTTTTCTAATTAATTCATTAAAATAAGACAGACTTATAGTATAGACTGTAACTTCCGTTAAAGCTTCAATACTGCACAGGCAAGGAATATTTTTAATCAGTTCTACTTCGCCGAGGATTTCACCGCTTCCCAGGAATTCTACAATATATTCTTTCCCGTTTTCTTCTTCAAAGTAACATTTTGTAATTCCATCTTTAATCAGCATGACTTTGGAAACTGAATGATCCTGAATTAATAATTCCTGTCCTTTGGAAAAAGTTTCCAAAATAATATTTTTTACCGATTGTTTATGATAAAGCTTTTCAAGATGACTTAAAAATGACTGATTTGTTCGTAGCATAGAGATCCGGGACAAATGTCCTTTTATAATTTATTTTTTATTGTGAATTTTGCCAGCAGAAAAGTACAAAAAGTAAAATGAAAAACCACATCACAACGATTGCCTTTGATGCAGATGATACCCTTTGGAGCAATGAACCATACTTTCAGGAAGCAGAAAAAGAATTCTGTACACTTCTTGAAGATTATCTCCCTCAGCACTCTGTATCGCAGGAGCTGCTTAAAACCGAAATGCAAAACCTCCACCTGTATGGCTATGGTGTAAAAGGATTCATGCTTTGTATGGTAGAGACGATTGGCAAGGTTTCGGATAATACAGCCCCAATGGAATTAGTTAACAAAGTGATTCAATTGGGGCAGGACCTGCTTCGGAAACCGGTTGTGCTACTGGACGGGGTAACTGAAACCCTCGAAAGTTTAAAAGGAAAGTACAGACTGGTGGTTGCCACGAAGGGAGACCTCCTGGATCAGGAACGTAAACTGAAAAATTCAGGATTACAAGACTTTTTTCATCACATTGAAATCATGAGTAACAAAAAAGAACACGACTATAACAAGTTGCTGAAACATCTGGATTGCTCACCTGAAAACTTCCTGATGCTCGGGAATTCTATCAAATCCGACATTTTACCCGTATTGGAAATCGGTGGTAATGCAGCTCATATTCCTTACCATGTTACCTGGAGCCATGAACAACATGATATACATCTGAATCATGAGCATTTTATGGAATTAAAAAGCATTGATGAAATTGTAAAATATTTGTGACGGTCATCGATACTAAATAAAAAAGCCCCGTTGTAAGAAACGAGGCTTTCAATTTATTTTTTAAGGCATTTTTCAAGGAACTGATCCTGCTCCCATAAAACATGGAAGATATTTTCTTTTGCCTGGTAACCATGGGCTTCTTTAGGGAGAAGAACCATTTTCACCGGTGCTCCTAAGTTCTTCAACGCCTGGAAGTACCTTTCCGTCTGCAATGTGAAAGTTCCCGGATTGTTATCCGCATCACCATGAATCAGAAGAAGTGGTGTTTTCATTTTGTCCGCATGCATAAATGGAGACATGGTATTATAAATCTCCGGAACATCCCAATAGTTTCTTTGCTCACTCTGGAATCCAAACGGAGTCAGGGTTCTGTTGTAGGCACCACTTCTTGCAATTCCACATGCAAAAAGATTGGAATGCGTCAAAAGATTAGCCGTCATAAATGCTCCATAAGAATGTCCTCCTACCGCTACTTTCTTTTTATCTATATATCCTAACTGATCTACCGCATTGATTGCTGCTTCGGCATTTGCTACCAATTGAGGGATAAAGGTATCATTAGGTTCTGTTTTTCCTTCACCAATAATTGGGAAAGCAGCATCATCCAGAACGGCATATCCTTTTGTTGTCCAGTATATGAAAGAACCGTAAGAAGGGAATGTAAAATCATTCGGGTTCTGGGTGTTCTGCCCTGCTGTATTTTTATCTTTATACTCTGTAGGATAAGCCCAGATCAGTAAAGGCAGCTTTTCTTTTTTTGCCTTTCTGTCGTAATTGGCAGGAAGGTAAAGGGTTCCGGTCAGCGTAACGCCATCGTTTCTTTTATAAGTAATCACTTCCTTGTATACGTCTTTAATACTTTCAAAAGGATTGGCAAAGTTGGTTACCGGTTCTGCTTTATTGGATTTAATATTCTTTTTAAAGTAGTTTGGGTATTGACTGGAAGACTGCTGAGTGGTTAAAATCTCGCCTTTTGCAGGGTTAAGAATATCTACAATTCCTTCTTTGGCATTTTTAAGATTTGAACTGTACAGTCTTTTCTTTTTCAATGATTTAACGTCCATTTCATCAATAAACGGATGCTGTCCATCTTTTGTAAATCCTTCTCCTATCAGATAAGCCTTACCTCCTTTCATGTCAACAACACTTCTTCCATATTGGTTTTTTACGGTATTAAAGCGTCCTGGATCACTGTAAACATCCTGAGAATTCCTGTCATCTATTACCTTTGATTCTCCATTGTTAAGGTCCACAAGGAAGGATTTTGTATTTCTTGTATCATACCATCCTTCGGAAACAATAGCATAATGATCATTCGTCCAGTCTATTCCATCGTATCTCTGTTTGGTTTTAAAGAAAGATTTCGGAGCAGCTGTAAACGGAGCTTCCCATGTAAAGATTTCATCCCGGTATTCAGCCGGTTTATACTGGTCACCTTCGTCAAGCGCTTCTGCAAAAACCAATGTTGACGGGGCGTCACTTCTCCAGATCATATTTCTTTTTCCTTTTCTTACTGATGAAAAGCCTTTTGGCATGATTTCATTTAAGGGAACTTCATTTACGACTTTTACCACATTCCCTTCTTTATCATACACTGTGGTAGTTGAAGGAAACCTGCTCAAAGGGACAATATAAGAGAAAGGCTTTTTAATAACGGTAGCCATCAGGTAGTTTCCGTCCGGAGAGAAACTTAGCCCTGCATACATATCCTGGTCTTTTACTTTTTTAAGATTTCCATTCAGGTCTACATTATAAATTTCTGAAGCAGTAAGCACTTCAAAATTTTTCTCATCCTGAGGGTTTTTCAAAAGGTCCTGATAGGTTCTGTTCTGTGATACTTTTCCATCTGCTGTAGAAACAATAGGCCCTGTAGGAAGATCTTTACCTGAATCTATCAACGCAGGCCTGTTTTGTGGCAGTGTCCTGATCAATAAACTTTGAGAATTATTGCTCCAAATATAAGGACTCCCTAAATTTGCATTCAGGTTATCCTGTGTCAGCTTTTTAGCTGAAGCCGTTTCCATATCCACTACCCAGAGTTCTACCCCCTTATTGGTTGTATTTGTGAAAGCAAGTTTCTTTTCATCCGGTGAGAACGAAATATAGGTGATTTTTGCTTCAGCAGGTAAATTTTTTATCTGGGATTCATTTTTATCATTAATCTTTCTGATCTTCAGATTATTGAAATAAGTAACAGTACTTGCAATATTGGTAACCGGGTTAATTCTTAATCCTCCCAGCTTCATCTCTTGCTGACTAAGATCCTGTAACGTTTTGTAAGTCGGGCGGTACGTGAATACAACCCAATCTTTTTTAGTATTCATCAAAACGCCGGGCGGCCTTTCATAATCTGCCAGTTTCAGGATTTCAGCCGATGGTTTCTGATATGTAATATTTTCCTGTGCATCATAGAAATTGAGAAATGCCAGAAGGCAAATAGTCAGTTTTATCTTCATGTAATTCATTTTTCACGAAAGTACAACTATTTTACGATTGTTTCTAAAAAAGGAACCATTTTCGTGGAGAGAATTTTAGCCCCTTTTTCATTCAGATGCCCGTAGTCCCATCGGTTTTGATACCAGTACAATTCCGGGTATTCAGCAGGGTTCATAAAATTAATAACCGGAACATTTAATGCGTTTACATAAGAGTAAAACTTTTTACCGTTAGGTTCTGCTGGCCCCGGAATAAACAAGATGAGTTGAATATTTTTCTTTTTGCACTTTTCTGCAAGTTCATTAATTTTTTTAACAACAACACTGTTCGGCTTATAATTTTCATGATCTGCGTAATAATTAACCAATCTTCTTTTAATAACCTTCTTCAGCTCGGCTTCTTTTGTTCTGGGAATACCACTGGAGTCTAAAGGTGAAAAGCCCTGGTTCTGATCTATAGAATAATTATGAGCTTGTTTAACCGCTCTTTCATCCGGCATTTTGTTAAAGTGGAAAACATTAAAAACAAACGAAACGAATGATAGAGCAATCTGTTTGTAGTTATGTTCTTCTTGCTGGGATTTTACGGCAAAAAGTGTATTGTCAAAATTGAAAACTCCAAAACTTCTTTCTGTTTTCAGATTTATACTTGTAATTTTAACCCTGTCCTGAAGTTCAAGTACAATATATTTAGGTTTAAATGAAGGATTTTCCAAAATATAATCCATCGTTTGGAAGCTTTCCAGGTCAAAGCTGGCACTGGCTCCCAGGTTATATGATTTTATTCCGCTTATTTTGCGATCAATCAATTTACAGTCAATCTGATTATTGATTCTTGAACTTCCAACAAAATACATATTATATTCAGGATGTTCTTTAAGATATTCCAGTTTTGCGTTAAGAAAAGGGTATGAATAATTTTGATTAGGTTTCAAGGCAATCTTGATCAAGCCGATAACGAACATGATAAAAATGAATATGGAGACTAGTGATATAAATCTTTTCATTTAAAACTGGAAATAAATAAATTCATTACTGCCAAAATTGGCAAAATTCAGGATCAGATAAGCTACTGCAATATAAACTATTGCTTGTAACATTGGCTTTTGCTTATGGATTCTCAACCCAAAATCCTGTGTTCTGTTAAGCCATTCCATCCCAAGCATGACCATGATCAGCCCTAATAATTCCGGCCTGAATTCTGTTGGGAAAGCAAACAAACTATCACTGAAAATACCTTTTATATATTGAATTGCAGAAGAAACACTTTCTGCCCTGAAGAAAATCCATGCAAAACAGGTGAGTATAAAAGTGAGTAAAATACTGAAAGCTTCCCTTAATGAAGGGATTAATCTTCCTGCAGCCACTACTTCCAGATTCTCTCTATTTTTTTTAGCCAATAGCAATGGAAGAAAAAATAAAGCATTTAATCCACCCCAAATAATAAAAGTCCAGTTAGCTCCGTGCCAGAAACCACTCACCAGAAAGATGATAAAGGTATTTCTGATCTTCATCCACAATCCTCCTTTACTTCCTCCCAGCGGAATGTAAAGATAATCTCTGAACCATGATGAGAGGGAGATATGCCATCGTCTCCAGAATTCGGCGATATCCCTTGAAAAGTAAGGATAGGAGAAGTTTTTTAATAATTCTATCCCGAATAGCCTGGATGTTCCCAATGCAATATCAGAATATCCTGAAAAGTCACCATAAATCTGGAATGCAAAAAGGATTGCTCCTAAAACCAGGTTGCTGGCACTTTCTGTTGGTGCATTATTGAATATCTCATTAACAATGGGAGCACAATTATCTGCAATTACCATTTTTTTGAAAAAGCCCCAAAGAATCTGGGCCATTCCATCTTTTGCTTTTTCATAACTAAAAGATCTTTTTCGCTGTATCTGGGGAAGTAAATGGGTGGCCCTTTCAATAGGTCCGGCAACCAGTAGGGGAAAATAACTGACAAATACAGCATAGTCCACATAGTTTTTCTCCGCAGGAATCCTTTTTTTGTACACATCTATGACATATGATAATCCATGGAAAGTATAAAAAGAAATACCTACAGGCAGAATGACTTTTAAAGTCCACATATTCACCGTGAATCCCAACCCTTTTAATAATTCTGCAAAATTATCAATGAAAAAATTATAGTATTTAAAAAAGCCCAAAAACCCGAGATTAATGGCTATACTTATGGTCAGCCATATGGTAGCCGCTCTTTTTGTCTTACTGTTTTCAATCTGTATTCCGGAAAAGAAATCCAAAGCAATGGAAAACATCAGGAGAAACAAAAACCGAAAATCCCAACAACTATAGAAATAGAAGCTGGCTACAAGCAGAAGTATATTCTGATACTTATAATTCTTATTGCATACAAACCAGTATAAAATAAAAACTATAGGAAGAAAAATTAAAAAAGCTAGTGAATTAAATAGCATAATCTCTTTAAACTACCTTATACAATAATTTTGAACACAATGAACTCCCCTATTTCAAATGCTGTGATGATTGTACAAAGAATAGTTTTCACTCATGTATATTTGAGTACCGTGGGAACAAAATGGAATATTCTGTCTGGTTACAGAACGGAGAGGGAAGTTTTTCATATTTATATTTCAAGTTTCAAATATAAAAAATAGAATTTAAATTATCCTAAAATCATTTAAATTCATCATAAAGGCTATTCCACAGTATGCGAAATAGCCTTTATGATATATTGTTTCAAATGAGGAATCTGATCTACCAATCTGAAGCTCTTTTTCTTTTTTCTATCATATAATCTACTGAAAACTTGCCTGGTCCGGTTGCCATCAATAAAAGATAAACGGAAAGATAGATAAGGCTCATTTCTCTTTTTTCAAAAGGATCCGCTCCATGCACAAAAAAGGCAGCCATTGCCATTGTGAAGATCAGGAACCCTAAAGAGACCCTTGTAAAAAGCCCTAATATAAGTAAAATAGAACATACAAATTCTGCAAAAACAGTAAGAATCAGGGAAATCTGAGGTCCTAATCCCATAAAATCAAAAAATTCAATTTTCCCGCCTGCCAATAACATCTGAAGCTTTGGAAATCCATGGGAAAGCATTGCAAAACCAACAAATACTCTCACCACGAATACAATGATATCTTTGGGTACCGAGCTTGAATTTGAGTTGTTATAGTTCATTTACTAAAAAATTTAGACTAAGGTAATAAAAATCTTTTAATACAACGGGATCACAACGGTTTTAGTTTATCGGTAACCGAAATTTTTTAAATCCCTGTCGTTCTTCCTCCAATCTTTTTTCACTTTAACAAATAAATTTAAGTGAATTTTTTTAGAAAAGAATTTTTCAAGGTCTAATCTGGCTTCAGTACCTACCTTTTTGATAGCCTCCCCTTTATGCCCGATAATGATTCCCTTCTGGGTATCTCTTTCCACATAAATGATGGAATCTATAAAAATAATTCCTTCTTTTTCCTTGAACTGTTCCGTGACAACTTCCACCGAATAAGGAATTTCTTTTTCATAGTTTAAAAGAATTTTCTCCCGGATCGCTTCGTTGACAAAAAATCTTTCAGGTTTATCCGTAAACTGATCCTTGTCATAATAAGGAGGATTTTCCGGCAGTAAAGATTTTATTTTAGGTAGAATAACCTCTGTATTGAAGGCATTAAGGGCAGAAATAGGCAGAATTTCCGCCTTCGGAATCTTATTGTGCCAGTCTTCCACCAGCTTTTCAAGTCCCTCCTGATTGGTCTGATCTACTTTATTGAGCAATAGAAGAACAGGAACAGGAATTTTATTCAGTTTATCAATAAGAAACTCAGATGGTTCTGCTTTATCGGTAACATCTACAATAAACAGGAAAACATCAGCATCCTGCAACGAATCTTTTACAAAATCCATCATTTTCTCCTGAAGTCCATATTTGGGATCTAAAACCCCCGGTGTATCGGAAAATACGATCTGCAGATCATCTTCATTATAAATACCAAAAATTCTGTGACGGGTCGTTTGCGCTTTCTGCGTTACAATCGCCAGCTTTTCTCCCATTAATTGGTTGAGCAGCGTAGATTTTCCTGCATTAGGCTTTCCAACTATATTTACAAATCCTGCTTTGTGCATAAAAAAAAATATTATGAACTGCAAAGTTAGTAAAACAAAATTGGTCTTTACTGCTAATCTCAATATTTAAAAAGAAAAGTGCTCTCCTGTCTTCTTTTTAGACTGATATTTAAGGCCGTTCGGAAGCTATATTTATATAATCACATATAGCAAATTTCAACTATTACCAAAATAGATTTACATTTAATGTAAATAATTAAACATATTAATATTATTAATGAATATTTGTTGATTATAAAATAAATTCCTATGTTTGTGACTTAACATAAAATTTTAATAACAATGAAAAAAATTCTTTTTTTAAGCTCTATGGTAGTGCTTTCATGTTTCAGCTCATGCAGCAATGATGATTCAGCTTTAAATCCCATTAATCAAACGGAACAGTTAAATGATCAAACGAATACCGCCAGTAAAATCAGTGATTCGGATCTTATCAAGATGCTCGAAAACAAATACAAGATATCTATTGCCAGTGACATCAGCATCGATAAAAACTTCCTCAGCTTACTCAACAGTACTTTATTAGCCAACATAGGAACTTCAGGCTATAAATTTTCAGATGGCACTAATGATATGTATGCTATCCCATTTAAAGGAATTCCCACAAAACAATTTGTTTCGAACTTTAAAGATTTCCAGGCTATCATGGAAAATAATGTAGATGGCAACGGGGATGGGGAAATCATTATCACATCTGAAGAAGTAAGGGTGATAAAAGTATTTTCAAAGGGCGTTCAGGTTGATATAAAAGAAGAAACAGGAGTAAAAGAACCTCTTTTGGAAAACGCAAGTATTGCCAATACTGCTAAAAAGCCTTTCAGAAAATGTTTTGATCAGGCGTATGACGATATTTGCGATGGTTTCATTGGCTGCCTGGCATGGTATACAAGTCCGCTGCCTGCTCTGACATCTGTGGTGTACTGCGGAGTAAAAACTTTATAAATGATAATCCAAATGAAGAAGAATATATTTTTATTAATACTATCGGTACTGACATCATGTTTAGGTTCAGTTTTAAAACTGAACCATGTAAATGTTCCCGGAGACTTATTATTAGCTATAGGTTCTGTATTATTTATATACTTAGTCATTTATTTTTTAAAGAACAGAAAATTGTATTAAAACAATTTTCATATACATCAGGTCCCGGATATAATCATCCGGGATTTTTTTTACAACTATTTCAAATTTTCCTATCAATAGAGGTTATTTTTTAACAGTATATCTTTCTGAAGTTAACCCTGGTTCTATAATAGTTTTTAAAATGAGCATAAAAATGATGTGATTATATTGTATTGCATTACTTAAAACTAATATTTTTGACTATTAGAATTCATTTTTATGAATATAGACCAGATTCTTGATCAGATATATCCCCTTCCACAGGCTTCTAAAAACAGCCTGAAATCATACATCACAGAGGTTTCCTACCCTAAAGGTTTTTGCCTTATGGAGGCTGACAAAGTAATTCCCTATCTCTATTTCATCCGGAAAGGGATTGCAAGGGCTTATTCTCCCACTTCAGAAATTGATATCACGTTCTGGTTCGGAAGTGAAGGCCAGAGTATCCTCTCCATGAAAAGCTATGTAGAAGACAAACCCGGCTATGAAAGTATTGAACTTCTTGAAGACTGTGATTTATATAGATTAGAAACTGAAAACCTGAAAAAGCTTTTCAACGAAGATATTCATATTGCCAATTGGGGCAGAAAACTGGCAGAAGCGGAAATGATAAAATCTGAAGAGCTGATTATTTCGAGACAATTCAAAACATCACTGGAACGGTACAAGGACCTGATGCACAACAACCCTGACCTGCTGAAAAGGGTTCAGCTAGGATATATTGCTTCTTATCTTGGAATTACGCAGGTAAGTTTAAGCAGGATCCGGGCGGAGATTAAGTAAGCTTTTATGGATAGGAGTTGAATATGGAAGTTCTGGCGGTTAAAATTGTTTGTCTCATTTATTAATTAATTTCAACAATTTGAGTTTGGGCTAAAGCCAATGGAATAGATATTTATTTTGAAAGCGGGCTAAAGCCCGCTTCTATTGGATGCAATAGCGTACTTAATCTACCAAAACTCATTTTTTAACAATTGTAAAATTGATTCTGCTTTCAAATACTGAAATTTGCTAGAGAAAAATTTAAAAAATGAATTGGATAATATTAGTTATTGCAGGGCTATTTGAAGTAGCCTTCGCCTCATGTCTGGGAAAAGCAAAAGAAACATCAGGAACTGAGATGTATCTTTGGTATGCAGGTTTCCTGATTACGATGACAATAAGCATGCTTTTACTGATCAAGGCAACCCAGACATTACCAATCGGTACCGCTTATGCTGTATGGACAGGTATCGGAGCTGTAGGAACGGCTTTAATGGGAATTATTTTCTTTAAAGATCCGGTAAGTTTCTGGAGAGTGTTCTTTATTGTAACCCTTATCGGTTCTGTAGTAGGTTTAAAAGCAGTGTCTTCATCCCACTAAACCTCAGATAACATTAAAGCAAAACAAACTTTCTATCTATACTACAATAAAACCGCCTTCCCGGAAGACGGTTTTATTATTTTTTATATACTACGGGCAGAATTTCATTACTTCTTAACCCGTATTTTTTTATTTCTTCTTCTGAAAACTTCTGAGAATAGAAATTGGCTTCCGTTTCAAAACCTACATTTCTTAATCGGTCAAAATAATCCATTCCGTACCAACGGACATGATCATATTGCCCGAAATGTTTCTGACGCTCTTTAGGGTCCTTAATAGAAAAGTCTTCGTATGTTTTTTCCAATGAGTTTTTCATCGGAACCTGAAGAATTCCCCAGCCTCCGGGCTTCATTACCCTGTATAATTCCCTCATCGCTTTAGCATCGTCTTCGATATGTTCCAGGACATGATTACAGAAAACAATATCGAAACTGTTGTCCTCAAAAGGTAAATCCAGAATATCAGCTTTCACATCTACAATCGGAGAATATAAATCAGCAGAAATATAATTCAGATTGCTCATTCTTTTAAATTTCCTCAGAAATTCCTGTTCCGGCGCAATATGCAGGACTTTATAGCTTTTAATAAAAAAATCAGTTTCATTTTGAAGATACAGCCACATCTGCCGGTGTCTCTCCAGACTTAATGTTCCCGGAGAAAGGGCATTTTCTCTCTGCTTTCCATATCCGTACGGCAGGAATTTCCTGTATGATCTTCCATCAATAGGATCATAGAAAGTATCTCCTTTAAAAAGCTGATAAATAAGAGGCCTCGCCCAAATACTCATTTTAATAAGCACCGGGCGTGGAATTTTATTCAATAAAAGCTTGGTTAGTTTTTTCATTAAAAATCCAGTTGGAATGGCTTCTCTTCATCGCTTACAATTCCCAATGCTTCATACACGTATTGGAACGTTGAAAGCAATACCGGCTTACCGTTGATTACGGCTACATCATGTTCAAAATGAGCAGATGGCATATTATCCAAAGTCGTTACCGTCCAGCCATCATTATGGAATTTCACTTTTTCAGTACCAAGATTGATCATCGGCTCAATAGCAATTGCCAAACCATCTTTGATTACTTTTCCGCTTCCCTGTCTTCCATAATTAGGAACCTGAGGATCTTCATGCATCTGTCTTCCCAAACCGTGCCCTACAAGCTCTCTTACTACTCCGTATCCTTCTTTTTCACAATGTGCCTGGATAGCATGAGAAATGTCTCCTATTCTTTTCCCCCTGATACATTGTTCAATCCCTTTATACAAAGATTCTTTAGTCACCTGTAACAGTTTTTTTACCTCAGGTTTTACCTCACCAATCTCAAAAGTGTAGGCATGGTCTCCTACAAAACCGTTAAGAATTACTCCACAGTCTACGGAAAGAACATCTCCTTCTTTTACGACTTCCTTATTGGGAAAACCATGAACAACCTGTTCATTTGGAGAAATACACAGGGAATTTGGAAAACCTCCGTATCCTAAGAAAGCGGGTTCTGCACCATGATCTTTGATAAAATCATGTGCCAGTTTATCCAGATATAAAGTAGTAATTCCCGGCTTGATTTCTTTAGCCAACATTCCCAGTGTCTTTGAAACCAAACGGGCACTCTCCTTCATCAGACGTAGTTCGTCTATCGTTTTTAATTGAATCATTGTTGTATAGATGTTAGATATTAGATGTTAGAAGCTAGATTACACCGTTATGTGTATTTCTAAATTATAACAATCTATAGACTTTTACTGACCAAAAGCAGAAGCTTTGATAGGATTAAAACTAATTCTAATATCGCGCTTCTGATGTATCTTACCAGAAAAGTCCTTTTTTCTTTTCTTTTTTAAGTTTTGAATAAGGAAGAACCTCTCTTCCTTCTACACGGAATTCAATTCTTTCCTGAATAATATTATAGATTTCTCCCCAGCCGGGAAATCCTCCTAAATTCCTGTCATCAATGAACCAGTCTGCATCCAGTTTTCTGGATTGGCTGGCAGGATCGAAAACTTCTCCTTCAAAACTTGAATTCACAGCATAAAATTCTATTCCGTTTTTTCTACAGAATTCTACAGCTTCATCTAACGTTTTTCCGTGTCTGTATGTCCAAAGAATCAATCTGAAGCCTTCCGCCTGAAGTCTTTTCAATGTTTCGAAAGCAAAAATTTTAGGTTTTCCAATTGCCGGATAAGCGTCATCTACAATGGTTCCGTCAAAGTCAACAGCAATTTTTTTATTATTTAACATTTTGTCCTTTTTTAGCTTTGCAAAGATAAGAAATAAAAAGAGTGCCAAAAAGAAAGGCACTCAATACTTTTATAATTTAAAATAATAATATGGGTTCTAGCTTTTTACCCAGTTAAACTGAAACTGAAGATCAGGAGTAGAAACCCTGTCCGTAATCTTCTGTAGCCTTGCGGGAAGCTTCATCAGATATTCCTGGGCTTTCTCTGCTTTTTCTGTTAATCCTTTTATATGTTCAATCTTCCATTCATCCAACAAGTCTTTCATAATATTGATATAATCCTGACCTGTATACACCATACATCTCTGTGCTGCATCTGAGAAATGTCCCCAAAGTTCTCCTGCCTTTTGTCCGGACTGTCTCATCAGGTGAGCCGGCATAACGATTTTCTTACGCATCATGTCTTCAAAGGCAAGGATCATTTCTGAAGGATCTATTTCAAGGATTTTAGCTACAAAATGTTTATAAGCTTTAGCATGTCTTGCTTCATCTGCTGCAATAACGCCACACATTTTAGCCAGTTTTCCGTTTCCGGATTGCTTAGCTAAGGTTCCTACTCTACGGTGAGAGATGTTGGTTGCGGTTTCCTGGAAACTGGTATAAATAAAGTTTCTGTATGGGTCCATGCTGGTTCCCAGATCGAAGCCGTCATTGATCAGATACTGGGTGGTTATTTCAACTTCTCTCATATTAACCCTTCCACACAGATACAGATATTTGTTCAGCAGATCTCCGTGTCTGTTTTCTTCTGCTGTCCAAGCTCTTACCCAATTGGCCCAGCCTACTTTTTCTTCCTGGTTGATACCATCCACTCCCATCAGCCAGGACTCGTATGAAGGAAGTGCCTCCTCAGTAATACAGTCTCCGATAAGCGTTACAAACAAATCATAAGGCATTTCACGGGCAAAGGTCTGAATTTCTTCCAGGTCATGTTTAAACTCATCGCTTGAAGGATCCGGAAGCATGTCTGAAGGCTGCCATATTTTTTCAATTGGCGTTAAAAATTTCTCAAGAAAAGAACCTACTTCCTTTTCCAATATTCCCATTACTTCTTTCCTAACAAGCTTTTGATACATTTTACTATTCAGTTTTTAATTAGCAAAGATATGATTTATTTATTATTTAACGCATAATAAAGTATGCAAGTCATATCTTATCTGACATAAATCATAAAAAATGCCAATCTATTATAATAACGGCATTTTTTTAAGATTATTATTAAGTTTTAGCTAACTAAAATGTCTCCTGTCATTGCATCCGGTATTTCTACTCCCATTACTTTAAGGATGGTAGGGGCTACATCACCCAGTTTTCCCGGCTTCAGATTCCATGTATGGTCTTTATCCATTACAATAAAAGGAACCAGGTTTGTAGAATGCTGGGTATTAGGAGTTCCATCCTCATTAATCATTACATCTGAGTTACCGTGATCGGCAAGGATAAAAACTGCATATCCGTTTTCATATGCAGCAGTTGCTACTTTCTCAATACATTGGTCTACTGTTTCAGCAGCTTTTACGGCAGCTTCAAAAACGCCTGTATGTCCTACCATATCTGTATTGGCAAAATTCAGGCATACAAAGTCTGCGGTGCCGTTTTCCAGTTCCGGAACAATAGCATTGGTAATATCATAGGCTGACATCTCCGGTTTTAGATCATAGGTAGGAACATCCTTAGGGCTCGGGCATAATAGTCTTTTTTCTCCGTTAAATTCTTCTTCCCTTCCTCCTGAAAAGAAAAAGGTAACGTGAGGATATTTTTCCGTTTCAGCAATTCTGATCTGGGTTTTACCATTTTTTTCAAGAACTTCACCCATTGTTTCCGTCAGCACATTTTCATCAAAAACCACCTGTACATTCTGGAATGTCTTATCGTAATTGGTTAATGTAATATAATAAAGGTTCAGCTTTCTCATAGAATATTCCGGGAAATCCTTCTGGGAAAGGACCTCTGTAATCTCCCTTCCCCTGTCTGTACGGAAATTAAAACAGATCACCACATCATTATCAATAATTTTGGCTACCGGTACTATATTTCCCATAGCAGTAGTATTTACTAAAATGATAGGCTTCAGGAATTCATCAGTTACATTATTATCATAGGAAGCCTGAATAGCGGCTAAAGCGTCAGTGGTTTGTTCTCCTACACCTTCAACAAGAGCATCATAAGCCAGCTTTACACGCTCCCATCTTTTATCCCTGTCCATCGCATAATACCTTCCTGTTACTGTTGCCAGTTTTCCTGTAGTAGCTTCCATATGTTTCTGCAGCTCTTCAATGAATCCAAGCCCGGAATGCGGATCGCAGTCCCTGCCATCTGTAAAGGCATGAACAAAAACATTTTCGTTCAAACCGGATTCTTTGGCAGCAGTCAGTAATCCTTTTAAATGATTGATATGTGAATGTACTCCTCCATTGGAAACCAGTCCTATGAAATGTACTTTTTTATTTTCTTTTTTAGCATATTCAAATGCATCCTGAATAACTTTTTCCTGTCCTAAGGTTCCATTCTCCACAGCCATATTAAGCTTTACCAGATTCTGGTAAACCACTCTTCCGGCTCCCAGGTTCATATGTCCTACTTCGGAATTTCCCATTTGCCCTGCAGGAAGGCCCACAGCCAGGCCACTTGCTTCAAGTGTTGTATGCGGAAATTTTACGTAACAGCTGTCTATGAATGGTGTATTTGCCTTATCTATTGCGGAAACATCCGGATTTGTTCCTAATCCCCATCCGTCAAGGATTGCCAGTATTGCTTTTTTTGACATTTTGTAAAACTTTTGTTATACAAATTTACCTAATTTCCGATGAATTGAAGAATCTCATGTTCTGAAATTTATTTTTCCCTGATTTCTTATATGACAAATAAAAAATCTGCAGTATTAATCTGCAGACTTATTCTATTCATCCATTGATCTCAGGATTTACAGGTCACAATAATTTATTCCTTAAAGAAATCATCAAATTTCATCTTATTTTTCTTTACATATTCTTTAATATAGCCATCTAAAAATCCACTTTCTTTTAAAAACAAAAAAGGATCCTGAATATTTAATATATTATGAATTGCTTTATGTTTATCAGCCTGTTTATTAAAGTATGCTTCTGTAATTTTATAGCCTATCCAATATCCCAGGTCGTTGGGGCGGTCATCTTTTTTGCTTGTCTCATACAACCAGTCTTTGTAAGATTCATCTTTCAGTCTTGTTACAAATTCAGCATAAAGCTTCCCGGAATGTGCCTCTCCATATTGAAAAGGAACAGGGTTAATATGTTCTCCTGAGATGAGCTCACCAATAAAGTCTGCACTTCCTTCTTCCAAAGATTGTTTTAACAAAGTATTCTTTCCTTTGTTGTTTTGCTCAAAATGGATCAGTTCGTGGGCGATAAGTCCTGTGACTCCGTCCAGGTTTTTGAGCATTTCTGTACCAATTATAATCCCGTCCGCAGAAGAGGTCCCCCCGGAATTAAATCTTCCATAAACAAAATAGACCGGTGGGAATTTAGCTTCAGGATACCAATATTTCAGTGCACTGTAAATGGCTCGGGTCTTTTTTTCTTTTTGATGTATTCCTGCCAGTACATTCCTGCTTTTAAGATAATCTTCTTTTCTCTTTTTTACTTTTGAATATAGTGAGTCGGCATTGATGATCCTGAACTCCATAAAACCTTTTACCCCGGGTGAGCCTTCTTTAATATAATCTGCAAAAGGATTTTGCTGGGAAGTTTCCATTTTATCAAATGCTTTCCAGAACCGGTCTGTATCTTTTGTTTCAAAAACCGCGTTGAGCGGATCGCCGGAAAAACCGGTCTGGGCTTTAGCTAATCCGAAAGTCATCATCAGGATTGCAATAACATGGCTGGTTTTCATAAATAGTTTTTAATGTTTCGTTAGTCAAAAATATGAAAAGTTCCTGGTGTTAATTAAGCTGACCGGCATCATGTTATTTAAATTTTATTTATACAGGTTGGTTTTTGAAAATTCAATCTGCAAATTTTTATATCATTAATTCATAAATCTTTTTAATTTTGCGGTATGGATTTACGAGACCAATTAAAGAATCTTTTTCCTGATCATGAAGAGCAGGATTTTGAAATGCCTGAAGAAGAGTTCAAGCAAAAAGAGCCTTTGGTATGCAAGTTTGAAAAAAAAGGCAGAAACGGAAAACCTGTCACCATTGTTGAAGGATGGGAAGGCAGTGAAGAAGAGCTGAAAAAGATATCAAAAAAAATAAAAAGCACCTTAGGAATAGGGGGCTCTGAAAAGGACGGAACAATTATCATTCAGGGGGATAACCGTGATAAAATCATGAATATCCTTAAGGAGATGGGATATAAAACCAAGCGTGTCGGCGGATAGATCTGCAAAAGCATTTTATTGGGACGATACACTTCAAAGATTGTTTTCTGTTGCCACTGAATTACAGGCATAGAAAATTGATTTCCAAGGTTGCGGAGATCCGGTTGGTTATCTTTTGAAGACCACATACAGTATAAAATACAGATCTAAAAAGATCTTTTTTCAATATTCCCCGGAAAATTCTTTCAAGCTGTTCGTTCCCTTATCTATCTCCAATTCTTCAACAAGCATATTATTTACTAATATCATTTTCTATAGTACTCAATAGAAAAGCTGAATAGTTATTAAGGTAACATATTTTTTACTAATTTTAAACCCCGGAATCAAATTCATTATTCGTAAAACCGGTAATTCTAAAATACCGGAAAAATAATGGGGAGAGGCTATTGGGGAGAGACTTTTTAAATGCAATTCAATATCAAAAACTAAAATAGTCCTATAAAAAAAAATTACTGTTTGCTATTGACATGCAGAAAAGGAAATGATTGTATAAAGAAACTATTTCATTAATTAACAAAAAAAATATAAATTATGCTGAATAAACTTGCTGCCTCAGAACTTGTTCTGAATGAAGACGGAAGTGTATATCACCTGAATCTTTTACCTGAAGATATTGCTGACAAAATCATCCTTGTGGGCGACCCTGACCGGGTGGCAAAGGTTTCAAAATATTTCGATACCGTAGAAATCAAGAAAAACAAAAGGGAATTTTATACCCATACAGGAACTCTTCGTGGCGAAAGAATTACGGTAATGTCAACCGGGATCGGAACCGAAAACATTGATATCGTAATGAATGAGCTCGATGCTTTGGTAAATATCGATCTTAAAAATAAAGAGTTCAAGACAGAACACAAGGCCCTTGAGCTTTTCCGTATGGGAACCTGCGGAAGTGTAAATCCGGATGTTCAGGTAGATAATATGCTGGTAACACAGAACGTAGTAGGTCTGGACGGACTGATGCACTTCTACCAGGAGTACAACTTCGAAAACGAATTTTCTAAAAGCTTTATGGAAAGATTCCCTTACGAAAGAATCAAACCGATGCTTTATTTCTCAGACTGGGCAGAAGAAATGGGTGAATACTACAAAGATGCAAAATACCACGGAAATACAGCAACATTCCCTGGTTTCTATGCTCCACAGGGAAGGCAGCTGCGTTTGAAAGCAGTAGATGATCAATTCCTTGAAACATTAAATGATCTTGGGATCACCAACTTTGAAATGGAAACTTCTGCGATCTATGCCCTTTCAAAATTATTAGGTCATAAAGCCATCACTGTGAATAACGTCATTGCCAACAGAAGACGCGGAGAGTTTTCTGCAGATCACCATGCTTCTGAAAAGAATCTTATTACCTGGGTTCTTGACAGAATTATTAAATAAGTTTTTATGGGACAAGACATCACTTGTTTTATTACCAATCAATCTCTTGAGTTAGATAAAAAGATTGTTCATTTTAAGATCAGGGATGTCTTGTTTGTTCCTTTTGATATTATAGGACCTTCTATTTCCTGGTTTATTGAAGAAGCTCAGAAATATGATAATGTTCAGAACCTTTTTGATGATTTCAAACAATATCAGCCTGATGATTTGGTCTTATGGGGTTCAGATGAGAAACATACTATTTTGGATATCATAAAACTTGTTCAAGATTATCAGATTAACAATTTTATTATTGAACATAGTTCCGATTTTGCGGGTATGCCTATAGATGCTTATTTTCTTGGGGTATTTGATGATAAAATTATGAAGGATTCCATTGTATTTGATGAGGAAAGTTTTTCTAAAAAAAACTACACCAATATTGACGAATACCGCAGGAGACTCGGACTTAATTTCAACTGGATTGGAATGGATAAATTCCATACCTACAGTGTTGCGGAAAGGGAATATTTCAGATTATAAAAATAAGCGGTGTATGCCATTTCTGATTTTTTAGTAACAAACCTTTGGAAAAATCCAAAGGCTTTTTTTATACCTTCTACTAAAACCAATGGATTTTGGTTTTTTGGATACGTTAAGCCGTTTTGAATTTTTGGTTTTTCCGGATTTTATAATGATGCGGTTTTAACAATCTCTTTGTCATTCCAGAGAAACCTCATGAAACTTCCGTGGATCAGGATATTGAAAAATGTACTCCAGCTCGGAAACCAGTTTTGAAGACAGGACAATTTTTCCCTTTATTCCTGTTTCCTCTTCTACCTCCGTTGCACTATTGTTTTGGGCATTAAGCACCTGGAATTTTGCCGGATGCATTGGAGCTGTCACATTATAAAGGCAGTTTTCTGTTCCATCTTCGATCATCTTGAAAAGAATACCTGCAATATCTGCGTAATGAATATGATTCACAGCAAAATCAGGATTAGAAACATTATAATTCTTAAGAAGCCTGTTGTCTCCCATTAAGCCACCTAATCTTAAAATATTGGCCTGCGGATATCTGTTTTTAATCATTCTTTCTCCTGAAACCTTTTCCAGAGGAACATCTTCTTCCGTAAACTCTTTCGAGATATCCGGATATACACCGGTAGAACTCATCAGAAACATTTGTCCTTTAAAATCACCTATAAATGATGATAAATGCTGTATCCTGTTATATAAAGAGCTTACACAACAGCTTTTTTCTGAAACAGGAATTGTAATAATCAGGATATCCAGTTTTTTTATTTCGTTCCATTGCGGGTATGTTTCAGTCAGTTGATAATCAGGAAATCCCGCACAGGTAGTATTTATTCCTTTAGCATTCAGCTCAGCAGCCTTTTCTTGCGACGTAGTGGTAGCATATATTGTGTATTTTCCGGATAAAGCATTGGCTATTCTGGCTCCCAGCCATCCATAGCCTATAATTCCTGTTTTTTTCATATTTTAGAATCGGAGTTTGTTAGTAATAAGTCATCCAAGGTGGCCATTAACTGTTTTTTCCGGTCTTCGTCAAGATCTATACAAGCCTGAACCGCTTCGGGAATAGACCTGGCTTTATGTTGGAGAGCAGCTCCTTTTTCCGTCAGGCTGATCAATACTACCCTTTCATCATCAGTACTTCTGATTCTGTTCAAAAGTCCGTTTTTCTCCATACGCTTCAACAGCGGGGTAAGTGTTCCATTGTCCAGATGAAGATACTCTCCTATTCTCCCGATGCTTATTTTACCATTTTCCCAAAGCACAAGCATTACCAGGTATTGAGGATAGGTTATGGATAGTTTTTCCAGGTAGGGTTTATATAAACCGGTAATTAACCGCGAAACAGCATAGGCTTTAAAACATAAATGATTTGAAAGAAGCATCATAAAAGAATTTGAGATGCAAAAGTACTTATTTTATTTTGTGCACAATATATTTGTTTGAAATATTATTAAAAGAATTATTAAAAGGGATCAAGCGCAAAAGTTGTGATCTTATAATAATATTTAGATCTATTTAATTTTTAAAATTCACGCAAAGATTCCTTTTTGATTACTCTTTATTTTAAGTAAGCTAAGAAATGAATTGATCTTTAATCGATTCTGATGAAGCGAACACTTTGCATGCGCTTAGTCAGCAGCTATGCTGCCTTCTTTGCCTACTTGAAATGGAACATTATTTTTTTTAAACTTTGCGTGAAAAACGAGCTCAATAATTTTGATGCTAATCAATAATGAACAGAATTTTTTATATTCAGACCCAATTTATTATGTCCCAATTTTTGAGACTGATCCTTAAAAAGGGCTCCCAATAATGAGAACCCTAACACCATATCAACTATAATAAACTTATTATTCTATTTAGAACTCATGGATCATTACATAAAAATGACCAGAATACAGGCTGTTTGCACTTCCTGAAATGTTGGTGAGATTCACCATAATGCTGGAAGTAGAAGTCATTCTCGGATTTGAAATTGAGAATGAAGAATTTCCTGCAAAGTCCCCTGCCGGGGAAACTACTACGGCTGCTCTTGTAGAACCTGGCTGTAGTACTGGCGGAATCCCGATTTCCAGGGTGATGGATTTTCCGGGAGGCAGATTATTAATGGATACTCCCGGCCAAGCTTCAAAACTGATCTGGTTTTTCTGCACATTACCTTTTTCGCCCAATTTATACTGTCCGTTCACGTCCAGTTTTGCAGAGGTATCCGGAGCACCTGTACCAATTCCTACATTTGCATTATTATTTCCCAGAACAATGGCATTGGCCTGTGAAGTGGATGCTCCGTATCCTACTGCTGTTGAGTATTGTCCGAGAGCATTTGCCCCGGAACCTATAGCTGTAGAATTCTGACTATTTGTGATCGTATTATATCCTATAGCTGTTTCATTATTAGCATTGGTTTTTGCATGATAACCCAATGCTATTGACTGGAATCCGTCTGCTGATGAATTGTTTCCTATAGCGGTGGATTCATTTTTACTGGTTTGGGCATTATATCCGATGGCCGTTGATTGAAACGCTCCTGCATTAGATTTATTACCTATTGCCAAAGCATCATTCGCAGAAACGGCTGCCGCCTTTCCGATTGATATTCCCTGAAATGCTGAACTGGAACTTCCAATCGCAATACCATCCTGACCGGCATTGGCACCATGTCCCAGACTTACAGAATTATCAACACCCAACCTTCCTGCAACGGAAGAGTTTACTTTAAAAATCAAATCATCGCGTGTTTTTGTTCCCAATGATAAATGGGTGTTTGCTCCACCATAATTTCCCATATTTGTTCCGGTAACATTCCAACCTGCCCCATTATCCAGTTTGTTAATCATATCAATGGTAATAGTGGAGAGCCTGTTCCATTTGGAGGCAGACCAATAATAAAATCCTGTTTCAGAAAGCCCTCCATTTCCATTATTCCATACCATAAGTCCTTCCGCCGGATAAGGAACAGTCATCTGATCTGTAACCGAGTCTAAATCAACACCAGGTAAAAGCACTCCTTTATTTTTTGAACTGATCTGCAACATGGCAGACTTATCCGGTTCGGAAATTCCAATCCCCACCTGTCCATATATTAAAATAGTAAAGACAAAAAAGAGAAAACTAAATTGTTGTTTATAATTGATTTGCATCATCTATGTTTTTGAAGATGCAAATATACAATATTTATATCAATTCAATAAAATAATTGAAAATACAGCAAATATATCAGGCTAATGTGAGTAATACTGTATTTAATCACTGTTTAATGAAAATCAATTACATATCAACAACTTATATCAAAACATTAATTAAGAAATGACATGGAATTAAATTCACCACCATTTGTATTATTAATAAAAAAACACAGCAAAAAATAAAGAAAATTAATTGATCAATTTCTGATAAAACATGATTCAAGGTGATCGTTTACCATTCCTGTTGCCTGCATATGGGCATACACTACTGTAGATCCCATGAATTTAAAGCCTCTCTTTTTTAAATCTTTTGAAATAATATCTGAAATCCTTGTTGTGGCGGGAACATCAGATAATGCTTTCGGCCTGTTATCTATAGGTGTGCCGTTAACAAATCCCCAGATATATTGAGAAAAGCTTCCAAATTCATTCTGAATTTCTATAAATTTCTGTGCATTGGTAATAGTGGCTGATATTTTGAGTCTGTTTCTGATGATTCCGGGATTATTCATAAGTTCTTCTATCTTGCTTTGAGAATATGCTGCAATCTTTTTATAATCAAACTGATCAAAAGCTTTTCTAAAATTTTCTCTTTTTGCCAGAATAGTATACCAGCTTAAGCCTGCCTGGAAACTTTCAAGAATAAGGAATTCAAAAATAGTTTCATCATCATAAACGGGCCTTCCCCATTCTTCATCATGGTATTTCCTGTAAAGATCATCTTTTTCACACCATCCGCAACGTATTTTTTCCATGCTATTAATTTTTAATAGTTAAAGTTAAATATCCATTCAGTAAAATACAACAAAAGATTATGAAAAGTTTAACAGGTACAATTATTATTTAGGAATGGTTATTGTAAGTTTACTGGTACATTAACCAAATTTATAAGTATTATGAACAATTCGGATTATAACAAGGCAGAAAATGCAGTGAACAATGCAGAAAATTCTTTACAGAATGCAGCAGATAAGGCAAAATGGAAAGTAAATGAGCTGGCAGATAAAGCCAAGGATTATATTAATGAAAAGAGGAAAAATGACCAGGAAGCAAGCCAGGAAGATTGGTTTGACAGGGTAAAAGCTAATGTCACAGATGCCTGGGAAGATATTAAGGATAAAGCGGATGAAGCCTGGGAAAAAACTAAGGATGCTGCAGAAGATGTGAAGGCGGAATGGAACAAGAAAACCAATTAAAAATTCAGTCAAATAAATATTTTCAATAAAATGGAGTCTTAAATTGATAAGGCTCCATTTTTTATTATGCCATAACCACAAATTATTGCTACATTTGTATTTCAATAAACATTAAAAAATTATGTCATACGGTTTACTTAAAGGCAAAAAAGGAATTATTTTTGGGGCTCTTAATGAACAATCTATCGCATGGAAAGTCGCAGAAAGATGTCATGAAGAAGGTGCTGAGTTTATCTTGTCAAATGCTCCTATCGCAATGAGAATGGGAGAATTGAATTCTCTAGCTGAAAAGACAGGTTCTGAAGTGATAGGCGCTGATGCTACTTCTATAGAAGACCTTGAAAAACTTTTTGATGCCGCTGTTGCAAAATTTGGTAAAATAGATTTTATCCTTCACTCTATCGGAATGTCCGTCAATGTAAGAAAAGGAAAACACTATACAGAAATGAACTATGACTGGTTGGAAAAAGGATGGGATGTTTCTGCCGTATCTTTCCATAAAGTAATGCGTGTAGCCTGGGAAAAAGACTGTATGAATGAATGGGGAAGTATCCTTGCTCTTACCTACATTGCTGCTCAAAGAACCTTCCCTGACTACAATGATATGTCTGATAATAAAGCTTATCTGGAAAGTATTGCAAGAACGTTCGGTAATTACTGGGGAGAGAGAAAAGTACGTGTCAACACAGTTTCCCAATCACCTACTCCCACTACGGCAGGAAGCGGCGTGAAAGGCTTTGGAGGATTCCTGGGATATGCTGAGGATATGTCTCCGCTGGGAAATGCTACAGCTCTTGACTGTGCTAACTATTGTGTTACGCTGTTCTCTGATCTTACGAAGAAAGTAACTATGCAGAACCTTTTCCATGATGGAGGTTTCAGCAGCTCCGGAGTTACCCAGAAAGTGATCAGCAAATATGATACTGAAAACTAATTTTAGATAAAACTGGAACCTCTTAGGAGGACTATTGAAACCGCAATATGATAAACGTATTGCGGTTTTTTTCTTCATCTGTGTCTAAATCTTTAAAGATCCAGCCAGTGCAAATAAGGGTTTACATAGTTATGAAATAAGCTGTTTAAGTAAAGCTTATTTCAGGGACCAAACAAACCGGCGGCCTCTTCGAGGCCGCCGGTTCTGTTAAAAATAAAATTAATATGAAATTATAAAATTACGGTCTGTATAGAATGCGCGGGAGCTGTCAGCCGGGCAGCCATTCCTTCAATCCATAGATTGGTATCAATATCAGTATCGGAATCATTCATGATAACCGTCACCAACTGTCCGTTCTCATTCATAAAAGCTGTTGACGTCAGGGCTGCTCTGTTGGAAGAGCTTCCGATTCTTTGGGCATTGGGTTTGATGAATTTTGAGACATGCCCTACATAATAATACTCATAGGTATAGTACACCTCCCCTGTTTTTGTATCAGCAATAATAGGGGCAAAGCAAAAATTGCCTTTATGGTTGGGGCCGCCTGTTTCATCCAGTAAAACGTTCCAGTCTGTCCACAAAGCATTTCCTTTATTGAAATCATTCAGCATATTCTTCCCGTACAGCTCTCCCAGGCTTACATCATAGATTTTGTCCATATTAAACTGTTCCTTGCATCCCTCAGTAAAGGCCAGAAACTTATCCGGAAATGCCCTGTGAGTTTCTGCCAGGTTGTCAAACAGCTGGGTTTTGTTATTCCAGGTTTCGTACCAGTGATATCCGATACCGTGGGCATATTTTGAAGTTTCCGGATCAGCCAGGGTGGTGGTGGCTCTTTGGTAGATCAGATCCCTGTTATGATCCCAGATCATCACTTTTTTATCTTTATATCCGTTTTTCCAAAGGGTTGGTCCCAGGTTGTTTTTCAGAAACTCTCCTTCTTCTTCCGCTGTGTAAATACAGGATTCCCAGCTTTGGGTAGCCATAGGTTCGTTTTGAACGGTTAAGCCCCAAACGTTGATTCCTCTTTTTTCATATTCTCTTATGAATTTAATATAATAGTCTGCCCAGGTCTGGTAATATTGATTTTCCAGTCTTCCACCTTTGTATAAACTTTTATTGGATTTCATCCATGCCGGCGGGCTCCATGGTGAAAAATAAAAGATAAAATTTTTTCCTATCGCTTTCTGTGCTTCACGAATCATGGGAATCTTATACTTTTCGTCATGGGCTACCGTAAAAGATTTCAAAGAAGTATCATGATCTGCCACATAGGTGTATGAATCACTTGAAAAGTCGCAGGAGTTCATATTGGTTCGGACTACTGTATACCCCAGCCCGTCTTTACCATAATAAGCGTTTAAAATTTCTTTCTGCTTATTCTCAGGCATTTTATAAAAGGTTTCTGCAGCAGCATCGGTGATTGCCCCACCAATTCCTATCAGCTTCTGATATTTAAAATTAGGAGCTACAAAAATACACGCTTCTGTTTCTTTGGGCTGACCAAATTTTTCGAACTTCACGGTCCCCTTATCCACCATTTTCTCATTAGCCTTTGAATGGGTAAGAATTACCTTAGCTGTTTTTCCTTCATTTTTTTTCCAATAGTTTTGAGCATTGGCATTGAAAACAACACCTACCACAAAACAGCTTACAATTAGTTTTCTCATGATTTTTTATTTTTGGACCCTGGTCCTCTTTTTCATTAATTATTTTGATAGACCCTTACATAGTCTATATAATATTTCTGTGGGAAAACAGCGTCATCAATTCCTTCTTTTCCGCCCCAGAAGCCACCTATTGCCAGATTGAGTATAATAAAGCAGGGTTGATCAAAAGGCCATGCTTCATAGACTTTCTCTTTATTTTCGTAGGTGAAAAACTTCATGTCGTCAACATAAACATTAATTTTTTCCGGTGTCCACACCGCTTTATATACATGAAACGTTTCACTAACATCCTTTACAAATAGGGTATCTGTTTTCTGTGTCCCCCGGATATGGTTGTATTTTTGAGTATGTACCGAGGCGTGTATGTATCCTTGATTGAAACCTACATGTTCCATAATATCAAGCTCGCCATCATCCGGCCATTTCTTCATATTTTCACTCATCATCCAGATTGCCGGCCATGTTCCGCGGCCTTTGGGAAGCCTGGCCCGCACTTCTACAGTTCCGTATTGAAAAGAAAATTTTTCTTTCGTTAAAAGCCTTGCTGAAGTATAGGCATTGTTTTCCCACTTTTCTTTTCTGGCTTCTATCACCAGATTGCCATTTTCCATCCGGGCATTTTCGGGTCTACGTAGGGTATAAAACTGGGCTTCATTATTGCCGAAACCATTTCCTCCCACATCGTAGTTCCAT
This sequence comes from Chryseobacterium gallinarum, assembly GCF_001021975.1. Lineage (NCBI taxonomy): Bacteria > Pseudomonadati > Bacteroidota > Flavobacteriia > Flavobacteriales > Weeksellaceae > Chryseobacterium > Chryseobacterium gallinarum. The sequence continues at coordinate 3,777,590 of NZ_CP009928.1, read as the reverse complement.
TTTGAAGAATCCGGGAGCCCTTTTCCATTAAATTCATCACTCCAGATCAGCTTTCTGCCGGAATCTGCTTGCCTTGAAATACAGCTCATTGCAGATAAAGCCAGGATTACTATACAAAGTTGTGTGATATTTTGAAGTGTAAATTTCATTCCCGATCTCTGGTATTCATTAAAAAATATAGGTTGCTGCTGAATTTCCGGGGATTATTACAGCTGTTTTATTTTTCCCATTATAGATGATGTTAAAATTTTCATCCGATTTGCTATCATTCTGGACAATCAGGACTGTTTTTCCGGCAGGAGTCTTAAAAGCTGCTGTCGAAAGATTTCCTGTCTGAGTAGAGGCAATACGCTGTGATCCCGCGGGAATAAATTTGGATGCATGAGCAATAATGTAATAAGAAACATTTCTGGTAAAATTCTCTTTGTCAGAAACGGTAATCGCTCCCTTACATTCTGTACATCCGCCTTCTGTATGCGGTCTGTATTCCTGATCATTAGCCAGGTTCCATTCCAGTGCTATTGTACTCCAATTTCTCATAGACCCGATGATCACATTTTTAGTATGCCAGTTCAGGTCTTCATTAAAAGTTCCTTTTGATCCTGTCCATTGTTCCGTAAAATAAAGATTTTTTTCCGGAAAAGCCGCATGAACAGTACTTAAAGCTGATATTTCTCCTTCATAAAGATGGAAAGCAGAACCGTCAATATACTGATAAGCATCCGGATCTTTCAGAATATCAAGAACATATTCCGGCTTATTGCAGTTATGATCATAGATCACAATTTTAGTATTAATTTTATGAGATCGGAAAGCCGGACCTAAATATTGCCTGATAAAGTGTTTCTGCTGTTCGGATGGCATATATAAACTCGGGTTATTTCCCGGATGCAAAGGTTCATTCTGCGGAGTAATGGCATCAATTGTGATTCCTTCTCTCTTCATTGCCTGGATATATTTCACAAAATAATTGGCATATACACCGTAAAACTCAGGTCGTAAGCTTCCTCCTTTTGATTTCCCGTTGTCTTTCATCCATACCGGTGCCGACCAGGGCGCTGCGATAATTTTAATAGCCGGATTAATCTGTAAAATTTCTTTCAGCATGCTGATCAATGCTTTGTCCTTAATCAGGCTGAATTTTGAAAGTGAAGGATCTGTCTCTCCTTCCGGTACATCATTATAAGAAAAAACTTCTCCATCAAGGTCGGAAGCTCCTATGCTTAATCGCAGATAGCTGATTGAAATGGAGTTTTTACCGCGCCCGAAAAGCTCATTAAGCAGGGCCTTTCTTTTGGAAGGCGATAAACGGTTGATTACCTCTACACTCCCTCCGGTCAATGTATATCCGAATCCATCAACATATTGAAACTTTTGGGCAGCATCAATTTCAATAGACTGAAAGTCGTCGGAATGACTTATAAATCTTGACTGATTCTGAAGTTGCAATTTAACACTTCCATCACCTTTCGTAAGCCAGTACTCTACTTCACTTCCTTTATCCCGGACAGTACATGACAAAGGAAAAAGTACCACACCACCAAGTAGTGTGGCACCTATAAAGAAACTATATAAGTTGTGAAACTTCATGGGTTAATAGCCGGGATTTTGATGCAAAGAAGTATTGGGCAATTCATTAAACGGAATAGGTAAAATTTCATTTTTGCCTCCTTTGAATCCTTTAAAAGCAAGTTTGGAAGGTGCATCTCCCCATCGTACAAGGTCAAACCATCGGTGTCCTTCCCCGGCAAGCTCCCTCCTTCTTTCATCTTTAATTGCCTGCATAGAAACAGGAACGGAAGGTAAACCTACTCTGGCTCTTACCGCATCCAATAAAGCCTGTGCTCTTCCTCCTGCAGCTCCTAAAGCTTCTGCTTCCATCAGATAGGTATCTGCCAGCCTTATCGCAATATAATTCTGTCTGAAATTCAACTCTGGTGGCCCGGGAAGTGAACTTTTCAGGTCGTTGGTAGGCATATATTTATTCAAGAAATATCCGGTATCTGCAAACGCCGGGCTGTAGGTGATTTTCCCTTCATTCACCAATTGCTTTGCATTGAAAATCGTTACTGCCAATCTCGGATCTCCCTGCATAAAATTAAACAGATCTTCCGTTACGGTGTTAAATGCCCATCCTGCATATAAATCCGGTGCATTATTATTGGGTATCGTTGTTAAATTATAAGAACGTGGTCCCAGCATAACATTGATAGAATTTCCTTCATCTTTTCCCTGTCCCCAGAATCCCCAATCGGAATTTCCTTTATTGGTATGCATGACTTCCAGAATAGATTCTGTTGAAAACTTATAAGGATCAGCCGTTTCCGGGCCTACCTTAAACAGATCGGCATAATTGGCTACAAGTTTATATCCGTATTGGCTGGTTCCTCCCGGTGTACCATTCACTTCTGCAAATTGTGCTGCAGCTTCCGGCATCTTTTTATCATAAAGATAGATTTTCCCCAATATTGCTCTGGCAGTTCCCTGCGTAATTCTTCCTCTGTCATTTCCGCTTGCCGTCATCATTAAATCCGGAATGGCAGCGTTGATATCACTTTCTATTTGTGTATAAACCTCGCTTGGTTTTGCCTGTGGGATATGCCAGTAATCATCATCAAATTTTACACTTTTAAGCACCAGCGGAATATTTCCGAACATTCTTAGAAGCTCAAAATAGTACAGGGATCGCAAAACCTTAGCCTCAGCAATAAATCTTTTTTTCAGATCCTCACTCATTGAAGCTCCCGGTACCCTTTCTATTAAAAGGTTAGCACGGGCAATCCCCTGATAATAATCTCTCCAGTAACTTGCAGGCATGGTATTCGGGTTCAGGGAATAATTATTAAAACCCTGTATTCCTGCCCCATCATTAGAGTTTCCCCCTCCTGAATAAAAATCGTCGGAACCTGCATTAAAAAATGTAACCGTATTTTCAAAGCCTCCGGAATATTTCCTTAGAACATCATATACAGAAACCAATGCGCTGAAAGACTGCTGCTCATTTTTAAAATATAAATCCGTGTTAAAAGACCCTGAATTCTGCACATCATCCAGGTATGACCCACTACAGCTAATATTGCTAAAACTCAGACCCGTTAAAAATGTAATGGCAATCCCTTTATATAAAAATCTGTTTTTCATGTTTTTACGTATTAAAATTGAATATTTGCTCCCAGTAAGAATGTTCTGGCTTGTGGATAGTAAGCCCTGTCAACCCCGATAATATCTTGTTCAGAATTATTCCTTCCGGCAATTTCCGGATCATAGCCTGTATATTTTGTGAAGGTAAAAAGATTTTCCCCGGTGATATACAGCCTTACTTTATTCATCCCGAAACGGCTTGTAACATCCTGAGGCAATGTATAGCCTAACTGGATAATTTTCACACGGACGTAATCTCCTTTCTGAAGGTAATAGTTTGACATCCAGGAATAATTGTGGTTTGGATCATTCCTTGTTACCCTCGGGTTGTCATTTGTAGATCCCTCTCCTGTCCATCGGTCCAAAATTCTTGTCTGGTAATTGGCATCAAGGATATCCAGTCTTCTTAGTCCCTGGAAAATTTTATTCCCCGCCTGTCCTTGCGCAAATACCATAAAATCAAAATTCTTATAATTTAAATTCACAGTAAGCCCAAAGGTATATTTCGGAATAGAACTTCCTAAGTTGACTTTATCTTCTTCATCAATTTTACCATCCCCGTTGTTATCCTGCCAGATAAAATCCCCCGGTCTGGCATTCGGTAATAGTTTGTCCCCATTGGCATTTACGTAGGCATCAATTTGTGCCTGATTCTGGAAAACACCACTATAGGTCTGGCCATAAAATGATCCGTATGGCTGCCCGACAGCTACTCTTGATACGGCTCCCATTGTCTGAAAGGAAGCAAGATTGAAGTAATTAATATCATCCTCCAGTCGCAGTACCTTGTTTTTTATCGTAGCAAAATTTCCGTTTACGGATATACTGAAATCTTCCCAGTTCTTTTTATAACCCAGTTCAAGTTCCAATCCTGAGTTTTCCATATCCCCTACATTCGACCAGGGCAAATTAGGAACCCCTACATATCCCGGAATATTGATCTGTCTTAAGATATCAGTAGTTTTCTTTCTATACCAATCTGCAGTAAGGGTGAAATTCTTAAACAGTTTTAAGTCTGCAGCAATATTAAACTGGCTGGTTTGTTCCCATTTTAAGTTGGGATTTTCCAGAGTACTTGGTGCATATCCAATAATGATATTATTTCCGGCATTTGTGTAATTGCTTCCTGAAACCATAAAACTCGCAAACCTGAAGTTCTCCATTTCATCGTTCCCTAAAACTCCGTAACCTCCTCTCAATTTCAAACTATTAACCACTTTGTTTTCCGGCCAAAAGTTTTCTTTGTGCACATTCCAGCCTAAAGACATGGAAGGGAAAATTCCCCAATGCTGGTTCGTGGCAAATTTTGAAGAACCGTCCCTACGGATGGTCCCTGTGAATAAATACTTATCAGCATAATCATAAATAACTCTACCAAAATAAGAAGCCTTACGGGTCTGGATTCCGTCCCAGCCTTTTGCTACAATATCATCCTGAGGAATATCAAAATTAAAAGAAGCCTCTGTCCAGTTGTCGATAGGTAAATTACTATACGTCAGGCTGGCACCTCCGGATATATTGTACCGGTATACTCCCTGTCCTACCAATACACTTAGATTATGATTACCGAATTTATTTTGATAGGTCAACGTATTTTCCATACTCCATTCAAACTTATTTTCGTCCACCTTATTCAGACTATTGAAACCTGTGTTGCTATAATTAGGACTTAAATAATATTTGGGTGTAAAGGTGCGGCTTCCCCAATAGGATTTCTTACCGTTAAGACTTGTTTTGAATGTAAAATGATCAAGGAATTTAAGTTCAGCAAAAATATTACCTACAAAATCATCCGACCAATTGTGGTTACCTTGCTGAATGGTACGGAAAGCTCTTGGATTCGTCATTTCATTGTTTACATACCGCGAGATACCATAAGGGCGGCCTTCAGGATCCCGAATGATGTAAGGGTTTGTATAGCCGTTGGGGTCTACCATCGACCAGTCTGTCACCACCACCGGAGTTGTAGGATCCAGGTTCACTGCCGAAGCCAGAGGACCTCCATATTCTTCATTGGCGCTCACTCCCTGAGATTTTGTGTGGGTATAAGCAAAGGTTTGCCCTAAAGTTAAATAATCAGTAACCTTATGAGTTGAGTTGAACCTTCCGTTTATCCTTTTGTAGTAAGAGATATCACTCATTACAATGCCGGTCTGATCAAAGTATCCAAATGATGTATAATAACTTGATTTATCATTGCCACCCGTGATGCTTACTTCGTGAGAGGATTTTTCACCCGTTCCGAAAATCGTATCCTGCCAGTTGGTTCCTTTTCCAAATGCTTCAGGATTGGGAAATCTTGGTGCACCCCCATCATTTACCAATCCTTCATTGATGATTTTTGCATATTGGGTGGCATCCAGAAGATCCAATTTTTTAGAGGCATTTGAAAAACCGTAAAACCCGTTATAAGAAAGACTGAGTCTTCCCTTTTTGCCTTTTTTGGTAGTAACCAGAATTACCCCTTTTGCCGCAGAGACACCGTAAATAGCAGATGATGCTCCATCTTTCAAAACTTCGATACTCTCTATGTCAGATTGATTGAGCCATCCGATGTTATCTACAACAATTCCGTCAACAACCCATAAGGGGCTATTACTTCCTGCCCCAAAACTGGTAATTCCACGTACCCTTACTGTGGCAGGTGCCCCGGGCTGTCCGGAATTGGTTACTACCGAAACTCCTGCAGCCCTTCCCTGCAGTACCTGTTCCGGTTTACCTGCCGGGATATTTTCTATGTCACTGGCTTTAATACTTGCTATAGCTCCGGTTACATTACTCTTTTTTTGAGTACCATAACCAATCACTACAATCTCATCTATTTTGTTTTCCTTTGAAACGGTGTCCTTCACTGTTGTCTGGGCACTGAAATTAGCTGTAAAATAGAGGACAGCCACCATTCCTACGCTTCTCGATATTTTTACATTCATATACAGTTATTATTTTAATTCTCAAATTGAGACAATAAAAATATATTTTTTTTCAATTAATTAACATTTCATTAATAATTATTTTAATTTTTCGTTTATTTTTGGGACTTGAAAGCCTTATCTTTCTACCCATAATTCATAAATATTTATAAAAATCCAATTCAGATACTCCCCAAAATGGCAGCCAAGCTTTCTCAAATTTCACTTCCTCTAAAATTAACTTTCCTGATTTTTTCCATGGTTTTAAATTGCATGGGACTTATCATTCTGCAGTTGTCTGAGGCAAAAATCACCTATGGAGAACTGGGAATGCTGGAGTCTTTTAAAGATCTTCCCATCGCTTTTATCTCCCTTTTTGCCGTGAGTTTCATTAACAGGACCGGAACAAAAAAAGCCATAATCCTTGCTTTGATTATTGTAGGAATTTGCTCATCGCTGCTTCCTTTTATAGCAGACTTTTGGTTTTATAAAGTGTGGTTTGCAATCATTGGAGCCTGCTTTGCGATAGGCAAAATCTGTGTTTTCGGAATCATAAGGAATAATATTTCTGATGAAAAAGCGTTGGCAAAAACCATGAACAGCGTAGAAGCATCCTTTATGATAGGCATTTTTGTAGTCAATACCGGCTTTGGCTGGCTGATTTCCAGCCAGTACTCCGAATTCTGGAAATCCGGATTTTTACTGATCACACTTCTCTCTGCAGTAACGATATTTTTGTTTTCGAGAATAGAAATTTCAGAAGCAGGCACCACAGAAAACAAGAGCCTTATTTCTGAATTGTCAGGTTTTACCACACTTCCTGTATTACTGTTTCTGGGGGTTATTTTCTTTATTGTTTTTGTAGAACAGGGATTTAATTCGTGGCTTCCTTCTTTTTACAAAAATCACCTGAAAGTCAATTCTTTTTTTGCTTTACAGGCCTCTTCTTTTCTGGCTCTTTTCTCTTATGCCGGAAGAACCGTCACGGCTAATATTATCAGGAATTTTTCACTAACAGGATATTATGTGTCATGCATTTTTTTTATTATAACCATTCTTGTCATTATTCTGGGAATACAATATTTTGATCATGAAAATTCCAGGCTGCTGCTTTTTCTGTTTCCGGTGATCGGTTTGTTTCTGGCACCACTTTACCCTGTTATTAATTCAAAAATGATTGCCACTATCGGTAAGGCTAAGATCAATCTTTTCACTTCACTGATTGTTATTTTCTCCTCTCTGGGCAGCTCTGTAAGCTCTATCATTATGTCACTATTGTTTGAAAAAAAACTGTTAAATTTTTATCCTTTATATATTTTAGGCTCCGTACTTATTCTTTTTATGATTAGTTTAGTATATTTTAAATTCTCTCGAAAGAATAGCTAGAAAATATTTATTTTTACGGCCATGAAAATTAAAGACACAAAAAATAAAGAAACCCTTCAGGAGCTTATCGATACTAAAGATTTTGTAGCCCATGTATCGGTAGACTGTACAATATTCGGTTTTCATAACAACATTTTGAAGGTATTGCTTTTAAAGTATCATGATCTGGATTTATGGTCACTCCCGGGCGGTTTTGTATTTAATGATGAAGATCTCCGGGAAGCAGCCGCAAGGGTATTATTTGAGAGAACACACCTTAAAGACTTGTTTTTAAAGCAGTTTCATACTTTCGGAAGAATAGACCGTACAGAAAATAACGTTCACCAGATTCTTCTTCAAAACAAAGGAATAGAGGTTCCGAAAGATCACTGGATCTTCCAAAGATTTATAACGGTTGGCTACTGCAGCCTTATCGATTTTTCAATAGCCAATACTTTTCCTGATGCTTTCAATGAAAGCTGTGAATGGTTTGAAGTCAGCAAGTTACCTAAGATGGCTTTTGATCACGACAGGATCATAGAAACGGGTCTGGAGTACCTCCGTATGAATATCAATACGGAAGTGGCAGCAAGTAATCTTCTTCCGGAAAAGTTTACAATGAAAGACCTTCAGTCACTTTATGAAACAATATTAGGACAGAAGTTCAGGAGAAATAATTTTCAGCGGAAAATTTTAAGTTTAAATATTCTTGACAGACTTGAAAAATTATATGATGGCTCAGCAAATAAAGCCCCTTACCTGTATAAATTCAAAAGCAAAGTTCATAATGCCCCTAATCAGTATCCTATATCCAACGATGAGGAGGTCTGAAAATGAAAAACAGAGCACTAAAATACCATAAATAACGCTATACAATTGAAAATCAACAATAACAGAAGTTGAGAAAAAAATTTCCCAGACAAGACGAAAATTGTTATTTTTAACAAAATCAAAAAATCATGTCATATTATCCTCTTACAAGCATCCCTGATTATTACGGTATAGATGCTTTACTTACTGAAGAACACAAACTAATCCGCCAATCTGTAAGAGACTGGGTAGAAAGTTTTGTAATGCCGCAGATTGATCAGGCAGCACAAAACCATACAGATCTTCCCGGCCTGATGAGAGAATTAGGAAAAATTGGGGCTTTAGGTCCATATATCCCGGTGGAATATGGCGGTTCAGGATTAGACCAGATTTCTTACGGTTTAATCATGCAGGAGTTGGAAAGAGGAGATTCTGCAGTACGTTCTGCTGCATCTGTGCAAAGCTCACTGGTAATGTTTCCTATCAACGAATTCGGTTCTGAAGAGCAGAAAAGAAAATACCTTCCTAAGCTTGCTGCAGGAGAAATGATCGGGTCTTTTGGGCTGACTGAGCCTAATCACGGCTCTGACCCGGGTTCTATGGAGACTTATTTTAAAGATATGGGAGATCATTATCTTTTAAATGGTGCCAAAATGTGGATCACCAATTCACCGTTATGCGATATCGCTGTGGTTTGGGCAAAAAATGAAGAAGGAAAAGTACAGGGTCTCATCGTTGAAAGAGGAATGGAAGGCTTTACCACTCCGGAAACACACAATAAATGGAGCTTAAGGGCTTCAAAAACTGGAGAACTGGTATTCAATGATGTGAAAGTTCCTAAAGAGAATTTACTTCCGGGAGTTACAGGACTTAAAGGACCACTTTCTTGTCTGAACTCTGCCAGATATGGAATTTCATGGGGAGTAATCGGTGCTGCTATCGACTGTTACTGCACTGCAGTTCAATATTCGAAAGAAAGAAAACAATTCGGTAAACCAATCGGCTCCTACCAGCTTCAGCAAAAGAAATTAGCTGAATTCCTGACAGAAATTACAAAAGCGCAATTGTTATGTCTTCAGCTGGGAAATCTTAAAAATGATCATAAGGCTACTCCTGCACAGATTTCAATGGCAAAACGAAACAACGTAAAAATGGCTATTGATATCGCAAGAGAATCAAGACAAATACTTGGAGGTATGGGAATTATGGGAGAATTCCCAATGATGAGACACGCTGCGAATTTAGAATCGGTTATCACCTATGAAGGGACTCATGATGTTCATTTGTTAATCACCGGTTTAGATATTACAGGAATCAACGCTTTTTAAATCAAAGCAAAATATACCGAAAGAGTCTGGTCCATGGACCAGACTCTTTTATTTTAGTCACTTTCAGGAGATTTGATATTCAATGAATAATTATTAATGTCGTAATTTTTAATTAAATTTATTAAATACACTATATTGATACCACTAAAAAAATATCAATATGAGAAAAATCGCCGTTTTTTTATTAGGGTTAGCCGCACCATTTTACTTTGCCCAGCAACCCGGTGATCTGGTAAGCGTAGAACAGAAACTGGACTTAACCCCGCAAGGTGTTGTCAATTTTATTGCAAATAACCTTGGAGAACAGAATGCTCCTGATTTTGTAAATTATCTTAACGGGTTTAATGTGGGAGTAAAAGGTTATAAAATTACCTATTACACTAAAAATGAGAATAATAACCTGGTAAAGGCAACCGGACTTCTTATGTTTCCCAATGTGGGATTTAAGCTTTCAACAGTAGTTTCAGATCATGGTACAACCGACAGCAGGCATAATGTCCCCTCCAATTTTAAAGGAACATTAACAGCCGGGTTTGTTGTTGAATTATCGTATGTACTTAACGGATATATTTTAATGGCCCCTGATTACGTAGGGATGGGAACCGGAGAAGGTACTCACCCGTATGTAGATTATGCCACAGAAGCCGGGGCTACCATAGATTTTGTAACGGCAGCTGATAAAGTTTTGTCTCAATTGGGAGTAAAACGGTATGATGAATATTTCTTAGCGGGATATTCCCAGGGAGCCCATGCCGCAATGTCTACACTCAAGAAGTTAAGTGTGTCTAATCCTACTAATTTAAAATTTAAGTATGCTTATATGGGAGACGGCCCTTATGACTTCTCAGGGATCACTCTCAATAAAGGGGTTTTGGAAAAAGATTTTTATCCTTTCACTGCATTTTTAGCCAATGTTCTGCATAGCTGCAATAATACCGGATATAAAACTTATACCAGCGATATTTCGGAAGTCATTTCTGCAGAATACCTGGACCGTTACAATTATCATGTAGTCCAGGATAACGGAGGGCTGCTTTGGGGTCCCGTTATATGGAGAAAGCTTTTTACCACCAATTTTATCAATGATGTGACCAATAATCCAGGTAACAAACTCAGACAATGTATGAAACCTAAGGATGTATACGATTGGTATAATAAAACTCCTATGACTTTGGGCCATTCTACCGTAGATCTGGCTATTCCACCCGAAAATACTTCCAAAACCATTGAAGTACAGCGTGGATATTATCCATGGTGGGATCTGAATAAATATAAACTTGACTCCTTTTACTGGGGACCTTTGGGTCATATAGGAGGTATTGTACCTTTCGTTCTGGCATCAAATGCAAAATTCAATACATTGAGGAGCGGCGGCCTTTTAAATCAATGGGCTATTGCAGATTCCATTTTTGGCAAACAGTCCGCTCCAGTTCTCTCACAGGCTGATCCATTATCCTCTTCCCAGATAAAACCAGATCTTGGAACTATGCAACTGATTCAAATTACAGATTTCAACCAGGAAAAAGCCATAAGCAGATCAGCAGCAAACCGCAATTTATCTTCTTTAAAGGATGGAGTCTATCTTTTAAAAGTATCGGAAAACAATGAAGATAAATTGATTCCTTATATCAAAAGTACCCCAAAGGAAATTGCAGAAAATGAAATGGTTCAATCTGAAAATAATGCTGTTTTACAATTAAAAATTAATCCGCAGGAACTTTCCTCAGTACATATTTTTGATGAAAATAAAAACCTGGTTAAAACCATTTCCAATGAACAATACCAGGAAAACAACGGCATTGATATACGGAATCTGGAAAGCAGAAATTATATTTTTGAAGTGGTAACTCCGTTTTATAACCTTCAGTTTAAAAAATCAATCGGTCGTGGACTAACAGAAGACATTTCCGAGATCTATACGCAAAATCGTCAAATTAAAGCCAGATCGGGTGATATTATCAAAAGCATTAGTATATATAGCATCTCTGGTACTTTGGTGCTTCAACAAGAGGTCAATAAATCCAGCTTTGAATCTGACAATTTAGAGCCGGGAGTATATGTGGTGCAAATCAGTCTTTCTAATGGTAAAGTAAACCATAAAAAAATAAAACTCTAACTATCCTCTTCTATTAATTTCAAGTTAATTTTTTATACACCTCATTTCTTTGGGGTGTATTTTTATGGATTAAAATTTAAATCCTATACTGAAATATATTCTCCAGAATTCAAGATAATCATTTCTTGAAATATTAAAACTGATTGGACCTAAGAGAGATTCATATCCGAGATTCAGTCCGTAACCCAGAATATTATAACTTTGTTTAAAAGGTGACAGCTCCTGACTGATTTTACCATAATGAAGGGAGGGTGTCAGGTACAATCGTCTCATGATTCTGTATTGAAGCGCTACTCCAGCTTTGGCAACAGAAGTTACAGGCAGCTCTTTCTGGCGTAATCCATTAAATTCGGGATTGAGTAAATCATAATTGTATTCACTTCCTCCCAGATTATATTTCTCATTAAGAAACAGATAAGGATATTTTCCCTCCTTCTGGGATCCGAAACTTGTTCCCAGGAATAGATTGCCTTTTACGGTCAGTCTTCTTGTAACAGGATGAGCAAAATTTTCATTTAAAGTAAATGAAACCAGATTTTCAGGCTGATAGTAATAATCTCCCTTAGGGTTTAAAATAGAATACAACTGAGGTTGTACCTGCTCTAAATCATACAATTCATATTGATCTCCATAATAAAACCTGGCGCTGGCCTGAAGATGATTTCCTTTGGTAGAAAAATATTTCTTGTTAAGGTTGTTCTGCTCAAATTTCAGAAAAGTATTAAAATTGCTGTGATTATATAGTTTTTTACTGTAATTATCATACCTTGTCTGATCTACTTTATCCAATAGACTATACATTCTTTCCGTACTGAATTCGGTACCTAAAGAAATAAATGCATTCGGTGTAACATTATAATTTAAGGCAATTTTCCCGGTTATATTTCTATACATATGATTAGGGAATCTGGCATTCTCACTTTCGCTATAAATATCTACCAATCTAAAAGTCAGGTCATTACTTTTAAGATGTATCATTTTAGCTTCCGCTTCAAACCACCATCGATCTCCGGTACCCAGAAACTGCTGATACGCCAATCTGGCTTTAAAACGTTCTGAAATATCTACAGTTGCTAAAAATCTTGATCTGTTCATCAGGATATTCCGGTATGTATAATTTACAATAATTCCTACAGATTGTTCCGTATCATAATGGAGAGCCAGTTTAAAGGCACCCTTTTTAGCTCTTTTCACAAAAATATTCATTACAAGATGGTCATTTTCAGTGATATAGGTATAATACACTTTCTCATACTGACGCATCCCGAAAACCCGGTCAATGGCTTCGTTGATCGTTTTAGCATCATAATACTTTCCTTCCACCAATCCCATCTGATTTTTAATTACCTTTATTTCAGCAGTATCGGTAATTGGGGTTCCATCTTCTTCATTATATGTAAACTTTGCTGTTGGCATTTTTACTTCCTCAATCATCTGGTGCTCACTTTTAATACCCAGCTTTTTCTGCGCTTCTGCCAATGCTACAAATTCAGGAAGATGTTTTCTTGCTTCCGTTTCTCCAATTTTGATAATCCTTCTGAACTTTGCAAAGTCTTTGGTGGTAATATCTCCCAAAGGATCTACAAAATCTACCAGTATATCGGATAGTTCCTTCTGGTGTTTAAAATCTTCTACAGAACGGATTGCATGGGTTTGATAGATCATTTTCATCGGATTTTCAATTTCCTTTTTGGTAAAAAGCCTAAACCCTGTGTATCCTCCTATTACAAAATCAGCCCCCATCTGTCTGACTTCATTTGCAGGATAATTACGGTCCAAACCACCATCTACCAATAATTTTCCATCAATATAAACCGGGGCAAAAGCCGCCGGGATCGCTAAAGTGGCACGGATTGCCAAGGGCAAAGAGCCTTTTTTCTGCATAACCAATCCTCCGTTTTCTATATCAGAAGAGGTAAGCTCTACAGGGATCCTGAGCTTGCTGAAATCATTAATATGTTTTGCATTGAAGGTAAGGGTATTAAGAACTTCACCCATATATTGCCCTTCAATATAAGAACTGGGAAGTGTCGGAAACCCTTTTACCACCGGAAACTCAAGAATATATTTGTCATACTCTCCTTTTTCGCTGATATTCACTTTATTGTAAGGGATTTTATTACTTAAAATCCTGTTCCAGTCTACTTTATAAACGGTTTTCTTCAGCTGATCAGCATTATACCCCATTGCATATAACCCGCCAAGAATACCTCCCATACTGGTTCCGGTAATATAGTCGATTTTAATACCGAGCGAATCAATCATTTTCAAAATACCGATGTGAGCAAATCCTTTGGCCCCGCCTCCACTTAGAGCGAGCCCGAATTTGGTATCCCTGGTTATATTTTGCAATGCTGTATCTAAAGTATCCGTTTTTTGTTGAGATTGTAGAGTAAAAGAGAAAATTATAGCCAATACTGTCAAAAGCTTTTTCATACGGTGCTGCGTTTGTTCAATTATCCTGAGATGAAAAGTTTACAGTAAATATACAATTATACCCCTAAAAAACTCTATGAGATTCAATAAAAACATTTTCCATTTTTTTGAGGAAAGGACTAAAAAAATTAATTAATAATTTTAAACGAGGTACAGAATTTTAGTAAAAATATAAACCGGACACCTTAATAAGACTTTATATTCTCTACAAAACTGATATCCGGATTGAGAATCTCCAGAATAAGGCTTTTAACAGATTTCATCGCCTCATCGATATCCCCTTTATCGAATTGTAACGCAACCATTCCTTTTTTGGCTTCTGCAAAGCTCCAGATTCCGGTTTCTATAGGAAAACCCCAGAATTCAGGAAGGTGTTGCACCACGTAATGATAAATACATAACTGAAGAGCCTGCTTCCGGTCACTATTATGGAAATAATCAGAAACATTGTCTTCGTCAATTTTCACATTAAGATTTTTAATTTTGGCAGTTTTATAATCGATAATTCTTAAAGTCCCATTCAGCTTATCGATTCTGTCGATAAAACCAAAAAAAGAAATTTTATCATTTCCCTCCAGGTAAAATTCTACATTTTCAAACTTTCTTTCAATATCAACAATTTCTAATTTATTGCCCTGCTTTATTAATTCAAGATCATGATTAAGGATATTTTCAATTACTTTCTTAGCAATGGCTTTATGAATATAATTCATCCCTTTTTCATAGAATTCAGGCTGATGTTTCAGTTTTTCAATGGCAATATTAATATATTGATCTACAGCTTTAATTGAATTTCGCAGATCACTTTCTTTTAATAACTTACCTTTTAAAACTTCATATACTTCTTGAAGTGAGTAATGAACCAGATTTCCATAATTTTTCACTGATAATTCTTCCTCAATCTCATCGGTTTCCGAAGTGTTTAAAATCTTGGAAAGATAAAAATCGATGGGATTATAAAGATAACTGGTAAGGTGTGAAGCAGATACTTTCTCTTTCCATTTCTGGAGGCGTTCCATTACAATTCCCGTTTTAGCAATTTCAATAGGTTTTGTAGTAATGGGATCTGAAGAATTTTCAATAATCAAATGCTCAATCTCATGAGCACTTTCCATTTCAATCTGGGTAATAAACCTGCTTTTTTCTCCAGTATTCACACCGGAACTTAAAGCATTGTACAGTAAATGAACATTTCTGGCATCCTGAATAAGCCTGTAAAAGTGATATGCATAAATGCTGTCGTTTTCCAGAAATGTATGAAGATCAAAAACCTTACGGATATCAAAAGGAATATAGGTATTCTGTGAGTTCCCAAGGGGCAGTTTCCCTTCATTCACCGAAAGCATAATGACGTTCTCAAAATTCAGGAGACGTGTCTCCAGCAGCCCCATAATCTGTAGCCCCCGTAATGGTTCTCCCTGGAAATCTATACTTTCGGAATTAATATGCTGATTAATCAGAATTTCCAGTGTTTCCATTTTGATCTCAATATTATAGGGAGTCAGCTGGTTCTTGATAATCCTGAACGCATTTTCAAAATGAGAAACATTTTCGTACTGAATGTCATCTATTTCCAGCCATTTAACCTGTTGGCAAAATGCAATCAGCTTATCGAGATAAGAATGGGTACCCTCCGCTTTCTGAAGAAGTCCGAAATACGATAATCTGCCCAGAAGTTCATGCAAAAGCTTTCCGGAAATATAGACAATATTTCTTTCTTCAATCTTTGCTTTAAAATCATTAATGATGAGTTCATCTTCGGCAGATTTGGGTAATTCTTCCAGAATCGGGAAAATATCCCTGTAATAGTAAGACGATTTATTCTTCTCCAATTGCTTTTGCAGGTAAAAAAGACGTTTTACTGCATTGGAAAAGGACAAGTTTTTCAAAGGAAATCCCATGGTAATATTCAGGCTTTCAATCCCGTGCATCACATCCAGGCTCGCAGGCAAAAGATTTTCATCAAGCAACACTACCGCTGTATTGGAATAGGTTTTATTATTGATTTCCTTAAAAATCTCCGGCAGTACTTTTGTTTGGGTTACATTTCCTGAAACCTCATAAACCTTGATTTTTTTAGGTTGGCTGAAATCATCTTCAATCCATTGAAAAGCCCGGTGCTCATCAAATTCTTTCCACATTTTATGATTTCTGAGAAATTTCCCGGCTTCCTGTCTTTCATCATCAAAGTAATAACGGTCTGCCTGAAAAAAACACTGGGCCTTATCTTGTTTCAACAGGCTCCTGACGAGTTTTTCTTCAACCGGAGTAAAGGCGTTAAACCCACAAAAAACAAAATGTTCTGAAGTACTTTTCGCAAAACTTTCAATTTCGGCTTTTGCCGTTTCATGAATCATTCCTGAGGTAGCCCAGTTCCTTTCTTTTAATTTCTCTTTCAACTCCGGAAGAAAGACATTCATATTCCGCCAGAAATTAAGGAACTTTTTTCTGGGAACACCTTCGTCATCCCCTAGGTCCTGGGCCCATTCCTTAATCCTTTCCTCATCAAACATATATTGCAGTACTGCCTGATCACTGTCTGAAAATTTCAGAATATCATCCCAATCTTTCTGCAAGGTCGGAAACCATTTTAAAAATTCTGCAAAATCTTCGTAAGGTGTAAAGTTCAGACTCCGGAATACATCATAAGAAAAAAGCCAGAGTGGTATTCCCTGAATAGGCTGCTTATCTGCAATCGTATTAATTAATTCCTCTATTGTGAAAAAATTAGGCAGGAAACCGGAGTAATTATTTTCCTCCAGAATCTGACGGATAAACACAATGGGACGCTTCCCGGGCAGAATGATATTGAACGCAGAAAGATCCGGGTTTTGCGCCAACAGTTCATGAATGATTTTATTGAGGAATTTCAAGGGGCTTTATAGCTTTTTAAATTTTCTAATTCTTGAGAAATTATCGTATTGTATTCTTCCTGTTTCTCTTTATTCATCCCATGGCGGGTTTCTTTATCATAAGAGACCTGAAAGTTTTTATAGCTGGCTGACATCTCATTATACACTGTTTTAAAAAACCTGTCATAATCCCCGGAAGTTTTAATTTTCTCTGCAATAGTTTTTCTGAATTTCCTTACAAACATCTCCGCTATATCAAAATGCTTCTGCTCATGCAGTAAAATATAATCATTGATTTTGTTTACATCCTTCCAGGATTTATCTTCATGAAAAACAGCCTTTATTTCAATACTTACGGGAGACTTTGGATTGGTAGATTTCACTACAGAATATTCCCAGCCACAGTTTGTATATGCTGCAACATCCGGATTACTTTTGCTTTTAACAGGACTCCTGAAATTATCCCAGACAAGTTTCTGCTCTTCTTTCCAGATTATTTTCTGACCATACAGGATACTCACAGTCAAAAAACAAAACATCCAGCCTAACTTCATTATTGCACCACAATTGTTTTGGTAATCCAGTTATTTCCACCGTTCCAGAATTTAAAGATATAGGTTCCCTTCTTCTGCGGACTGAAGTTGATTTGGCTGGCTCCCACATAGCTGCCTTGTGCACAAGGGCCGTTCGTAATGTATTTGTAAGAAGTAACGGTTCTTTCAAGGTTGGCATTATAGATATAATCGTATCCGTAGAAACCTTCACAATGAGACGGATAAGTAGAATAGGTTTTAATACTCTGAATGGTAAACACATCCATCGTATCATTCATGACTTTTACACTGTCTATTTTAATCTTGCCAATGGATTCTATGGTCTGGTAGTCTTCATCATCATTACACGAGACCAGAAACAGACCCGATAAAATCACCAAAAACCCAATGTTTAAAAGTTTTTTCATAACTTTTTAATTTCCCGATTATCAATAAATAGTTAGCAAAAATCATTCCTTATTGTTGTCAAATCAGGAACTAAAATTACCTTTTGACAAATAAACCACTTTTTTTGTATCAAAGAATTCTTCTTCAAAATAATTTTTAAGATTGAAAATTTCGCATTTAATTCCTGCCAGTTCCTCTGCGAGATCTCCTCCTTTTAGATATAAAACACCATTATGCTTCTGATTGAACTGCTCTTTTTCAAACTTTCCTTTCAGCCATCTTAAAAACTCAGGCATCTGGGTAACTGCCCTGCTGACTACAAAATGAAATTTATCTTTTAATTTCTCAGCCCTTCCGTGAATGGCCGTTACATTTTTTAATCCGACACCTTCTGCTACAGCATTCACTACGTTTATTTTCTTCCCGATGGAATCAATTAAAGTGAATTCTGATCCGGGAAATAAAATTGCCAGAGGAATACCCGGAAAACCACCGCCGGTCCCGATATCAAGAACTTTCGTTCCCGGAGCAAACTCCATTACTTTGGCTATTCCCAGCGAGTGCAGGATATGTTTTTCATACAGCGACTCCATATCTTTTCTGGAAATCACATTAATCTTTTCATTCCATTCATTGTACAGTTTTTCCAATTGTGCAAACTGTTCCAGCTGCGTTTCTGTTAGATCCGGAAAGTATTTTAATAGTAACGATGTAGACATGTGAATTATTATAATCCGCAAAAATAAGTTTTTATTAGCTTTATTCAAATTTTAAAGGAATGAATTGCAAACACAGATTCACTAATTGAGATCCTTTAATCTTTTTTACATAAAACGCTGCTGGACAATAACTCCATTAAAGTTTGCTGTAAAAGTATCCACTTTATGAATGTAAAAATCGTGTCCAGACCTGATAAAAATCTTTAAACCGGCTATCTTTTTTATTCCTTTTAAAAAACCTTTTTATTTATATTTGTTAAAATTCAAAAAATACATGGATAAACTTTCAGATAGAGTAAAAAGACTAGGATACTCACAGACTTTTGTAATGTCTAACAAAGCCAGGGAAATGAAAGCGAACGGAATAGATGTAATCAGCTTAACTCTTGGTGAACCGGATTTTGATGTTCCGGATAATATCAAACAGGCTGCGTTCGATGCCATCAATCAAAACTACAGCCACTACTCTCCTGTTCCCGGATTCCTGGAATTGCGTGAAGCTATTGCCTATAAATTAAAAAGAGATAATAAACTGGAGTACAAACCTACTCAAATCTGTGTTTCCAATGGTGCCAAGCAAGCTATTTTAAATGTTCTGGCAGCGATCATTAATGATGGTGATGAAGTTCTTCTTCCCGCTCCTTACTGGGTGAGCTATGATGAGATGGTAAAAATGATGGGCGGAACTTCTGTAATGCTTCCGACATCCTATGTTACGGATTTCAAAGTGACAGCAGAACAACTGGAAGAAGCCATTACAGAGAAAACCAAAGCTATCCTTTTCAGTTCTCCATGTAATCCTTCCGGCGGATATTACACCTATGATGAACTAAAATCTCTTGCTCAGGTTATTGCTAAATATCCTCATGTTACGATAATTTCTGATGAGATCTATGAGTACATCAATTATGAAACAAAAACAACCTCTATTGCCCAGTTTCCGGAAGTATACGAGCAAACAGCCGTTATTAACGGAATGTCTAAAGCATTTGCAATGACCGGCTGGAGAATCGGATACTCCGCATGCCCGGAATGGCTGGCTAAAGCCTGTGAAAAAGTACAGGGACAGATGACAAGCGGTGCCAATACTGTTGCCCAAAGGGCATCCATTGTTGCTTTAAAAACAGACCCTTCAGAATACAGGTACATGATTGATGCCTTCAAGAAAAGAAGAGACCTGGTTTATGAACTGATCAAAGAAATCCCGGGATTCAAAGTGTTGTTGCCAAAAGCAGCGTTTTATTTCTTCCCGGATATTTCACACTATATCGGTAAAAATCTGAACGGAACCGAAATTAAGGATTCGGACGATTTTGCTATGTTCCTTCTTGAAAATGCACATGTAGGATGCGTGGGCGGGCTCTCTTTCGGAAGTCCCGAATGTATCCGGTTTTCTTATGCTGCTTCAGAAGAAGATCTCAGAGAAGCCATGAGACGGATCAAAGAGTTGTTAGAGAAATTTAACTAAAAAAATAAACAAAAAAGTCCTGAATTCAGGGCTTTTTCAATTAAAACACCTTAAAAACAATTATAGATTTTATTTATCGACATTTGTTTGTTCGATAGACAAGTCTTTTATATATTTGCAACAGAAATTTAAATATAAAAACAAGAAAATTATGTCTTTAGTAGGAAAAAAATTCCCGAATTTAACGATTGACGCAATGTCTGAAATGGGTGACGATCTTAGAATCAACATCCTTGATGAAGCAGTAAACAACCAGCAAAAAGTTCTTTTATTCTGGTATCCTAAAGATTTCACTTTTGTATGCCCTACAGAGCTTCACGCTTTCCAGGAAGCTTTAGGTGAATTCGAAAAAAGAAACACTAAAGTAATCGGTGCATCTTGTGATACCAACGAAGTACACTTTGCATGGTTAAACACTCCAAAAGATAACGGAGGTATTGAAGGAGTTACTTATCCGCTTTTAGCTGATACACACAGACAATTGGCTAACACATTAGGAATCGTAGATCAGGATTTCGAATATGATGAAGATGGAAATGAAATTTTCACAGGTTCTAACGTAACTTACAGAGCGACTTACCTTATCGACGAAACCGGAAAAATTTTCCACGAAGCGGTAAACGATATGCCACTGGGTAGAAATGTAAAAGAATTCTTAAGATTAATTGACGCTTACACACACGTTCAAAAACACGGTGAAGTATGTCCGGCAAACTGGGAAGAAGGAAAAGAAGCAATGAAAGCAGACAGAACTTCTACAGCAGAATACTTAGCAAAAAATTAATATTGTAATATAACAATGTAACAATCTAACAGTACAATAATTTTACTAGATTGGTAATTTTTTAGATTGTTACATTGTTTATTTTTTCCAAAAATAAACTTATGTACACAGAATTAACCGAAGATACATTACAAAACATAGTTAACGACAACGAAAAAGTAGTTGTTCAGTATGGGGCAACATGGTGCGGAAACTGCAGGATCATGAAGCCGAAGTTCAAAAAATTAGCATCTGAAAATGAATCTATTCCATTTTTATATGTAGATGCTGAAAAGCTTCCTGAAAGCAGAAAATTAGCAAAAGTAGATAACCTGCCTACTTTCGCCATCTTTAAAAACGGAGAATTGGTAAATCAGGTTCAATCTAACCAGGCAGAAAGTTTAATTAACCTTTTTAACGAATTAGTATAATGAAGTTACCAGTAATCAGACAGTTTTATCAGAATCAGACTCCTGAAAACCTTGAAAAAACATTAGAAGTCCTGGAAAGCTTCTGTGAGTTCAGAGGAACAAGCGAAGAGGATCTTAATGTTGCAGGAGAGCTTATTACCAACATTTGCGGGGCTTTGGAAGTTCATGCCAATGTACAGAACGGAATGAGCGAAAAAGATGCTTTAAACTCTTTTGCCCAAAAGGTTTTGGGTTCTATTGATAAATAGCATTATTATATTTCTACTTAAAAGATTGTAAAAACACAATACCTGAGGTTTTCCTCATTACTATACTTTTCTATTCTTTAAGAATTATTTTATTCAATTGTAAACTTACTTCAAAGGGCTGAACAGGTCATATGAAGCAGATGTTGCATGAACTCCTTAAAGAATCCAATTAAAATCCCGGTGAAAATATCATCAGGATTTTTTGGTTCACAGCTTACATTAAACTCCAACCCTACTAATATTCTTGTACAAATATCAACTGTACCAATAGTGCCATTTGTGGGATCAAGCGCAAAAGTTGGGGGGGGGGCATATAATATTTAGATCTATTTAATTTTTAAAATTCATGCAAAGATCTTTTGACTACTCTTTATTTTAAGTAAGCTAAGAAATGAATCGATTTTTAATCGATTCAGATGAAGCGAACACTTTGCATGCGCTTAGTCAGCAGCTATGCTGTCTTCTTTTCCTGCTTGAAATAGAACATTATTTTTTTTAAACTTTGCGTGAAAACGATCTCAATAATTTTGACGCTAATCAATAATGAACAGAATTTTTATATTCAAGATCCCATTTGTGGTTAAAGCACTTATTGCAATATACTGCCATTCCGACGAAGGAGGAATATCTATTGCCGCCATGTGTGTTTAACTCTATTATCTAAAAAAACTTCCCAAAAAATCAGATTCCGAAATAAAAAATCCTGATGAAAACTCACCAGGATTCTATTTAAAATTAATAAGATCTTCCCATTAACTCCTTCTGCTCATCAGAATACTCAGGATATACCAGAATAAAAGCATAATAGAAGCAAAAAGCTGTAAAGCGGCACCTACATACTGGTTGGTTCCGAAAGCATCTTTTAATTTGCTTGTTTGATATAAAATGGTAGCTGAAGCCAGGATTACCATTCCTACCGAAAACCATAACCCAAGGTTAAAACCAAAGATCATGCCCGCTACAATCAGTCCGATGGAAATAAATCCTCCGATTACAATGATATTTCTTAAAAAAGAAAAATCTCTTTTAGAAGAAAATGCAACTGCAGAAATACCAGCAAACATCGCAATAGTAAGAGTTGCAGCCTGGAAAATTACATTAGCTCCACCCGTCATATTGGTTGCAATGAAAAGCAAAGGCATGAAGATAACAGCCTCCAGCAGGATATAAAATCCTAAACCTAAATACTGGGTAGATTTACTTTGTGAAAGTGACCATTTGGAAGCTAAAACAGAAGCTAACCAAAACACTCCAATAATCAATAGCCACGTATATCTTTGCCCAAACATCATCGCTATAACTTCTACCGGTACTGTTTTCAGCAAAATAGTTTCAACACCAATAAAAGCCAGGATTGATAAGGCAACATGCAAATACGTCTTCTTGTAAAAATTCGCCTTCTCCGCTTCTGAAGAATGAGCGACTAAAACATCTGTCATCATAGTTACTATTTTTTATAAAATCAAAATTAAATTTATTTATCTTTATTCGTAGGCAATACACCTAAAATTTTACCATCATCTTCAAATACGGCACTTATCACTTCTTTTGACGATGAATCTCCCTCATATTTATATTTAATATTGGGATGACTGATACCATCCATCGTTACGTGATACCCTACTTTTAAAATTTCAAGTTTTTTATTGACATCAATGCCATCCTTCACTTTTTTAAGGATATCTTCTGTAACAATTTCTTTTACCTTATCAGAAAGAACTTCTTGTGCAGCTTTATAATCCGAAGATTGAAGAGCTTTGATAAACCTCTGGAAATTTTCATTACAAACATTGACTTTATCCTTACTTATGGTAGCCGGCTGTTCTTTCTTTTGACTGTTCTCAACCTTCAGTCCCATAACTTTCTGAGCAAACATCAACTGTGCGCCAATAATCGCCAGACCTAAAAATATTTTTTTCATTTAATTATTTTTTATTTGGTGAAATAGGTCATGGAAGATACGAAAATCAAACCAGTTCCAAAAATTTCATCGTATCCACATTATCTGCATACGTATCAAGCCCCGGATTTTGTGCTTCCCCGAATGAAATGGAGTTCAGTCCTAACACACTCTTAGCTACCACACACTGGATATTTTCTTCATTTTCTTCAATAAAATTCCGGACATCATCCAGAGATTCATATCTGCTGAAATTAATTACAGAAAGTGGACTGAAGAGTTTGTCATCTTCTTTCAGCATTACAAAATTATTATCCCAGAACTTTTCCTGATTCAAAAGATAAATCGCCCTGTTGTAGTCATAATTGTTAGCATACTTATGATGATTGATAATATCCTTGAAACCGAGGAAATTTTCAAACAACCTGTCAATCAAAAAGTCTTTTGGAATAAAGATTCTGGTGACATTTCTGCAGCCTAATCCAAAATATTGGAAAATGTCATGAGCAAGAAGCTGAAGTTCCTCATCTGTTTCATCACCTTTCAAAACAGCAATAGAAGTTCTGTTTTTACGAATAATATTTAAATGATTTTTAAAATAATATTCAAGATACCTGGCTGTATTATTACTTCCTGTGGCAATTACCGCATCAAAATTCTCTAGCTTTTCTACAAATTCAAATTTTATCCGGTTCTCTGAAAACCCGTTCCATTTATTTAATAAAAAAGGAATCAGGTATTTATCTTTGGAAGAAAGTTTAATCACCGGAATATGATTGCTTACAACTACTGAAATTACATCATGAAAGCCCACCAAAGGGATATTGCCAGCTAAAATCAATCCTATTCTCTTGGATATTTTAGAGATTGTATAATTTTCAAGCCAATTTTTGATATTTTCTTCAGTAAGAAGATCTGCCCACTGTTGTAAAGCAAATTTCTGATTATCAACCGTAAACCACGGATTCTCTATTTCAGACTTCTTTAACAATAATTCAATATTAACATCATCCTCATTATAACTCTCCGGTTTCTTAGCTAAAAACGCTTTTATATAACTGCTTAATTTAATAAGTCCTAAAACTTGATTTTCGATATTCATAATTACTTTAAAATTGGGGAATATTTTGTAATTTTGTGCAAATTTAAAAAAAATTAGCGATGGCTATTAAAATAACTGATGAATGCATTAATTGTGGGGCTTGTGAACCGGAATGTCCGAATAATGCAATATATGAAGGAGCAGTAGATTGGAAAGCTTCAGAAGGGACTGCCCTTAAAGGTACGGTAACACTGCCTTCAGGACTTACTGTAGATGCGGACGCACCACAGGAGCCAGTAAGTGATGACGTTTATTTCATCGTAACAGATAAATGTACAGAATGTAAAGGATTCCACGAAGAGCCACAATGTGCTGCTGTATGTCCGGTAGACTGCTGTATTCCTGATGAAGACCATGTAGAGTCTGAAGAAGCTCTGCTTGATAAAAAAGCTTTCTTACACGGCGAATAAAAAATCTCCGTCTCATGATGTGTGAGGCGGCTTTTTTTACCCAAAAACTTAATAAATCTAGTAAAAAATCAAATAAAGCTAAAAGAATTGAAAAATTCCGGAAGCAACCAAAAAATAAAGATATGAACAAAAAGCACAACTTTAGCGCGGGACCATGTATTTTACCACAAGAGGTGTTTGAAAAATCAGCGCAGGCGATTTTAGATTTTAACGGAATCGGATTATCACTCCTGGAAATCTCTCATAGAAGTAAGGATTTTGTTGCGGTAATGGACGAAGCGCGTGCCATTGTGAAAAGGCTGATGAATCTTGGGGATGATTACGAAGTACTTTATTTGGGAAGCGGTGCCAGTATGCAATTTGCAATGGTTCCTTACAACCTTATGAAAGTTGGCGGTAAAGCGGCTTACCTTGATACAGGAACCTGGGCAGCCGGTGCCATTAAAGAAGCTAAAAAATTAGGAACTGTAGATGTTGTAGGGTCTTCAAAAGAAGAAAACTACTCTTTCATTCCTAAAAATTATACGGTAGGATCAGAATATGATTATTTCCATTGTACCTCTAACAATACGATCTATGGAACTCAAATGAAAACTTTCCCTGAGGTAGACACCTTGATGGTATGTGATATGAGTTCCGATATTTTCTCCAGACAACTTGATTTTTCTAAATTCGACCTGATCTACGCCGGTGCTCAAAAAAATATGGGACCTGCGGGAGTTACTTTGGTAGTGATAAAAAAAGAAATCCTTGGAAAAACAGGTAGAGAAAATATGCTGTCTATGCTGGATTATTCCCAGCATATTGCAAAGGAGTCTATGTACAACACCCCACCCGTATTTCCGGTATACGCATCATTACTGACACTTCAGTATCTTGAAAAAAACGGGGGAATAGCTGCTGCTGAACAGAGAAATGAAGCAAAAGCAAAACTTTTATATGATGAAATAGACCGTAATCCCCTATTTGAAACATTCTGCGTAAAAGAAGACCGTTCCCTGATGAACGTTTCTTTCAAAATCACAGACGAAACCAGGAAAGAAGAGTTCGATAATGCGTGGAAAGCTGCAGGGATCAGCGGATTAAACGGACATAGAAGCTTAGGCGGATACCGTGCAAGTCTGTACAACGCTTTACCTATCGAGAGTGTACAGGTTTTAGTGGATGTAATGAAGTCGATAAAATAGTTTATATTAGGCGATCGAAAAAATAAAAAGATACCAGAAACAGATACAGACAACAGACCCTCAAAGTCTGATTTATGACATCTTAAATCTAACATCTGTAATAAAATAACACATGAAAGTTTTAGCAAACGATGGAATTTCGAGAGCAGGAGAACAGGCTTTAAAAGAAGCCGGAATCGAAATCCTGGACAATAGAGTCGCCCAGGATCACGTTATTAATTTTATAAATGACAATAATGTGGATGTTCTTCTTGTAAGAAGTGCAACTAAAGTAAGACAAAATCTGATCGATGCATGTCCCGGCCTTAAAATTATCGGCAGAGGCGGTATCGGCATGGATAATATTGATGTTGAATATGCAAAAAACAAAGGGATTAAAGTAATCAACACTCCTACTGCATCTTCAAAATCAGTGGCAGAGCTTGTATTCGGACATTTTTTATCATTGGCCAGATTCCTTCACGAATCGAACAGATTGATGCCGTTGGAGGGAGAAACTCACTTCAATGCAATGAAAAAGTCATTCAGCAATGCTTACGAACTTTCAGGTAAAACATTAGGAGTAATCGGTTTTGGAAGTATTGGCCAGGAAGTAGTGAAGATAGGAATTGCATTAGGGATGAAAGTTACTGTTCTGACAAGAAGCCCCAAAACGGAAGTTCTTACCCTGAATTTCTTTGACGGGCAGTCGGTCAGCTTTGAAATTACTTCCACCAATGATATGGATGCATTCCTTAAAGAAGCAGATTTCATCAGCATTAATACTCCTAAAACAACCGAATATATTATAGATACTCCACAATTTGAAAAAATGAAAGACGGAGTCTATATTGTAAATACTGCAAGAGGCGGAGTGATCAATGAAGTGACCCTGGTTGATTTTATTGAGTCAGGAAAAGTGGCGGGGGCTGCATTGGATGTTTTTGAGAATGAGCCCAATCCGGAGCTGCCATTATTAATGAACCCTGCATTATCCCTTTCTCCTCACATAGGAGGAAATACGGTAGATGCGCAAGAGAAAATCGGTGTCGAACTTGCAGAACAAATTATTAAGCTACAAAAAGAAACTATAAGATAAATATGCCTGTTTTTAAACCTTTCCGTGGAATAAGACCTCATAGAGACTTCGAGAGTACTTTCCCTACCCATCCTCTGGATAATTTCACCCAGGAAGAGATCGCAGAGAAAGCTCAAGTCGAAAATACTTACATCAATATGATAAAACCCTATGTTGTAAGTAAATCTAAAGATATTGACCGGAATCTGAGAAAAATACGTTCTACATTTGAAGAACTTCTGGAAGACAAAAAATTGGTTCAGGACAATTCAGCTTATTATCTATATGAGCAGATCTATCCCAACAAACAGGTATTCAGAGGACTACTGGGTTTAGCCAGCATTGAAGATTTCTGGAATGGAAAAATCAAAAGACATGAAAGTACCATTCCTCAGAAAAAAGAAAAGCTTGCTCATTACCTTGAAAAAGTAAATCTGCAGGCCGAACCTGTATTACTTACCTACCCTGCCAACTCAAAAATTGAGCTGCTGATGAACCATGAGGAAAAGAATGTTCCAATTTTTAATCATGTAGATTCTATCGGGATCAGACATAAAATCTGGAGAATAGACAATCGTCTGAAACTTCAGCAGTTCAAAGAAGTGATTGATCAGATCGACTCTTTTTATATTGCCGACGGACACCACAGAATTGGTTCTACCGCACTGAACGCTAAGCGCCAGAAAGAAAAAAACAAAAGACATAACGGGACTGAGCTTTACAATTTTGTGTACAGTTTCATTGTTTCCAACCAGTCTATTAAAATTCATGACTACAACAGGCTTCTGCATGATCTGAACGGGCTTTCCAACGAACAATTCCTGAAAGAACTTGAACAGTATTTTCTTATTCATGAGAAAGGAGAAACTCCCTATTTTCCTTCGCAGAAATTCCATATTTCAATGTATATGGGAAACAAATTCTACTCTCTTCACGTAAAACATGATTTACGCTCAAAAGAAATGTCACTGGACAATCTGGATCACCATCTGGTAGATAAATATATTTTTAAAAACATTTTGAAAATCGAAGACCCTGACAGTTCTGAACAAATTTCTTATGTAAAAGGAACTTCCAATATTAACGGAATCAATATTTTAAAAGAAAAAGTAGACAGCGGCGAAGGTAAGGTCGGCTTCGGAATTTACCCTGTAAGTTTTAATGATATGATTAAAATTTCAGACTTAAAATTGAGCATGCCCCCAAAATGTACATTTATTGAACCAAAACTGGTTACAGCTTTGTTAATGTATGACATGAAACCTTAATAAATTCCTATTTTTTCCCTACTTTTATCCCCGGAAAAAGAAAGGTAAATAAAAAATGAAAAAAATATTCATTATACTTCCACTCTTTTTGAGTGGATTTTTATTTTCTCAAAAAAAACCTCAGAAAAAGCCTGCCGGAAAAGCAGCAATTCCTGTAAAATTAAACTACCACAAAGAATTTGAAAGAATCTCAGATGAGATTATGACCAATGGTAAAGCATATGACAACCTCGGAGAACTTACAAAAGGTATCGGGGCCCGTTTCAGTGCAACCCCCGGTTATGCAAAAGCAGTAGAATGGTCTGAAAAAAAGTTCAGGGAAATTGGTATTGATATGATCTGGAGGCAAGAAGCCAAAGCACCCGTATGGATCAGAGGAAAAGAATCCCTACAGATAAAAGCAGGAAATGGGGATTGGAAAAATATCAGGATGCTTTCTTTCGGGAACTCTGAAGGAACCGGCGGAAAAGACCTGATAGGTGAAATCGTTTTAATTAACTCCACTACCGAGCTTAACGCCATGTCAATAGGCCAGTTAAAAGACAAAATTGTTTTCGTAAATGTTCCTATGGATCCGAAAATTATCAATACGAGTGATTCCTATCTGCTGGCTGCCAAATCAAAATTAATTTCTGCCTCTGTTATTGCTAAAACTGGTGCAAAAGCATTAATCATAAGATCATTAACAACAGCAAATGACGATGTTCCTCATGCCAAAATGATCTACTACGAACCAGATGATAAAGTTAAAATTCCGGCTTTATCAATAGGAGTAAGATCTGCAGATGAATTGGAAAAATTACTAAAAAAACAAAAAGTTACGGCTAAAATCAACATGACTGCGGAATCAAAAAACGATACCACAAATCCCAATATTATTGCTGAAATCCAGGGCAAAAAAGATTCAAAAGTGATTGTTTTAGGAGCCCAGCTTGATTCATGGGATATTGGTGAAGGTGCTATTGATGACGGAACAGGAGTGGTGCAATGCATCGAAGTTTTAAGAACTTTGAAAGCAATTGGATATGAAAATAATCACACCATCCGGGTGGTCCTGTATGCCAACAGTGAAAACGGAGGACAGGGCCGCGAGATGTACGCTGCTTATGTGAAAAAGAAAGAAGAAAAACATGTATTTGCCTTAGGTACAGATGCAGGAGGTTATTCTCCACGAGGTTTTTCTTTGGATATGCCCCCTCAGAGAAGAAGATTGATTGAGCCCTGGAAAGAATATTTTCGTCCTTATGGCGTTTATGATTTCGACCAAACCAATGCAATCCAGGACATATCTCCTTTAAAAAAACTGGATATTCCTCTGGCAGAACTCGTTGTAGATACCCAAAGATACTTTGATTACCATCACTCCGAACAGGATACTTTCGATAAAGTGAATAAAAGAGAGCTTTTGCTGGGCGCAGTGGCGATGACTCAATTAATTTTTATGGTTGATAAAAACTGGTAATATGAAAAGAATAGCCAACCTGTCATTATTAATTTTAGGAGCGACTTTCTTATCCGGTCAGTCCAAAGAAGATTCCTTACAATTCAACAGAATCTCTACGGAAATTCTGAATTATGGAAAAGGCTACAACGATCTGCGCGAACTCACTAAAAATATCGGCCACCGTTTAAGCGGATCTGAAGCTTATGAAAGATCCGTAAAATGGGCAGAACAAAAACTCCGCGATGCCGGAGCAGATAAAGTCTGGCTTCAGGAAGTCATGATTCCGGTTTGGGTAAGAGGAAAAGAGTCCTTACACATCAAAACTTCCAACGGAGGCTGGAAAAGCCTTAAAATGCTCTCTCTTGGAAACTCCGAAGGGACAGGTGGTAAAGACGTATCAGGGGAAATCATTATGGTAAAATCCATAGAAGAATATGATAAACTTTCCCCGGAACAGGTAAAAGATAAAATTGTATTTTTTAATTATCCTTTCAATCAGGGGCATGTACAGACTTTTATTTCCTATAGGGAATCAGGTCCGTACAGAAGGACTGCTGCTGCTTTAACAGCAGGAAAAGGCGGAAAATTTGCTATCATAAGATCGCTTTCTTCAGCGTTTGACGATGTTCCGCATACAGGAAATATGCGATACGAGGAGAATACGGTCAAAATTCCTGCAGTTACTATTGGAAATACGACTGCAGATGAGCTGGAAGCTCTATTGAAAAACCAGAAAGTCACTGCAAAGCTCAATTCCAACTGCGGGATGAAAGGTGAAAAGCTCTCCCACTCCGTCATCGGAGAAATTACCGGTAAAAAAGACCAGAGCGTAATTGTGGTAGGTGGCCACCTTGATTCCTGGGATGTAGGAGAAGGGGCCCATGATGACGGAGCAGGAATTGTTCAGAGTATTGAAGTACTGAGAACCTTTAAAAAATTAGGACTTCAAAATAACCATACCATCAGGGCAGTTTGCTTTGCCAATGAAGAAAACGGCACAAAGGGAGGAAAGCAATATGGAAAAACCGTTAAAGAGAAAAATGAAAAACACCTTTTCGCTATAGAATCTGATGCCGGAGGTTTTTCTCCCAGAGGAATATCACTGGAAATGGAAGATTCTAAAAGAAAACAGATCCAAAGCTGGGGAAAGCTCTTTTTACCTTATGGAGTCTACAACTTCGAGGGTAAATATTCCGGATCAGACATTGCTCCGCTTCATGATATGGGTGTACCCACTGCAGAACTCGTTCCGGAACCACAACGTTATTTTGACATCCACCATACAGCAGAAGATACCTTTGAAAAAGTCAACCGAAGAGAACTGCTGCTTGGCGCAACAGTGATGACACAACTTATTTATATGATCGATAAAAATTGGTAACAATGAAAAAGATACTAGGAACCTCATTATTGCTTTTTGGAATGGCAGCTTTTGGCCAGACCAAAGAAGATTCAGTACAATTCAGCAAAATCTCCCTTGAAGTCTTAAATAACGGAAAAGGCTACAACGATCTGCGCGAACTCACTAAAAATATCGGCCACCGTTTAAGCGGATCTGAAGCCTATGAGAAATCTGTAAAATGGGCAGAACAAAAACTCCGTGATGCCGGAGCAGATAAAGTATGGCTTCAGGAAGTCATGATTCCGGTTTGGGTAAGAGGAAAAGAATCCTTACACATTAAAACTTCCAACGGAAGCTGGAAAAGCCTTAAAATGCTCTCTCTTGGAAACTCCGAAGGAACGGGTGGCAAAGACGTATCAGGGGAAATCATCATGGTAAAATCTATGGAAGAATATGAAAAACTCTCTCCGGAACAGGTAAAGGACAAAATCCTGTTTTTTAATTATGCATTCAAACAATCATTCATAGAAACTTTTAAAGGATATAGTGATGCTGCCAAATACAGAACAACAGCAGCTTCATTAACGGCCAAAAAAGGCGGAAAATTTGCTATTATCCGTTCACTTTCGTCAGCTTTTGATGATGTTCCACACACCGGGGCAATGAGATATGAAGACAACGTCGTAAAAGTACCTGCCGTAGCCATCGGAAGCAGTACAGCTGATGAGTTGGAAGTCCTTCTGAAAAACCAGAAAATTACTGCAAAACTTAATTCAAATTGCGGGATGAAAGGAGAAAAACTCTCCCATTCCGTTATTGGTGAAATTACCGGTAAAAAAGACCAGAGCGTAATTGTGGTAGGCGGCCACCTTGATTCCTGGGATGTAGGAGAAGGGGCCCATGATGACGGGGCAGGAATTGCTCAAAGTATTGAAGTATTGAGAACCTTTAAAAAATTAGGACTCCAGAACAACCATACCATCAGGGTCGTATGTTTTGCTAATGAAGAAAACGGCGTAAAAGGCGGAGTTCAGTACGGAAAAACAGTAAAAGAAAAAAATGAAAAGCACCTTTTTGCCATAGAATCTGATGCCGGAGGCTTTGCACCAAGAGGAATTGCTTTAGACATGGACGATACCAAAAGAAAGCAGATTCAAGGCTGGTCAAAACTATTCCTTCCTTACGGAGTTTATAATTTTGAAGAAAAATTCTCAGGAACAGACCTCTATCCGCTTCATGATATGGGCATTCCTGCCGCAGAGCTAATGCCTGATTCCCAGCGTTACTTCGACATCCACCACACGGAAGAAGATACCTTTGAAAAAGTAAACCGGAGAGAACTGCTGCTGGGAGCCGTTGCAATGACACAGATGATCTATATGATTGATAAAAACTGGTAAAACCATACACGCCAGATTACATAACAAGTCCATAAAAACCTGATAAATCACGGATTTTTATGGACTTATCATATCCAGAGATCCATGCAAATTTATATTAGTGACATTCATCCTTTATTTTAGTGCAATTTGGTATTTTTTAAAACTCTAATACTACAAATGCTTTCTCCAATATATTAATTATTCATTAGGAACAGACTTTGTCCGCTTTTTAATGGTTAGGCATATATCGGCTTTAGCCAAACCTAATTGATTCATAAATATTATTTCCTTGTTTAAGGAAATAATAAAGAGAAATGCCCTTCAATACCAGACTTATCAATCTCGTAAAACAAAGTGTTAATCGTGAAAATTTCACTTTGGCATGATATTGGCATATAATTTTTCGAGAAAAAATTATAAAAAAGCACTAAGGATGAGAAAAGAGGTTTTCTGTGGATTTTCAGTTTTCCACTGATTCATGTTCATATACCAGTATATGAATCCTTTTTTTTCTACGATGCCGTATAAGATACGGGAACGTGATTGGTCAACTGTACGTTGGTTTTTCATTGCAGTTTTATGCCCCGTATCTACTGGTATCTTTCACCCTCGAATCATGAGCAATGATTCAAAAGATTGTTAAAATATCCCGGGTTTTCTGACCTGGTATGATATATATTTGAATAAATAGCCCAGCTATCACGACCTTAGCCCAGTAAGAGAATATAATATTCTTTTTACCGTGATGAAGGATGCTGATTATTCTATTAATTTAATTAATGTATAACCCTTAAAATGTTAATAATGATGAGAGCCTTTTTTGAAATGATTTTTAAGAGAAATGAAGATGCTGCAAAATTGCATATCTGGAGCCTAATGTTGGTGTTGAGTTTTGCTGCCTTTTCCGTATTGGTATACAGCTCAAAACCTAGCTTAAACAGCTTAATAATATATCTGACCGCATTTGCCGCTTATATCGGCTTTGGCCTTGTATTCATCAGTTCCCTTGCAGGAAACGGTATGAAGAAGAGATCCGGCAGAAACACATAACTTTAATTCTTTCTTTTTACTAGAAAACCGCCCCAAGGGGCGGTTTTTTGATAATAACAGGTCTATTATCACATCGTACAAAATTTACTCTTTAAACATATCCTTCATGATCTTATTAAGCAGCTTTTCCGTCTGCTCTTCAATACTTTTTTCAGACTTTTGAACCAACGCCAGCCTGAAAGGATCACAGCAGGCTTTAATTCCAAATCCCTCTTCTGTTTTTATAAACTCAGGATGAATACCATGCTCTCCACAGATTTCTGATTCAATTTCCTGTTTTATTACATCGTAATTCAGATCAAACATATTTGTTGTTTATTAATGTAAGTGTCTGATAAAGATATCGGTAATTGTTCTTTTAGGAAATCCGTATTTATACGGTATTTATAGAAACAAAAAAACGTTCTTTATAGAGCATATTCTGCAATATTCACAGATTTTCTTCAGTAAAACATCAGCAGATTCAGGGGACCTTTTCAATAATAAAATATTCATGCTTTCTGATCTTTGGAAACAGCACATGCTTTCATATTATTTCCGGTTTTGTGAGATCGCATCAACTTTCCAATCCAATAAAAAACCACCCTTTTCCGGGTGGTCTTATATCTTTAAAAAACTGCGATTATTTTACCTTTACAAGTTCAACATCAAAGATCAGCCATGAGTTTGGCGGAATCACGCCTCCTGCTCCCCTTTCTCCGTAAGCCATTGCCGGCGGAATCAATAAAGTAGCTGTTTCACCTTCTTTCAATAATAAGATTCCTTCATCCCATCCTTTGATTACTCTTCCCGTTCCGATTGGAATTTCGATCGGCTCGTTTCTCTTGAATGAAGAATCAAACTCAGCTCCGTCTACCAATTTCCCTGCATAGTGCACAGATACATTATCTCCTGCTTTAGGAGCTTTACCATCAGTATTTTTGGTAATTTTATAATAAAGGCCTGATTCAGTTTTCTGCATACCCGCTTTCAGGTTTTCCACTAATTTCTCCTGGTTTGCTCTGAATTCTTCTTCTCTTTTCTTTTTTTCTGCTTCTTCTTTAGCGATGAAAGCTTTATTGTTTTCTGCGATTTTAGCTTTTCCTTCGTTGAAAGTCTTGGCTGCATCGTAGTTTTTATATTCATCACCTTTACTGAAAACAGAAACTTTTTCTAAAACAATATCCGTTTTAGGCTTATCCTGCGCTCCTTTTTCTACATTAGCAATGGCATCAATCACTTCAGTTCCTTTTACAACTTTTCCGAAGATTGTGTGTCTTCCGTCTAACCAAGGAGTAGCAACTTCAGTGATAAAAAACTGAGAACCATTTGTATTCGGTCCCGAATTCGCCATAGAAAGAATACCTTTTCCTGTGTGCTTAAGATCGTTTTTTTCATCTTCGAATTTATATCCGGGATCCCCCATTCCTGTTCCCTGGGGATCACCACCCTGGATCATGAAATCTTTAATTACTCTGTGGAAAATAGTTCCGTCATAGTAAGGAACTCCCTTAGCCTTAGCTTTGTTATCGATTTTACCTTCTGCAAGACCGATAAAGTTGGCTACAGTTACTGGTGCTTTCTTGTCCTCAAACTTCACAATCATATTGCCTTTAGTTGTTTGAAGATTAGCATAAAGTCCGTCATTAAGACCTTCGTAAGTTTCTTTGTCTACGTTCATTTTTTTATAAATTGGGGTACAACTCATCAGCGAAACACTTGCCGCTGCCAGAATTATATTCTTGTTAAACAATTTCATGTATTATAAAGCTTTTAATTTTATGATTAATGGGATATCGTTATCTATTTTCTTTTCGTCTCCAAAAGTTCCATAGGCCAATGCAGACGGCACCAAAAGCGTCACTTCCTCTCCATCATGTATAAAACGCAAAGCATTCTCTACTGCTTTCAGTTCATCAAAATGCCCGAATCTGGCCTCTCTTCTTTCAACAGGCTGATCGTAAATCTTGGTTTGGTCAAAATCATACAAATCATAAGAATATGAGATCGAAGTGTTATCAGCTCTCCTTTCTCTCTGATCATACCCTTCTACCGATACCCAATAGTTAAGCTGTGTAGGATAATACCTTACATTCTGACTGCTGATCCATTCCTGAATCTGATTCCTTTCTATCGTATTCAGGTTTTTCATTCTGTTCTTAGAAACCTCCAGGTCTTTCTGACTTAGAATACCGCCTACCGGAGGATGGACGGTTTGTGCATTTCTGTTACAGCTCAGCAGGCTTATGGCTGATATGAAGAGTAATTTTCTCATAAACTTTTGCGAAAATACACATTTCAGGAATCAATTACAAAATTTATACAGGATTTACAAGAACTAATTAATGATAATCAAAATCAATTACCAACCTCCATAAAAAGCTTTAAACTTTTAATATAATTATACCATAAACATCTCTGTTGATCAATGCCATCTGTGGTTAACAAGCCTACCACAAAAGTCGCAAAAGTTTTGAACACTTTAGTTTTTTAAGTTAAAGGCATAGCACAGAGAAGTACACAAAAGTTTTAAAAATCAAAGATTTTTATTACAAACCTTTACCTGTTTAATCTACAAGAAAAATATCCACAAACATCTGTGTCAATCTGTGTCATCTGTGGTTAAAAGCCAATAAAAAAGCCGGGAAAAATCCCGACTCAATATAGTTATTTAATTAATCTTAAACTGTTTCCAGGACATGGTCCACAGCTACTCTCCATCCGAATGGATCTTCAGAAAGGTTGTTTTGCAAGTCAACCAAATCTTTTTTAAGGATGGCTGCATAACTTTCCTCTGCAGGCAATCTTGGAAGTTCCAACTTCTCACCCTGATAACCTAAAGCCTGGAATTCAGTAGTAACCACAGCGGTACCTACTCCCCATACTTCTTTAAGACTACCATTTTTTAAAGCATCAATCACTGTTTTTACAGCAACAGGTTCTACTTTTACTTCAATTCCTCTTTTCTTAGCCAGCTGAATGAAGCTATCCCTTGTTACTCCATCAAGGATTTTCTCAGAGGTTGGCGGTGTATAAATAGTATCATTGATTCTTACAAATACGTTCATTGTACCACTCTCTTCAAAATACTCATGTGTAGCATCGTCTGTCCAGATAATCTGCTCGTATCCTTCTTCAATTGCCAGCTGCGTAGGATAGAAAGAGGCCGCATAATTTCCGGCTGCCTTAGCAGATCCTACTCCACCATTTGCCGCTCTTGAATAGTGATCAGAGATTTTTACAGAAACAGGTTCTGAATAATAACTCTTTGCAGGGGTAGCAACAATAGCAAACATATATTTATTAGCAACTCTAGCTTTCAAAGCTTCCTCTGTTGCAAAAATCAATGGTCTTATATATAATGACATTCCTTCTCCCTGAGGGATCCAGTCTCTGTCGATATCCACTAATGCTTTTAATCCGCCTAAAAACATTTCTTCAGTCACCTCCGGCATGGCAAGACGCTTCGCTGACTTGTTGATACGTTCAAAATTCTTTTCAGGCCTGAAAAGGAAAACCTGCCCGTCTTTGTCTTTATAGGCTTTCATACCTTCAAAACAAGCTTGTCCGTAGTTTACTCCCATCATAGCAGGGGTAAATGGTATAGGACCATAAGGAACTAATTTTACATCACCCCATTTTCCATTTTCATACTCACATATAATCATATGATCAATAAAAGTACTTCCAAATGTAAAATTGTTTGGGTCAAATGTAGAAATTCTGGAGTTTTCAGTTTTTTGAATTATCATTTTTTAAAATTTTTACGATGTTCTACAAATTTAACATAATTTTCTAAATATAAAAATTTTAGAGTAAATTTGACAAAAAAATAGCTTGAAAAGAGAAATTAAGACCACTAACGACGGAAGCAAAACATTGTATATCAATGATTTAAATGAAAATTACCATTCTCATCACGGAGCTCTTCAGGAAGCAGAACACGTGTTTATTAAAAATGGACTAAATTTAATAGATGATTGCGAAATTAATATTTTAGAACTCGGTTTTGGGACAGGTTTGAATGTTTTAGTGACAATTAATGAATATTTAAAAACTGACAAAAATCATGTCATCAATTATTTTTCACTCGAAAAATATCCCATAAATGAATCCGAAGTTAACGATTTAGCTTATTTTGAACTTTTTGATAACCCTGAGTTTAAAAATATTTATCAGAAAATTCATCTGGCAGATTGGGAAAAATCAGTTGAAATTATTAGTGGTTTCAACTTAAAAAAGATAGAATGTGACTTTTTTGATCTCAAAGACATTGATCTGCCTGAAATTAATCTTGTTTATTTTGACTGCTTCGGAGCCAGGGTACAGCCTGATCTTTGGGAAAAGCCATTATTTGAGCTTGTGTCTGACAAAATGTCCGTTAATGGATTATTAACAACGTATTCTTCTAAAGGAAGTGTAAGAAGAATCCTGCAGGATCTCAATTTTAAAGTAGAGAAAAAGCAGGGGCCGCCTGGAAAAAGGGAAATGATTAATGCGATTAAATTATAGAAGTCAAATCTTTTTAGAAAATTCCGGTTTCTCACTTCTGTATAATTTTCTTACCTTAGCTATACAAAATATTATACCTTATATATGATAGACAAGATCAATATCAGAGTCTATGCCTGCGCAATAAAAAATAAAAAAGTACTGACTTTATTTGAGGAATATGCCGGCGAGCCTTTAATGAAATTCCCTGGTGGCGGACTGGAATATGGTGAAGGAGTCCTGGAGTGTTTGCATCGCGAGTTTGATGAGGAGCTTAATGTAAAAATAGATGTGGTAGAACATTTTTATACCCAGGAAAATTTCCTGGTATCCCGTTTCAGGGAAAACGAACAGCTTCTCACCATTTATTATATAGTCAACATTGTAAATGAAGAGGACTTTCTGATCCTGGATCCCTGTATAGAAAAAACAGAATGGATAAATATTGACAGGCCGGATAATCCTTTTCCACTTCCTATCGATAAGATCGTATTTGATAAATTAAAAGAAAAATTCCTGTAAGCAATCTTACAGGAATTATATTTTATTTCTTTACTTTAAAATCGCTGGCTCCGGGATAAGGTTTCAGATATCCTGAATTCCAGTTAGACTGGAGTAATGATTCAACAAATTCATCTGTCCTGTTTTTATGTGGATCATAGCGATCTTTCAGATCAATATCAGCCATTTTACCTTTTAAGTTCCACCAGAAAGCACTTAATCCTCCTCTTAATTCTCTGATAATCTCGTAAACACTTTTATCAGTAGCTCTGTTCATAAGCTTTGCAAAAACCTGTCCTTCTGTAGTAGTCAGATCCCGCAGTTGCTTTTCATACTGATCAGCAAGCATGCTTTGTCTTTCTCTTACAAATTTTCTTTTAGCCTTGCTGTCCATGTCATTCATATCTTTCTGAATGTCCCTGTATTGCTGTAAAGCAGTTAAAAATAACGGATATACTCTATACAGTTTCTTATTCAGGAAATAATAGTAATTTTTATCCAGTTGATTGTTGAATCTCGGTTTATTAACCAAAACCAATTCATCCAATACGACCACAGGCTCACCATTAACTTCATAAACCTTCACCTTCTGCTGCTCATCATAATAATATTTATTGCCAAACTCATCCACCTTCAAGGATTCAGCCGGGTATTGATTAAGTGGTTTAGCCACAATAGTATCTTTCTGACCGAAAACACTGACTCCAAAAAAGAAAATAAAAAGACAGACAATCTTACTAAAATTCATTATTTTTACACTTGTAATAGCAAAAATTGAACGCAAAAATCATTCCTTTTTATGAAATTTGAAAAGAAATCTTTAAAATTTTTAGAAAAATATTTAAATACCTCATCACCAACCGGTTACGAACACAAAGGACAGGAAGTCTGGATGGATTACATCAGACCTTATGTAGACAAAGTAGAAGTAGATCATTATGGAACCTGTTATGGTATTATCAATCCGGAAGCAGAATTTAAGGTAGTGATTGAAGCTCATGCCGATGAAATCTCATGGTACGTTAATTATATCACTGATGACGGGCTTATCTACGTTATCAGAAACGGAGGTTCAGATCAAACAATTGCACCTTCGAAAGTAGTTCATATTCATGGTGAAAACGGAATTGTAAAAGGGGTATTCGGATGGCCGGCTATTCACACGAGAACCAATCAAAATGAGCCTGCACCGAAAATTGAAAATATTTTTATTGATTGTGGGGCTACTTCTAAAAAAGAAGTGGAAGAAATGGGAATCTTTGTAGGTTGTATGATTACATATCCTGATGAGTTCTTTGAAATGAATAACAGGTATTTTGTCTGCAGGGCACTGGACAACAGAATCGGAGGCTTTATGATTGCTGAAGTGGCAAGACTTTTAAAGGAAAATAAAAAATCTATACCATTTGGTCTTTATATTACCAATTCCGTTCAGGAAGAAGTAGGATTATATGGTGCTGATATGATTGCAGATACAATCAAACCGAATATTGCAATTGTAACAGACGTTACCCATGATACCACTACCCCGATGATCGAAAAGAAAAAAGAAGGAGATCAGAAATGCGGAGCTGGCCCCGTTGTGTTTTTTGCGCCAAGCGTTCACCATACGATCAGGGAGTTAATAATTAGCACGGCAAAAACAAAGAAAATTCCTTTCCAGAGAGCAGCCGCAAGCAGATCTACGGGAACGGATACTGATGCTTTTGCCCATTCCAACGGTGGTGTACCAAGTGCTTTGATTTCCTTACCTTTGCGATATATGCATACCACAGTAGAAATGGTATCTAAAGAAGATGTCGCCAATGTCATCAAACTGATCTACGAAACAGTATTGGCAATCAAGCCGGAGATGAAACTGAAGTATCATTAAAGACATTAGATAAAGATATCAGACAATAGATTATGATAACAATTCTACGTCTGATATCTGAGGTCTAACATCTTAAATCTAATATTAAGTAAAAAGTAAAAATGAAAACGAAGCTTATTGCTCC
The DNA here is from genome assembly GCF_001021975.1 of Chryseobacterium gallinarum. NCBI lineage: Bacteria > Pseudomonadati > Bacteroidota > Flavobacteriia > Flavobacteriales > Weeksellaceae > Chryseobacterium > Chryseobacterium gallinarum. The sequence goes on along the minus strand of NZ_CP009928.1, from coordinate 3,736,953 downwards.
TTCCCTTTTATCTGCAGACTTTGGGAATCTGCAAAGAGACATTGAAATGTTAAACAGATCTCAGGCCGACTGGTTCCATATTGATGTAATGGACGGCAGATTTGTACCTAATATTTCATTTGGTTTTCCTGTGATGAAAACTGTTCAACAGCATGCTAAAAAATTCGTAGATGTTCACCTGATGATTGTTGAACCCGAAAAATATGTTGATGAATTCATCAATCACGGTGCAGATCTGATTTCTGTACATTACGAAGCGTGTACTCACCTTCACAGGACCATCCATCACATTCAGAGTAAAGGAGCAAAAGCAGGGGTTGTATTAAATCCTTCTACTCCTGTATTAATGCTTGAAGATATTATTGCAGATGTAGATCTTGTTTTATTGATGAGTGTAAACCCAGGGTTTGGAGGACAGAAATTCATTGAAAACACGTATAAAAAAATTGCGGAAACCAAAGATTTGATTCTGAGCAACAATTCTACTGCCCTTATTGAAGTAGACGGCGGAGTCAATCTTGATAACGCTTCAAAACTTTTTGAAGCCGGAGCAGATGTCCTTGTAGCCGGAAATGCGGTTTTCTCTGCAGAAAGCCCGGAGAGAACTATAGAACTTTTAAAGATCTGAAAAAAATAGAAAACATTATAATAAAGGCAGCCTGCGAGCTGCCTTTATTGTTTACAACAACTCGTATCGTACTCTTTATCAGGATAATTTTTCACTTAAAAACTGACAAGAAAAAGGCAGGTCTGAAGACCTGCCTTTTTCACATTTTTTGGAATTCGAGCTTTGTGGTTTTTAGTTTTAATTCCTTATTGCTACCACTCAAATATCTGAATAAAATATAATGAAACCATCCGTAGAAACACGGAATTTGATTGGTCCGTATTTTTACGGAATTATACTTCTTTATTCCAGATACAGGCACTAATCACCAGCGCAATGGTTATCACGGAAAAAACTGTTCTTATAATGTTCAGCAGATTCCATCTGTTTTCAAAACTGTCGCGCATTTTTTTAACAGCTTCAGCTGTAGATCCGGAAATATCGAATGTATCCAGGACGTTATTCATCGGGACATTTCCGGCTACCGTAACCCCAAAAACACCTGTGAGATATGCTAAACTTGCCAGTAAAAGAAAAATAAAAGCAGGCTGCCCACGAAAAACGAAAGCTGATACCGGCAGCAGAATAAGTGTTCCCATAAAACTCAGGAAAAAAACAGGATTTAAGATTTCACGGTTAATACTCTGCATTGCTTTCAGATATTCCGTATCGGACAATTTTCCCAGCCCTAGTACCACAGAGCAGGAATACGCATAAAAAAGTCCGGCAATAAGCGCAGTAAGCACAGCTGTAATAAGCAGTAATAACGTAGTCATTTTCATATAATTTGATTGATGGTTATTGAATTTTAGTAAGGATTCCATTTTTTAATGATATTCTGGGCCGTCCGTATCATTTCCGGGTCCCAATTTTCAGTTTTAAAATACTGGAAATCAAAATCTTTGAAATGATCAGCTTTCACATTATCAAAAAGAAGCTTTGTAAGTATCGTCTGTTCCCGGTACAATCCTTCATCTTCAACAGGCCGGCCAGCACACTCCGGTTTCTTTTTGATCTTTATTTCTTTATGACGGCTGTTCCATTCTGAAGCCCCGATAATTGCCTTTACCTTGAGAAAGTCGTCAAGGAAGTCTTTTGCCTCAGTTTCTGTTTGTATTGTATGTCCCAGCCTCTCTATAATTACATATTCCAGATTTTCACATTGTGACAATACTGACGGTAAAACAGTCAGTATTTCCGCAGGAACAGTATCGTCATGAGTATCTCTCCGAATTCGTCTCTTTCCATAAGGGCTTGTTTGCCAGCTTCCTCCGGACAGATGTATCTCCCGTACTTTTTCCAAAGGATAAAGTCTGACGATTTCTTCTATACCTAATCCAAAATTGCATGCCTGGCAGTATATATTATGCAGATCCAGAATCAAGAAACCATCTGTATCTTCTATTAATTTTTCAAGAAAAATGCCTTGTTGTTTAACGTCATCTATAGAAAAGGAAAACGCCAGATTTTCTATCCCAACCGGAATTTCCAATACTTCCTGCAGTCTGCACAACCTGTCTTTTCCTATTTCTAAAGTTTTGGGATGCAAAGAAACCGGCAATGGAACTCCCTGATGGAAATTTTCTGTATTCATAAATCCAAAATGTTCCGTGATATGGTTGTATTTTCGCTGCTGAACTTCCTCTTTTAATTTCTGAAGCCACATGCTTTGCCTTTCGGTCCATTTTGCATCAAATAATGAATAGTAAACACCATGCCCCAGCAAACGATTGTTCTGTGAATAGAAATTCAAAAGACGGGTAAGCCAATCCGGCTCTTCTGCATGGTAAAAAGTATCAAAAGACCATTCTAATACATCAATAGAACCGTCTCTTAATAAAGGTAAAATGGCAGTAAGAAAGTCTGCTTCTGCCATCATTGATATTCCTAAAAAAGGTTTTTCCATTCTTATCCCATTCCGCAGGCCGGACAATGATGTGGAACACGTATAAGCGTATCTTTTTTAACAATCACTTTTGGTGTAGGTTTTGGCTTTTTGGAAGTATCCAGAATAATTTCTTTTTTCATTTTCTTTACCTGCTTTTTGTTTTTGGAAACAGGTTTTGTTTGCGCTGACACTCCTGCCGCTAACAAACTAGCCATTAATACTGCTGGAAGTTTCATACTTGTTTTTTTGATAAAATTTACAATAAGCGTTCCATTTATTTGTCTTAAAAGTACAACAATTTCATTTGAAGATTATACAATTTGATTTTTATGTCAAAGCATTCATATTTAAAAGAAGATTTTCACAAATACCGGAAAATAAATATTCTTTATTTATATTTAGCCTTAAAATGAAAAATTATGAAAAACAGGCTGATCAAAGCTATTTCCCTTGGTTTGTTATTATCTGCATATAGCATCAATATACAAGCGCAATCTGTTGATAACACCCAAAAAATGGAATGGTTTAAAAAAGCCAAATTGGGTATTTTTATTCACTGGGGAATCTATTCTGTCAATGGAATTTCCGAATCCTGGTCTTTCTTCAACAATTACATCAATTATGATAATTATATGAAGCAGCTTAACGGTTTTTCAGCTTCACAATATCACCCGGAACAATGGACAAGGCTCATCAAAGAATCGGGAGCCCAATATGCGGTTATTACCACCAAACACCATGATGGGGTTTCACTATGGAATTCAAAAGCAGATAAGGCTATTACCGTTCCAGGCAATACTCCCGCCAAAAAAGACGTTTTAAGTCCTTTTATATCTGATTTGAAAAAATCCGGACTAAAAACAGGGTTATACTTTTCACTTCCTGATTGGAGCCATCCTTATTATGATGTCAACACCCGGACAAAAAAGAGATATGAACTCAAAAATGATCCGAAACGATGGGAAAATTTTATCAATTATTACCAAACCCAGCTCCGGGAGCTTTCATCCTCCTACCGGCCTGATCTACTATGGTTTGATGGAGATTGGGAACACACTTCAGACGAATGGAAAGCTCCTCAGACCTTAAATCTATTAAAAGAATATAATCCCAATATTATCATCAATTCCAGACTCAATAGTCATGGGGATTATGATACTCCTGAACAAGGTATTCCAGTGACAGCCCCACATAACCCCTATTGGGAATTATGCTATACAATGAATGATTCCTGGGGATATCAGCCTTATGACAATAATTATAAGACGTCCAATATGATTATAAGGACACTGGCTGATGTGATCAGTATGGGTGGTAACCTGCTGTTAGACATAGGTCCTAAGTCCGATGGGACTATTCCTGAGAAACAGGTAGAAATCCTGAAAAACCTGGGCAGGTGGACATTAAAGAATAAAGATGCCATTTATGAAACGGAACAAGGTATTCCTTTTGAAAACTACAGAGGAAAATCGGCATTATCTGCTTCTAAAAAGTCATTATTTCTTTACCTTGAAGAAGCCAAGAGTTTTACCCGGATCTATGGTTTGGATTCCAGGCCTGTATCTGCCAAAATCATAGGAGATGAACGGGCCGTGGTAAAAGTAGATTATGATGCAGATAAAACAGCAACACTATATTTTCCTGAAGCAAAGTTTGACAAGGACGTCACCGTTGTGGAACTTACTTTTGATACCCCTCCAATTTTCCTGAAAAATAGTAAACAGAAAGCCCAGCTTACAGATATTCTGGAACGTAAAAACAGTCAGTTGGCCAGTTATGAAATTGCAGACCAGCTCCACCTTGGTAATAATCTACTGAACAACACGGGACTTACAGGTGACGGTCTTGATATGACTATCAAAAAAACCGCCAGAACAAACTCTGAAACCCTGCAATGGATCAGTAAACATGCTGAAGCCCTTTTTGAAACCGGAAAAGGATTGCCGGGCGGTTATTATTCAGGGATGAGTGCACTTTCCAAAGACAGGCAGACCCTTTATCTCTTTGTAGAAGGAACTCCTACCGGTCCTATTGCTTTAAAGGGAATAAAAAATAGTATTGCCAGAATAAGGATTGTGGGGGAAGGTACCCTGATTTCTCATTCTGTTTACAATAAGCTTTATTGGAGCGAAACACCGGGAATCGTTTACATTGATGTTCCAGAAGACAGGTTAGATAAAAATATGACGGTCATTGCTGTGTTGCTTGACAAGCCGCTGGAACTTTACAAAGGGAAAGTAGGTGCTATAGAAAGCAATCTTTAGCCATAAAACAAAATCCGGAGATTGGTCTCCGGATTTTTTATGATGTAAGAAAATTTACTTAGAAAATTTCTCTTCCTGAAAAATGGAATTGAGCTTCGATTAATGCATTCTCGTCAGAGTCTGAACCGTGAACTGCATTTTCTCCGATGCTTCTTGCAAACATTTTTCTGATTGTTCCTTCTGCCGCTTCAGCAGGATTGGTAGAACCAATTAATGTTCTGAAGTCTTCCACAGCGTTTTCTTTTTCTAAAACTGCAGCTACGATAGGACCAGAGCTCATGAATTCTACCAGCTCTCCATAAAATGGTCTTTCAGCATGTACTTCATAGAATTTTTTAGCATCAGCTACTGTAAGCTGGGTTAATTTTAAAGCTTTGATTTTAAAACCTCCTTCAGCAATCTTTCCCAATATAGCACCGATATGTCCGTCTGCAACTGCATCAGGCTTAATCATAGTGAATGTAATGTTAGACATAAATGTATATTTTTTTAATGGCGCAAAATTACAAAAAATATCTTTTGTTTTAATTTTAATTTTTATTTAACATAAAAATAACTTTTATTAAGAAATTATGAATTCAACTTTGGCACAGTAATTGTTTATTCTATTGCGATTCTCATGTTTAATTTGAGTTTTCATGGTTATTAGTTTTTACCCAGCTTCGGCTGGGTTTTTTATTGACAATAAATCGATTGTTTTTTTGCGAAATTAACAAAAATAAAAAGCATAAAAAATCATATTAATACACTATTGCTTCCATTTTAATCAATGAAATAAATGAACTTTTTTTTATTTTTTTAATTGCTATTTTAAAATCAGTCTAATTACAGAGAAGAAATACAAAAATGGCAGATTTTTTAATGACAAAAGTGGAGTTATTTTTAAATTACAAGAAATTGTAACTTATATAGGTGCTGAATAAATAAAACTTTGTTTTGGAATTTTAAAAACTGATCGGTTCCCAAATAAGAATTGGCAATAATAAATGAAGGAAGTGTCTGAAGTTTATTTTTGGGAAGCTTCTTCCGCTTCATCCATTAGTTTGATATAAGTAGAATAACGGGAAGACTGGATTTCCCCGGTTTCCAAAGCGGCTACAACAGCACATTTCGGTTCATTAATATGCAGGCAGTTATGAAATTTACATTCTTCCCTTTTCCTGAAAATTTCGGGGAAATAATGCTGAACTTCTTCCTTTTCAATATCAATCATTGCAAATTCACGAACACCGGGAGTATCAATAACATTTCCTCCAAAATCCCAGAAATGCATCTGAGCAAAAGTGGTAGTATGTTTACCTTTAAGGTGAGTGTCTGATATTTCAGAGGTTTTTAGGTTCAGGCCGGGCTGCAATGCATTCACCAAGGTAGATTTTCCACATCCTGAATGTCCGAAAAACACAGAAGTTTTATCTTTTAGAATTTCCTGAAGCTGATCCAGATTTAATCTTGAATAGGATGAAATTTCCAATGTATCATAACCAATTTCCTGATAAAGAAATTCAATATCTTTTACAATTTCAATCTCCTCCTCATGCAGAACATCTATTTTATTGAAAAGAATCAATGGGGTGATATTATAAGCTTCACAGCATGCCAGAAACCTGTCCAGGAATCCTAATGATGTTTCAGGATGCTTCAGAGTAAAAATAAAACATGCCAGATCAATATTGGAAGCGATGATATGTGCTTCTTTTGAAAGGTTTACTGATTTTCTGATCAGATAATTTCTACGTGGCTCTATTTTCGTAATCCATGCAATATCATCCTGTTCCAGCTGAAACTCGACAAAATCTCCTACAGCAAGTGGATTGGTAAGTCTTGTTTTAATCAGCTTGAATTTCCCCCGGATCCTGGCTTCAAAAATTTTATTTGTTTCCAATTCCAAAACCTGGTACCAGCTGCCTGTTGATTTAATGATTTTTCCTTTCATAGATAATACTTCTGCAAATATACGCAATTAGGGCTTAGATAGCGGATCCAGATGAAAACAAATGCTTTAATTTTCCCTTAGTTCGCTTTATCTAAGCCCTGTATGTATTGATGGCAACATCTGAATCATAAAGATTTACTGATTCAGGACTGTGTGCAATTTATTTCTTGTCGATCATAATGTTATTCTGAACTTCAATAGATTCTTCATGGATCGCCTTAAAGATTTTTTCAATAAACTCCTGGGACATTCCTGTTTCTATAGCCTTCTGGTTAGCATATTCTGTGATAACCTTCCAACGCTCCGGCTGAAAAATAGCAATATCGTTTTCTTTTTTAAGCTTTCCTATTTTTTCAGAGATCCTCATCCTTTGAGAAAGAAGCTCTATTAACTGGAAGTCAAGATCAGAAATCAGTGTTCTGTGCCTTCCCATTTCTCCTTCAAAACCTGCAAGATTTGAACTTCTTACTTTTAAATTGCTGATAAGGTCCGCCAATACTTCGGGAGTAATCTGTTGTGCGGCATCACTCCAGGCTTCATCAGGGTTACAGTGCGTTTCGATGATTGCTCCCTGGTATCCAACGTTAAGGGCTTCCTGGGTTATATCGGCAAGGCCTGTTCTATTACCGCAAATATGGGATGGATCAATCAGCATTGGAATATCAGGAAACTGGCTTTTGAAGTCAAGAGCAATCTGCCAGTTGGGATTATTCCTGTATTTTGTTTTCTGGTAGGTAGAAAATCCTCTGTGAATTACACCAAGATTTTTAATATCCTGCCCAAGTAGTCTTTCTAAGGCTCCGATCCATAAAGCCAAATCAGGGTTTACAGGGTTTTTAACGAATACCGGCTTGTCTGTTCCGCGTAAAGCCATTGCTATTTCCTGTACTGTAAAAGGATTTACCGTAGACCTTGCTCCTATCCAAAGCACATCTACATCAGCCTCCAAAGCTGCGAATACATGGTGAGCATTGGCTACTTCCGTAGCGGTTTTAAAACCATATTCTTCTTTTACTTTTTTTAGCCAATTCAAGCCGATCACTCCTACTCCTTCAAAGCCATTCGGTTTTGTACGCGGTTTCCAGATTCCTGCCCGGAAAACAGATACCTGGGCATTTGATTCTTTAATTCTTTTGGCTGTTTCAAGCATTTGAGCCTCACTTTCAGCACTGCAGGGTCCGGCAATCATTAATGGTTGTGTAAGACCACTCATCCATTCATTTTTTAAATCTTTTAAGTTCATATTCTAAAATCTATTGTTTACATTTTTAAATAAAATCATAGCACGGCCCTTTCATTATAAAATTTACTTTATAATTCTTTTCAAAAAATGCCGTTCAAAAATTTTTAAAGGAATCAGGAGAATTAAAGGGCTTAGCTCCTCCTGTATTTTTTGGAAAGAAATTCAGTTAACAATACCAGTAAAATCGGTAATATGTTCTGAAATTTCTATAATAAGAAGCAGAAAAGCTAAAATAACCGCTAAAGTAATTAGCGGGTGTAAAATAAGACAGATATGTTGATAATAATTTTTCCATTTTTGTCTGGAAATGTCTTGTTTTAGCGTTTTCTTGTACTGTTTATTTTTGTTGCAGACTTAATTTCTACAAAAATATTTGACAAATATATAAAAATTATGTCAAATCAAACTTCATTAAATCATCAAGATCTTTCAAAAGTGGATTTTTCTCGATGAATTTTTCAAATATTTTTCTTTTGGTCATCACCTCAATCTTCAGATTTTCAACGTCCCGCTCATACTCTATCTCAATAGCATGATTGTGAACTTTTCTTCTGAAATGATTAAAAAATTCTCCGCTTATTTTGTCAAACTCTACTTTGGCTGATTCTGAAGGGTATAGAACTTTAATCTTACTTTCTTCTTTTTTTACCAGTTTAAACGTTTTGACTGCATTGAATATGAAGCCGTCTTTTTTCTGAAGCTGTTTAAGCATAAGATTCCATTCCATCTGCAGATCTGTATCTGTGAAATGATTCTGGGGAAGATTTTCTGTTTTTACAGTTACCGTTTCTTCTATCGTTTGTTTTTCTTCTGTATTCAGAAAAGAATTAATGCTAAATCCCAGAGAAGCTCCTTGTCTGGATAACGGTTTATTGGCCTTACGGAAAGCAGGTTCGGATGCTATTTCCGCCTGTACTGGCAAAGGCTGAGCTACAGCTGCTACTTTCTCTGGCGTTTTTTCAGGAGTTTTCACTTCCTGCTTTTCACTGAGAAACGGCGCTAATATCAGGAACTTTTTTTTTTAGTATCACCTGAATTAGCTGTCAGGGAAGCCAGCTGCATCAGTGCAATTTCAACTGTAAGTCTTGGATTTTTTGAGTTCTTGTAATTGATATCAGCATGGTTGCAGATTTCAATGCCATCGATGAGCTGCTGGGCATTCCATTTCTGGCTTTGCTCTACAAACCTGGCCTTTGTTTTTTCACCGACTTCAATAAGATCTATTGTAGCTGTGTTCTGGGCCATCATAAGATCTCTGAAATGATTTCCGAGTCCCGCAATGAAAATATGGGGGTCAAACCCTTTTTTTACAATTTCATTAAATGCAAAAAGTACTTCAGGAATTTTATTTTCTTTCGCCAGATCTACGATATTCAGATATTGATCGTAATCCAGAATATTTAATACTTCAGCAGCTTTTGCCAGGGTAATATTCTTTTGGGAAAATGTAGAAAGCCTGTCGAAAATGGAAAGAGCGTCCCTCAATGCACCATCTGCTTTCTGGGCAATCAGGTACAGGGCATCGTCTTCATATTGAATATTTTCTTTTACGGCGATATTTTTCAGATGTCCCTGGATATCTTCAATAATGATTCTTTTGAAATCATAGATCTGACATCGGGATAAAATTGTTGGAATAATTTTATGCTTTTCAGTTGTGGCCAGAATAAAAATAGCGTGGGCAGGCGGTTCTTCAAGTGTTTTAAGAAAAGCATTGAATGCTGCAGAAGACAACATATGCACCTCGTCTATGATATACACTTTATATTTTCCTACCTGAGGGGCAAAACGTACCTGGTCAATGAGTTCTCTGATATCATCTACAGAATTATTGGAGGCGGCATCTAATTCATAGATATTATAGGCAAAGCCATCTTCTGAAACAGAACCGTCTTTTTCATTAATTTTTCTGGCCAAAATTCTGGCACAGGTAGTTTTGCCCACCCCACGAGGACCACAAAAAAGCAAAGCCTGTGCTAACTGACTTTCTTCAATTGCATGTTCTAAAGTATCCGTAATATGGGATTGTCCAACAACAGTATCAAACTCTTGTGGGCGGTATTTTCTTGCAGATACGATAAAATTTTCCATTGGTCAAAAATAAGCAATAAAGTTTTAATTTGAAAATTAAAAGCTCCAAATTATCCACAAACTTATTTCTGATTTAAAAAGGAAAGCTTTTTAATTTTCAGTTTTTGCTTTTTTTGTTTTATAATAATGATCAATAATTTCAACGATCACTTTTTCAACTTCTTTCCTTCCTTCTTCCGTTCTCATATCAATACCACAGAATTCAGTTCCGTTGTAGGCAGGAAACAGGTTCAGGTAATATACCCCTGCTGCTATCAAAGCCAACATGGCTCTTACATTGGTAGCATTTTCCCCGAAATAAGGATCTGTTACGTTTTCAAACAGGTTGGCTGCTACTTCTTCCCTTTGCTTTAAAATATTTTTAAGGATGGGCTTGCTTTCGGAAAGCTCCCAAAGAATAATTTTTTGCAGTTCTTTGTTTTTCTTCAGGCTTTCAAATTGCGTAAGAATTCCCTGGGTTAATGCTTCTTTCCCTTTTCCCACCTGTATTTCTTCTTCAATATTCGGGCTGAATTTGCTCCAGTAATCCTGAGATTTGATATACTCATCAATAAGCTTATCAGTACTTCCAAAATACTCATAGATAAGCTTTTTGTCAAATCCGGCTACTGCAGCAATTTTACTTACTTTTAATCCTGCATAACCTTTTACTCTCAAAATTTTACCAACTGCGGCAAGCAGTTTCTGTTTTGTTTTTTCTTTGTCCCTAATGGGGCCTTGCACTACTTTTCTAGGCATAATTTATTATTTTTTCGCAATATGCAATTTTTTATTAATATCATCAAACACATTTAGTGTTTTGTCAAGATGTTCTTTTTCGTGTCTTGCCGTTACAGTCATCCTTATACGGGCATCTTTTCTCGCAACAGCAGGATACATAATAGGATTGGTATAGACTCCGTGCTCAAGCAGGATCCTTCCGATATCCCACATTTTATTCTGGTCTCCGATTTTCACCGGAATAATTGCTGAACAGGTAATTCCTGTATCCAAGCCCATATCATTCAGTCCATTCTTAAAATAATTAATATTATCCCACAGCTTTTCTTGCCAGAACGGCTCTTCATCAATCAAATCGATTGCTTTCAAAATCCCGAATGAAGAAGGAGGTGCTGTTACGGAAAAAATATGCTGTCTGGACTGAAATTTAAGGAATGACGCAATTTTTTTATTGGCAATGACGTATCCTCCCAGATTACCAAAGGTTTTGCTGGATGTCCCTGTTATAAAATCAACTTTGTCTAATAGGCCATCATTCTCAAGGGCTCCCCTTCCGGTTTTCCCCAAAACTCCAACACCATGTGCATCATCTACCATGAGATAGGCATTATATTTTTTGACAAGGTCACATATTTCTTTAGCGCGTGAAGTATCGCCTTCCTGGGAATATACTCCATCCACGATAACAAGCTTTGTACGGTACGTATTTTCAGATACCTTCAAAATATGTTCCAAAGCTTCCAAATTGTTGTGAGGAAATGTTTTTTTATTGGTAAAAGCACATCCTTCGTGTACGCTGGCATGTACACCCATGTCTAAAATAGCGATATCTTCCTTCTGCATCAGGATCTGTAAAGTAGCACTATTAGCGGAATAGCCGGTAGTAAACAAGACTACTTCATCTTCATTTCTACCGAAAAAACCGGCAATCTTTTTTTCAATGGCATTATGATAATCAAAATACCCTCCAATGAGCGGGGATGCTCCCGTACCGGTGCCATACTTCTCAAGTCCTTCAATAGCAGCTTGTATTACCTTCGGATGCTGGGTAAATCCTAAATAGTCACTGGAAACAAAGCTTATATATTCTTTGTCGTGGTTGGCAATATTTATATTTAGGGTTGCATTGGCTCCTGAAGTATTTTTCAATCTGTAATTCATGTGTCCCCTGGATTTCATATGCTCCAGGAATTCATAAAAATACTCTGCTCTCTGAGCAATATCATAACCGGGAATATTCTCAAAGTCCTTAAAAGTTGCTGTTGTAAAATCAATACTCATCCTTAATGTTGTTTGTGCGGTTCAAAGAAGCAAATATATAATTATTCAAAGGGCTTTAGCTTTCCTATAAGATTAAAATATCATTAAAGATAAATCTATTATTATTATTTCTAAAGACCAGCTTACTCATATATTTACAGTTTCTAGTATATTTTTCTTTTTAGATTAACTCGTTTTTTGTTAATCTAAAATTATGAAAAAAAAGAAAATGAGAACATGACACTAATAAATAAATAATAAAAAAGACCATTGTTTTTTACAACTATCTCATTTATAAAACATTATTCTTTTTAATTTCTTTTAAATTCCTGGTATTTATTATTCAAAAGCATTCATTACCATCAAAAAAGACGCCTTTTAAGTCCCTTAAAAGAGAAATAAAGCAGCAAAAAAAATACGTAAGCGTATTGTAACAAGCTACTATCCCTTAATTCTGGATCTTCTGAATTCACCCGGGGTAATCCCTGTCATTTTTTTAAAGAATTTTGAAAAATTAGAGGGGTCATAAGTAAAGATACGTGCTATTTCCGCTACTGATTTATCAGATGTAATGAGCATCAGTTGCGCTTCCTGAATAATTTTTTCATCATAAAAAAAACACGGATGCTTCCCGGTTTCTTTTTTGACGGTATCTGTAAGATGTTTATGAGAAATGGCGAGCTGGCCGGCTATTTCATTTACTTCCATAAATTCAGCAACAATACCTGAAATCACTTCATTGATATGTTTTTCCAAAAAGGCAAAATATTGCTGGGTAATCTCTTCGCTTCTTTTAATCATTTGTTCTTCTTATAATTAGTTAAAATCATAAATTTAACTAATGAGAATTAAAATAATATGGTGAACTTTTCGGGCTTTTCAATTATCTTCTAATAAAAACTGTCTTTAAATGCCTGAACAGAATTTCTTACTTTCAGTTTTTCAAGAATATTCTGCCTGTGCCTGTTTACTGTATTGATACTGATAGAAAGATTCACTGCAATTTCTTTACTGGCATATCCCTCTCCTACAAATTTTAAAACTTCTAATTCCCTTGGGCTTAAAATATTTTTATAATCAAGTTTATCTTTTACAATCATCTCTCCTTTTATAGTATTAATAATCATAAATTCAGAAATGAGAGGCTGCAGCAATGCAACATTATAAAGGCAAAGGGCAAATCTCAGCTTGCCATTATTGGGTGAGTAGATATAAAACATCCGGTGTTCCATCCATTTGTATTCATCATGCTTGTCTTTCATCCGGATTCTGGATACTACACAATAATCTGCACGGGATTTCTGCTCCATTGGTTCCAGCAAATTGAAAAACCTGAGTTCATGGATGTATTTTTTAAGCCGGTCATCAGGATGAATTTTTTTCAACAATTCTTCTTCCCATATGCCACCGATCTCTGTAAGATGATTTTCACTATACTGTAACCCCAATTCCAAAGCTGTTTTAGACTGGTAAATATAACTTTTATCTTCCTGCATATCACTTAATACACATATGGCGCCTTCTATTTGAGAGTACATCACAGCTCTCTGCTTATACAGTTCTGTGTCCAGTTTACATTTTTCTATACTTTTGTTCAGCAATTTGTGGTTCAGTTGATCAAGGATTTCCATAATGGTTATTTATCAGTATTGATATGGCTCAGGTTAAATTATACTTTTGCTAAAATAGTAATTACCTAGAATTTACTTATAAAAATGAAGAAATTGATCTTAAGCTTCTGCGCATTATTCTTAATTGAAAAGATACCTGCCCAGACCCTGGAAAAAATGATTTGGTTTAATGAACCGGAAAAGTGGGAAATCAAAAACAACAGTTTATCAATGTTTGTCACCCCTCAGAGTGACTACTGGAGAGTTTCGCATTATGGTTTCACGGTAGATGACGCTCCTTTTTATTATACCACGTATGGTGGAGAATTTGAGGCAAAAGTAAAGATCAGCGGGAATTATAAAACAAGATTTGATCAGATGGGGATTATGCTGCGAACAGACAAAGATCATTATATCAAAGCCGGTGTGGAATTTGTAGACGGAAAATATAACCTGAGTACGGTTGTTACCCATGATAAAAGTGATTGGAGCGTTATTATTCTTGATAAAATACCTCCTGCTGTCTGGATTAAAGCAATAAGAAGACTGGATGCCGTTGAGATATTTTATTCTTTTGATGACAAAAATTACAGTTTGATGAGAAATGCCCCTTTTCAGGACCATACTCCTGTAATGGTAGGTTTAATGGCGGCCTGTCCTGATGGAGATGGATTTATGGCAACTTTTGAAAACTTCACAGTAAAGCACTTACCAGACCTTCGGCGGCTAAAGTGGCTGAAAAACAATCAATAAACGATTGAAATAATTTCAATATACAGTCAATTTTTTGCCTCTCATTTTGAGAGGTTTTTATCATCTACAAAAAAAATAGAATGATCCGATGTCATTCTATTTTTTATTCCGAGGTTATGTAATGAGCCTGATCAGTTCCGGCTAAAGGTTTTGTATAAATCTACAATAGTGACTTTGCCATCTTTGAATACAATAGATAATATAATCCTTTTCCCTATCCATGTCCGGCCTAATTCATACGTCCAGGTATCATTCATAAAAAAATTGAAACCGTCTCCTAATTCTTTTTTAATTTCATGGCGATTTTTTCCAATCAAATGGTTAAAATTTTCTTTTTTCATAATGTTGTGTTTTGTGTTCTTTATCATCAAAATTGAGGCCAGAATATTGATATTCTCTCATAATTTTACACAAAATCAACAAATATAATTGTTGGAGTTATTTCTTTACCACTGCATTTTGCATACATTAAAAGTGCCGGAATACAAATACATATAAAAGGTTAAAAAAACAAAAAGAATCTCTGTAAAGAAATCCTTTTGTTTTAAACCGTTCTTTGTGTCCTTAGAATCATTAATTGTAATGCAGGTCTCCTTTTCAAGGGTGGGAATTATGCTGCAAAAATAGCTTTGTTTCACATTTTTTTCAAAAATCACACATAGAATAAACCTCACTGCACTGTAAAACTTTTACTACAAAAACAGCCTTCCTGAACCTGATGAACTATTCACTTTAAATTCCAGCCCATATTCTATATGATTATATGGCACAGAAAGACCGATAAAACCATCAGAAAAACCATTGCAGGCGTTTTTAAGTTTAATTTGTAGAATTAATTTTCACATACTGTAGAATTACTACTACAAAAATATAGAATTAAAAGGCCTAACTACTTATAAATGCAGATAAAACTCATATTAAAACGAAATAAAATATAATGATTTATGTGTATAATTTCATTACTTTTACACCCGCAAATCAATTTTGTTTAAACTAAAACACAAAGCCAAGAAAATTCAATGATAAAAATTTATTCTCAACTGTTCCTGCATCTTAAAAAAACTTCGACTTATACACAAACTATTATTAACCGTTTTTTGCAGTAATATGCAAAAGACATAGATCGGTTTTGCACGTATGAGGACCTGGGCATTGTTTTTTGCTTTCTTGTATCTGAATATTTACGGACAACGATATACTTCTGAATGGTATAATACTGACAATGGACTTCCGCAAAGCAGCGCAAAAGCTATTGTCAAGGATAAATATGGCTTTATCTGGATATCCACTGACGATGGTCTTGTAAGATATGACGGTATTTCTTTTGTCACATTTAATAATTTTAAAATAAATAATCTGCACTTTGGAGAATTCATTGGAGATCCTCTTTCAGACAGCATTACAGTGCTGAATAATTTTCAGGAAAGCAAAGTCATCATTAAGAACAAAATCCCCCGGCTCACCCAACGGTACAGTCATGATAAAACGCTTTTTTCCAACAGAAACAGTTTTGTTTATCGGATTGCAACCAATACCATATCATCTCATTTTTATAATGATGTTCAATATTTTATACAGCTTAAAAAGTCGTCCTATCATTTCGGAGAAAAAAACACCATTATTTACAAAGACGGGAAAGGTAATGAAACGAGGATAAACATTCCCTTTTCCAATAAAGACCTGAGCAATATCTTTGTATATAACGAAACATTATTCATCAATAATTTTAAAGACAGGATAACCTATTCCATCTGCCAGGGAAAACTTTCTGTTTCTGAAAAGCCAAGTCTTATTAATGATCCCGATACAAAAATATACTGGCAGCAAATTACCAACCAGACTTTTATCATTAATCATAATAATATCTATATCGTAGAATACACGGAGAACAAACCGGTACTGAAGTTCCTTGTACAATATAATGAAATAGGAAACCACTCTTATTATTCGATGTTTTATGACAAAGATTTTAACAAGCTTTATTTGGGAACTTTAAATAATGGTTTTAATATTCTTAGTTTATCCAACTTTTATGTTGCCAGAAAGGAAACTGAGTTTTCAAACAATGTAGCTTATGCCTCTCTTCCTTTTAGTAAAAAAACAATTATTACGGAAAACGGGACTGAGTTTGGAAAAAACGGCATTGTCCAAAAATATGCATTTGGAAATAATGACAGCTATTTTATGATGTATGACAGCTCAGAAAATATCCTCATTAAAAAAAGAAACAGCGTTATAAGGTTTTTTAAAAATTCCGGGTATAAAAAGAAAGATTCGGTATTGTTAAAGCCTGGCTTTGAAAATTTTATGAAAAGCGGAAACCTGTTTGCTACGTCATCATCCACTACCTCAGGTAATCACCTGTATCTTTCTAAAAAAGAAACTTTTGGAACACCCGATTTCACATACACCTTCAATGGTTTTATCAACACATTTTTTCAGTATAACAGGAATGAAGTACTGGCAGGCACCAGTGACGGATTATATCTTTTAACACTGGGCAAAAATACTCCGAACCCGGTTCTTAAAAACACTCATATAAAAAGTATTATCAGAACAAAGGATAATCTGGTTTGGGTAATGACCAATAAAGACGGTTTCTATCTCCTAAGAAACAGAAAAATGATCAAGATGCCTGAGGACCGGAACGGATATCTTCAGTCTGCCCATTATATTCTGGAAGATCAGCAAGGGTTTTACTGGATATCCTCTAATAATGGTTTGTTTAAAGTTCCTAAAAAACAGCTGCTCCAGTATGCGCAAGACAGAAAGTCCCCTGTTTTTTATTACCGTTATACTAAAAAAGACGGCTTTTTGACCAATGAGTTCAATGGCAGCTCACAACCCAATGCGCACATATTGGAAAATGGAGAATTTGTATTTCCATCCATGGATGGTTTTGTTTTCTTCAATCCGTCTGATATTAAAACTTACTATCCGGACAGGAAAAAAATCTATATGGAAAGGGCCAGAATAGGAAATTCCGGAGTGGTATATTTCAATAATTTTCTGGACCTGAAGAACAATTACAAAACAGCGGATATATTTATTGATCTTCCCTATTTTTCCAATCTGGAAAATTTATACATAGAAGCTAAAATATCAGGTAAGGAAAATTCCGATTGGGAACAGATCCCCATAGGAAAAGATTTAAAATATACCATCAGTAACCTCAGCCCGGGAGAATATACTCTGAATGTAAGAATACTGGTATCACCGGGTGGAGAGTATGAAGTAAAAACGGTAAAGTTCAACATTCAACCTCTTTTTTATCAAACCTTGCTGTTCAGGGTTTCTTTTTCTATTACTTTACTGGTTATCATCATTGTCATTGTTCAGCTGGCCACCAATTTTTTAAGGATAAAAAATAAGGCTTTAAAACAGATTGTCCATAATAAAAATTCAGAGCTTAAGGAAACTTATCTGAATCTTGAAGTGGTACAAAATAATCTGCAAAAAGAAGCAGAGTACCAGAAAAAGCTGGTGGAAACGATCAGCCATGATATCACTACACCTATCAGGTTTATTTCCATGCTTTCTCAAAAACTTTATGAATCAGATGATATAGAGCTGCAGAAAAAATACTTTGACAGTATTTACAAGTCTTCGGAACAGCTTTATCAGTTTACCCTGAATTTAAAAGAATATACGGAGCTCTACCGGACTGAGAATATTTTTGAGGAAAAGGAATATCTGGTTAACAGGATTCTCGAAAGTAAGAAAAAATTATTCTATGAAATTGCGAAAGAAAGAGGAACCTCTATAATCACTACAGCCCGTGAACACTCTTATTCTAAAGTGAACGAGGGTATTTTATCTGCAATTATTCACAATATCCTGGACAATGCAGTAAAGAATACCTTTGACGGGGAAATTATCCTTCATATTACCAGCCATAAACATACAACCATTATTACAATATCCGACACCGGAACAGGAATGTCTTTGGAGCAAATAGCTATATACAGAAACCTGTTTAAAAATCCAAAAATAGAAACTCCCAGCTTTAGAGGAAAGGGGCTTGGCCTGCATATGGTTATCCACCTTGTTAAAAAAATCGGTGCCGAGATCAATTTTAAACAGAATTATCCTAAAGGAACTGTCGTCGAAATAACGCTTAATAAAAACCAATTTCTATGAATGAAAGAATTTTAATCGCTGATGATCACTATGTTGTACGAGCAGGCACCGCCCTTGTTCTGGAATCAGCTTTTCCAAAACTGGAAATAGATTTTGCAGAAAATTATGAACAGGCGAAAAAGGCTTTGGAATCCCAACATTACCATCTTCTTATTCTGGATATTGATATGCCCGGGACCCGATATAAAAAAATGATCTCTGAGCTTAAAAGCATCCAGAAAGATTTAAAAATCCTTATATTCTCCGGATATGATAAGGACGTAGCCATCCAATACATCAGAGAGGGAGCAGAAGGTTATCTCAATAAACAAAGCCGTGAGGAAGACATTAAAAATGCAGTAAAGACTATTATTGAAAAAGGATATTTTTATCCGGCAGAACTCATCGGGTTGATCATTCAGAATAAAAGAAACAATCCTGTGGAAAAACTGTCTTCACGGGAATACGAAATTTTTAAACTTCTCGCAGACGGATACGGAAATCTCGAAATTGCCAACAAGCTCAGCATACAAATGTCCACTGTAAGCACCTACAAAAAAAGAATTTTTCAGAAACTGGATGTAGGAAACATTGCAGAGCTCATTAAAGTCTATGAAATGATGCACTGATATCTGCATTGGAAAAGTACTTTATTGTTGATCATTACCTATGATTATAATTGAAATAATGATTTTTTTAATCAAAAAATAATCAGCAAATTTACATGGTTATACTTCTGCAGAAATCAATGCCTTTTTAATTGCAAAACTCATGGATATATCTGAAAAAGCATACCAGGGAAGCCGCCGTCTACGATACATAAAACTTTGTATTTTCTTTTCAGGACTTTCTGTATTTGCCCAGCTGTATCTTTTTCAGCCTATACTTCCCATGACAGCAGAAAATTTCCACGTGAGTGTCGGAGATACCTCTTTACTCGTTTCTTCATCTACCATAGGGATGGCATTGGGATTATTGTTTTTTGCTTTTAAAGCAGACAGCTATTCCAGAAAAAGGCTGATGGTTTTTTCTCTTATCTCTTCGTCTTTGCTTACCATTATTTCTACCTGGATACCCAGTCTCGGTATATTGATTGGCATTGGAGTTTTCAAAGGCTTTGTGGTTTCGGGAGTCTCTGCCGTGGCCCTTGCCTATCTTACAGAGGAAGTACAGGCGGCGGCAGTAGCGGCAACCATTAGTATGTATCTTAGCGGAAATACCATCGGAGGAATGAGCGGAAGAATACTGGCAACTCTTTTAGCAGGTGAGTTCGGATGGAGGAATGCCGTTCTTATCATTGGAATAGAAAGCCTGATCCTGGGTGTTATATTCTGGAAATTGTTTCCGGAATCCAGGTTTTTCACTCCTCAAAAAACAGATTATCATCAGAAGGTGAAACAAATGAAGCTTTTTCTAACGGATCCGTATATGCTTCGTTTATATTTTATAGCTGCATTATTGATGGGCGTTTTTGTAAGTATATACAATTACCTGACTTTCAGACTAGAAGACAAGCCATTTTCACTCAGTCATTTTATCATTGCCTTTATATTTTTAATGTATATTTTCGGTGTTGTCGGGACGATGATTGTTGGTAAGCTTTCAAAAAGGTATCCTGCCAACAATATCCTCAAGGGATCTATCTTGTTTATGCTGTTAAGCATCTTATTACTGCTCTCAAAAAACATCTTTATTCTTATTTCAGGGCTCGGCCTTTTCACGCTTTCATTTTTTGCAGCCCATACAATGGCAAGTCAGATGACAACTCTCTATGCAAAGCGGGGTAAATCGTCCGCCACTTCTATTTATTGGCTTTTCTATTACTTTGGTTCCAGTGTTCTGGGAAGCGGTACAGGTTATCTTCTTCATGGCTTTTCCTGGGAAGTCTTTGTTGCCATCCTTATGATCTGTATTATTCTGGCTCTCTTATTAGCAACAGCCCACCCTTCTGTGAAAAAATAGATACAACAACAATATTCAACAGCTGTATGAATATAGGTATATCATTCAAGCTTTAACACATTCTTAACTTTTAAATGAAAAATTAACATAATATTGTTGATATTACTTATTTACAATATAATGTGAGGCATAATATTTGCTCTTTTTAAGATACTATAACAGTTTCACCAAATCTTTACTAAAATCAAAATATCATGAATGTAGCAGATCTTAAAATCAAAAATTTAGTTGAATACAAAAATCAGACATACACGATCACTGAAATTTTTCAGAGTATCGGAAAATCCTATTTTGTAAAAATTGAAAATGATATTCACAGTATTTCTGTTCCGGCAGATTCCATTAAACCTATTAAAATAACAGAGGAATGGCTTGAAAAATTCGGCTTTTCAAGAACTTATAATTCTGCGGAAATCATACGGTATGAAAGACCGGAAACATTTATAAAATATGACATTGACCTGAGTTCCAGGAAAATACTGGAAGGTCTAAAAATATACGGGAATACTATAAAATGTAAATATATTCATGAATTTCAAAATATCTTTTCATCTTTATTCGGAAAAGAGCCTGCTTTACATTACCTGAAAACAGAATAATATTATAGTTCTTAATTATTGTAAAAAACCACTGCTATTCTACAGTGGTTTTTTTTATAAAATGCTTTTACTTCATCCGGCCAGATCTACCTCATCTGAATTCATCAGCAAGTTCCGAAAAATTCACCATTTATAACTCATTCATTTAATGCATATTTGTAAAGGATCATTCATAAACTGATCCATTATCAAGCAATTTAAAAACATACAACTCCGATGATTCTGAAAATTATTAATTCCGCACTTATTTTAGTTGCAGTTTTTATGGGATTCAAACAGGGAATGGCAATGGTTTCGGGAAAACCTGAAATGACAGCCATGTTTGGAAAATGGGGATTTGACAAAACAGGACTTATGATCAATGGGATTATTACTATTGCAGCTTCCCTTATGATATTATTTCCCAAAACATTTGTATGGGGAAATTTCCTGATGGCAGCAGGGATTTTACTGATCATTTGTTTTCATCTTGCAGACAAAGACTTCAAAGGAGTACTCATTGAATTACCGTTCCTTCTGTTAAACGGTATCATTATTTACCTGCAACACCCCCTTAAACATTAAAAAAATGAAGTATAGTCTGGCAGCAGCTTTTGCAATAAGTTTTTTCTTTATAGCCTGTGGACAAAATACAGGAAAAGAGAAACAAGATTCAAAAAACTCAACAATTTCCAATAAAAAACAAGAAATGGATGTATCAAAAATAACTGACGCCACAGTAAAACAAGCTATAGAAGCTTTGCAAACCGGTGATAAAAGCTGGTATGGTTTCTTTACAGAAAACCCGGTAATGACAGATGATGGCAATACTGTAGATTTCAAATCGTTTTTTTCTAATGCACTTGGCAAAGAGATGTTTCTTACCATAGATCGTGTAGAAAATAACGGAAAAGATATTTATGGTAATTTTAAAGCGGGACAATGGGGAACATTTCCGGTATTTTTTAAATTTCATAAAAATGCTGAAGGAAAGTTTGACCGCCTTGACATTGGGCAAGCCCACTAAAAATAGCAGCATACATAATCTATTTAATTTTTACGGTTATTTATAAAAAAGGAGAGACTACCAGGGTAATCTCTCCATGCACCACTATGAAATAAATCGTGCAGATACTAATGAAGATTGTTTAGAAAAATTGTATTTAACTTTTAAAGATTATTTTGTTTGATTTTTTCAATGTATAGGTATCCTTCATCCTTGTAAGGGTATATTGTCCTTTTTTATAAACAACAGCATTTCTAGAGGAAACTTTAGAAAGTACAATACTTCCTGTAGCAGAAGGGAGAAATAATTCCGCTTTCTTTTCATCCGTACTTAAAATCACAGCAGCACCAGAGGTATATGACTTCCTGGAGGCCACTTCCTTTAATTGTATTTTTTGTTCAAAAAGCCTTACACAATCATTTTTTATTACTGAAAAGGTATATCCCGCTGAGCCTTTACAGCCATGCTTATCCGTATCTGAGCCCGGCATTACCGTTTTTTGTGCTGAGATGCCTGAAGTAAAAAGGACAACTGCCATAGCTGCTATTGCATGCTTTACGTTTTTCATGAGTCTTTTATTATTTGTTAAAATTTGTATTAAAAAAATATAATAGAAATTTCAGCTGTTACTTGTTTCAGCACACTGAACTTTCTTAATAAATAAAGAGGGGCGCATCATTTTGTGTTTTTAGAATTTTTTGTTTTTTCATGTGTTTATTTTTTTTGCCCCTCTTCTGTTTTGCAAATTTTAAAAACTTATTAAAAAAAACAACTACATCATACTACTACATATGTACCACATTTTGCGTTTTCTTTGTCTACAAGATGTTTTTTGATGAATTTTTTCATGAGAAACACCATATTCATTATTATTTAATTTCAAAAACCAATCTGAATGGTTTTCTAATCGTTGAAACACATGCAAAAAAAGTTGAGGATCACAAAGACATTAAAAAAATATCTATTAAAGATTCATGAAGGCATCCATCCGGGCTTGAATGGCAGCCTACACTTGCTTGATACAAAACTGACTTAAGAATATATTCGAAGACCAATATGGAATCAATTGCAATGGCATGGCTGCTTTTCTTGTTCATTTAGAAAACACCTGACAAGATTTCTATACAATGGACGACGGTCAATCCTGCTTGACCCGTTTTTAGGCTAATCTGTAAACTGTTGATAAAAAAAGAGAGGTTGCTGCATTATCACATGAGCAACCTCTCAACACTAAGATTTTAAACCACATCCCAATCACTATATGAGAAAGTATAGAAAATAAAAAGTGATTGGTAGCGCTAAGTAATAAAAAAACGAGGAATAAAATAAATTATAAGGAACATTCAGATACCACATAGATACAGCAACAAAAATATAACACTCATTAACAATAACTTACAAAATAAAAGCAGCTATAATTAACAGCTGCTTTACAAAATTGGCGATAATAATTTTTTTAACCTGATTATAAAGTATCGAAGAAGATAAAGAGTTCCTGGTCACTTGGAACATTAAGTTTCTTTCGCAGGCGGTGCTTTTTTTGCTGAACCGATTTATGCTGTATAAAAGTGTATTCCGCAATTTCTTTTGAGGTGAAATTAAGTTTAATCATTGCGCAAAACGCCAGTTCAGAAGCCCCCAGTTTTGGATTGATATCCAACAGCTTTGGACAAAAGTCCGGATAAATTTCCTGGAATCTCGTTAAAAATGTTGAATCATTCTTTTTGGCTAAACTAACCAGCTCGTCAAAAGAATCGTTAATTTTACTCTTCAGCGAAAGTGCTTCACTTTTGAATATGTTTTTTCTCCTTCTAAGAGCCCTGTTACGTCTGTACAATAAAATAAATATGGCTGCTGATAAGAGGGTAATAATACTTCCATACAGGTACAATTTCTTCTCAAGGCCGCTTGATTCCTCATCTTTATCGGTCAGCATATGGTCTATGGAAATATTGATCGCTTCATTCTGAATATTCTCCAATGCCGTCTTTTCTTCTGTATACTTCATCATTGCTTCCTGTTCCTTCTGAGGTTCATTCAGCATTCTGTATGTTTTACCTATAGATTCATAAACTCCCGGTATCCCATATAACCTATTGGTCTTATTATAATTATCCAAAGCCTTGTAATAATATTCCAAAGCAGTGTGGTAATCTTTTAATTCAAAATAATAATCTCCGTAAATTAAAAATACAAACCCGCTCAGAATATTTACTTTACCGGTATTTACAGCCTTTTCAGATGCCCTTTGAAGATAAATCAGGGCAGAGTCTTTCCTTTTGGTATACTGCAGATGGTGTTTAGCCAGCAACGCATTCAGAAGAACACCATGGCTATCAACCCTTTTTCCTTTCTGGAGGTAAATATAGGCTGAATCGGCTTTATTGGCTTTATATAAAAAGTCTGCCCGGTTCGCATACAACCTGTATAAATAAAACGTTCTTTTTTCTTTATCAGAAGTTTTCTTCAGATAATACATTCCTTTGGCATTCAGATCCAGGGCGCTTTTATAGAGCCCTATCACTCCGTTCAATTGTCCATGTTCCTGATAAAATCTTGCTTTCAAAACAGGATTATTGATTGTTCTAAGCTCTTTTTCAGCTAATGAGAGATAGGACAGGCCCCGTTTGTAATTTCCGATGGTGGCAGATATATTGGAAATATTAATATAACAAAGAATGATACCTTCTTTGTATTTTTTTTCTTCAGCTACATTTAAATAATCTTTATTAAGACGGACAAGGCTTTCGTAATCTCCCTGAATACGTAATGATTCCGTTTTTTTAAGCAATATGCTGTCAAAACGTTTTGGAGAGAAAGCCCCTTCCTGTCCATAGACCAGTCCTGTGCTTAAGATGGCACAGCATAGCCATGGTAATAGAAAAATAGTATATAATTTGAATACTCTGTTTAATTTATTTGAGGGAGGGAACATGTTTAATTCGTTTTAAATAAGGTAATTATTGTTAAATTTTTAATCATTTGCTAATTATTAATCAATTTTTGGTTGTGAGTAATCCGATCATTTGAAATTTCAGTATTGCATTACAAATAGTATTCCAATCCCACTATATCTCTTTTTTTAAAACAAAATTCTATATCATGACTGTTAAAATACAGAATTAAGCTGATTGACGTTATAGCAAAAGAAAAGATTACCCCTGTGGATAATCTCTCTATATACTGAAGTTTCTAACAGTTATTTTATTTTCCTGAATTCAAGGTTAGAAAAATTGGCTCCGGAAAGTTTAAAGCCCATAATCTGTTTATTTTTATCATATTGAAAATCAAGTTGCCCAAAAATGGATTTTGAAGAATAGAACGTTGTTGGATTCAATGGATATAATGGTATTTTTGGATTAATCGGGTGCATTGCTACCAATTTATTATCTTCAATAACAAGCTGATAGATGGTATTAAATTCTTCGTTCCGGTAAAAGCCTGTAAATTGGTGTAAATCTATTTTATCTGTATTTTCAGGATTTAAATCCACCTTTTTTCCTTTGAACTCGAAATCCCCAATGCCCAATATGGCTGTATTTTTCTGAAAAGTAATACGCCCTGTAGGGATAAAGGGGATAGTAAATTGATTATCTCCAACAATGGTTAAAGGAGTGGCATCATTTTCCAGATATAGCTTATTTTCTTTCGTAAATATTTTAAGGTAATTGCCGGGATTTATTTCATATGTTCCTTCAAAAGTTTTTAATTCTGCCTGGGTATAGGTCTTTTTCTTAGGGGAAGGTGGAAGAGTCTGTTTATCTCCAAAAAACAGATCAACTAGTTTGTAGGTGATGGATAACCCGTCAAAGACACTCCTGTTTCCTGCCAGTACAATAGAAAAACGGTATGCCGGAATGTGTAGGATGTAAGATCTGTAACCGGCTGTACCTCCTCCATGGAATACAATATCAAGTCCTTTATATTTTGCCGTTTGCAATCCTAGCCCATACTCTACTCTTTCTCCGCTATTCAATATTGTATTTTTCTGCATTTCGTTATATAACTCGCGGCTGCCAACTAATGGCTTTTGAAAATTACGGGCCCACTTGCATAGATCATCCAGCGTAGTAAAAATATTGGAAGAGCCATATTCCATCTGGCCTAGGGGAGATTTGGAAAAGACAGTTCCGTTTTCCTTGTAGGATTCTGCCTTATTAGGAACGATTTTTTCAGGATCATTTACCGCCATACTATGGTTCATTTGTAACGGAATGAAAATATACTCCCTAAGTATTTCATTGAAGTCTTTTTTATAAATACGCTGAAGAATTTCTGCCAAAAGCATAAAACCTGTATTATTATACCAATACCGGTCCCCGGGACGGAAAGCAAAGTTTTTAATATTCAGCATCGTTTTTACCGCTTCATTATGGGTAACCCGGAATTCATCTCCAAATCCCCGAATTCTCTTGATCACTGAAAAATCCGGCAATCCATGAGTATGGCTGGCCAGCTGTCTGATAGTAATTTTATAAGGCAGGCTCTTTAATTCCGGCAAATACGTTCTTACATCATCATCCAGGGAAAGTTTTCCTTCCTTTTCAGCCAGCAAAATAATAAATGCGGTAAATTGTTTGGATACGGAAGCGATATCAAATGCTGTGGAATCCGTTACCGGAATTTTGTATTCGAGATTGGCTAATCCATACGTTTTTTTGTAAATTATTTTTTCATCTTTAATGATTCCTATTGCCATTCCCGGAGCATCTGCCCTTGCATAGCTATTGATTAATGAGTCGACCTTTTTAAGGAGTTCCTTTTGACGGTCCTGCCCTGAATATAATGCTGAACTCAGCAGCCAGAAAATACATACTATCCGTTTGATTTGTGGTTTCATCTGTTTAATTTTAATGAGGTACAAATCTGGAATTTTAAAACGATTTAAACATCCGACTACAGAAAGTCGGACCCTTTTTTAGCTTATAAATCAGTTCGACTTAAAGTCGGACCTTATTTAACCTATTGATTTCCTGTAATCTGTAGGAGTCATTTGAGTTTCTTTTTTAAAGGCGGTATAAAATGATGATTTGGAATTAAATCCTACCTGATAGAGCACTTCAAGTACTGTTAACTGTGGCTGGGTTCCAAGAAGTTCTTTGGCTTCGTTGACTCTAAACTCATTGATAAAGTCAAAAAAATGCCTGCCTGTATGTTGATTTATTAATGAAGACAATTGTTTTTCAGGCATATTCATCTGGTATGCCAGCTTCTGCAAAGTAAGTTTATCATCAAGGTAAGGCTTCTCAGCCTCCATAAACTGCACTAGGGTTTTCAGCTGTGCCGGCTCTTCCTTAGGCTTATCCCCGGGCTGTACAGGAACAAGTTCCTTATTGATTCCCGTCAGAAGGTTAGGACGATATAAAGCATTCAATACAAACCAGCTGATGATAAACAAAACAAACAGAGAACTGAATGTATATAAATAAAGAAAAACCCTTTCATTATCCTTTACCATTCCCCTTATCAGTACAAAGAAGTTCCCGATCAAAAAAAGGATAGTAGTCTGCATCAGCCATCTGTAGGTAAGATTATAATCACCGGAATAGTTTTCCTGATACTGTTTCCGGAAAGTTCTCAGTGTTACAAATACCGCAATGATATAATAATAGTATTGAATGATCGAAATTATGTCAAATACCCGGTCATTTTGTTCTGTAATCCCATTGCCGGCAAACCAGCAAAAAAAGAATACAAAAGGAACTGCATGTAAAAGATGCTTTTTGCTGAGGGTAAAATTATAGTAGCATGCCGCATTAACATATAAATAATATAAAGGCATTTGCAACAAAATACTGGCCAGCTTGAATGCCTTAATCATTCTGTTATCCGGTGGCATAAGAAAAAAACCTGAAAGATCTATAACAGAAACCAGCAAAAAGGCAGCAAACAAATAATCAGGCAGTTTTCTTCCTGACTTTGCCGTAATCAGAAAAACACTTAAAAGCAAAAACAGGAAGAATATAATTTTGCCTACGTCATGGATGAGGGTCATATCTTCTAATTTCATATCGCAAAAAACAACAAATAATAGGGGCTGATTGGTTCAATATACTCACTTATAAAGTTACTGTTTTCCTGCATTAAAAATCGACCGGTTACTATTTATTTTTAATGTGCCCTATGGTCTCTCCTCATTTCGTAGTATCAGGCAAATTATTTACAAATCGGCTTTGGGAAAGGCACGATCAATTATAAAGTATTGTTTTGGCTCATTTAATTTGCTCTAACCTGTTATTCAGCAGGCTGCTGACCGGTGTTTTCAAGTTTCTTCCTGTAATTTTTGGGTGTTAACCCTGCTTTTACCCTAAATAGATATGAAAAGTGGGAAAAATTTTGAAAGCCTAATTCAAAAGCAATCTCTTTAATGGATTTATCTGAACTATGCAATAAATTTTTGGCTTCGAGAATAATTCTTTCTTTGATGAACTCAAGAGGAGAAATCTGGTATTGTTTTCTGCAGATAACGCCAAGATAATTAGGGGTAATGCATAGCTCTTCAGCATAAAAAGATACATTTTTCTGGGTTTTATAGTATTTGTCTACCAGCATATGAAAGCGAAATGCCAAATTATCCGGTGTACTGAGTGCCTTATGCCCGTAAGCATGCTCTACCCAGAGATTAATAATAAGGGCCAGAAGACGTACCCTTGCATTAATAAGTTCCGGGAAAACAACATCGGCAGCAATTTCTTTCCTGATTGCATTAAACTCCAGGCTGAACCGATGATAGGTTTCATCATCCGGCTGAATCATTTCATACTTGCTATAGGAAGAAAATGTAAATTTAAGTGTAGGAGAGAATGTCTTCAGTATTGCATCATTAATGATGAGCCTTCTTCCAACAGTATCCGGAGACAGGTTCCATTTATATTCTCTCTTAGGAAGATGTATGAATAATTGCCGGGCCTTCAGGTCATATTGATTCAGTCCCGTAATACATTTTCCGCCATCACATTGATCCAGCAAGATAATGGTAAAGCAGTTCTCCGGGAAAAAATTTAATGATGCGGCATTGATTTCATCCTGAAAAACAACATCTATTCCCTTATTAAAGACCTCTTCTACCGAATTTTTATTAATCAGTTCTTTATCTATTATCATTTTATTCTTTTTTCAACACAAGGCGGATTATCATATACTAATTTATGAAAATACCCGATATCTTGTTTTCTTCTGTCTGGCAATATATTTTTATAACCCGCCAGCAGCGTGCAAAGATACACCCTCTTCCCGATTCTGAAATATCAGGAATTGTGACAGAATTATCATCTTTTCACACAATTGGATCCGTTATTTTATATTTTAAGGCTTATATAAATTCTATCTAATCTCTTTTATTCCTGACTTTTAAGGTGTATAGCTCAGTTTTTAAGACTTATTTTTCATTATTGGGTTTTTTGGCGTTTCGGGAAAACAATAAGTATATTTGTATAAGGTTCTTTTTTCTTATTACCATGTTGACAGACAAATTCGGAAGGCAAATTAATTATCTCAGGCTGGCTATTGTAGACCGCTGTAATCTCCGCTGTATGTATTGTATGCCGGAAGAGGGTCTTACATGGATTAAACAGAATGAGTTGATGACCGATGAGGAAATGGTGCGCCTATGCTCTGTTTTCACATCACTGGGCATTGATAAAATAAGAATAACGGGAGGTGAACCTTTTGTAAGGAAAAACAGCATTGAACTTATTGAAAAAATATCACAACTGGAAGGGCTTACCGATATCAGTCTAACAACAAACGGCCTCCTTACGGAACCATATATTCCGCAGCTTAAAAAATGCGGAATACGATCTGTCAACCTTAGCCTTGATACACTAGATGAAGAAAGGTTCTTTACAATAACCCGCAGGAAAGGCTTTGATAAAGTAATGAAAACACTGGACTCTTTACTAAGGCATGGTATCAGGGTTAAAATCAATGCGGTAGTGATGGAAAAACAGAATATTGAAGATATTATCCCATTGGTATTGCTGACTCGGGAACTTCCTGTAGATGTCCGTTTTATAGAAGAAATGCCTTTTAATGGAAACAAGGATATGGAAACTTCTCTAAGCTGGAATCATCAGAAAATTTACACCTATATCATAGAACATTTTCCTGATCTTATAAAAACGGAAGATCCTAAAAGTTCCACATCATATCATTATAAAGTTCCGGGGTTTACAGGTGAAGTTGGAATTATTGCGGCCTACACCCGTTCATTCTGTGGAGACTGTAACAGGATCAGAATTACTCCTACCGGGCTGCTCAGAAACTGTTTATACGAGGGAGGAGGTATTAATCTGAAAGATGAACTGCGATTGGGGAAAACCGATGAAGAACTTAAGAATATTATTATCAGCAGCATACAACAAAAACCCAGGGACGGATGGGAAGCGGAAAAACAAACGATGAACGCTTCTCAAATTCATCAGTCTATGGCGACAATAGGAGGATAACTATGGAAATGATTACCGTACAACAGGCAGAAGATATTGTACTTTCCCAGGTTCAGGATTTTGGAAAGGAAAATATTTCCTATGACCGTGCATCAGGAAGGGTACTTGCAGAAGATATTCTTGCAGACAGAGACCTTCCTCCTTTTGACAGACCCACTGTAGATGGCATTGCCATCCACTATGATTCTTATGAAAAAGGAAACCGCTCTTTTATTGTACACGCAATACAATCTGCAGGAGAGCCTTCAATATCAATCCAATCAAAAGATGAATGTATAGAAATAATGACGGGTGCAGCACTGGATCCTTCGGTAGATACAGTGATCAGATATGAAGACATTTCCATTATTGAGGGTGTGGCTTATCTTAATGTTGATATTAAAAAGGGGCAGAATGTCCATTGGAAAGCAAAAGATAAGAAGAGGGGCGAAACTCTTGTCAGGTCCGGTCAGTTGATTACTCCTTCCATTATCGGAATTGCTGCTTCTGCCGGGAAGACGGTTTTATCCGTAAAAAGGCTTCCGAAAGTAGTTATTATTACAACAGGAGATGAGATGGTGTTCCCGGAATCTGATCCCAGCCCTTTTCAGCTGAGACGCTCCAACGGAATCACCATGCAGTCTGTTTTAGAAAAATATAAGATTAAAGCAGATATGATCCATCTTAATGATGATTATGAACAAATTAAAAGAGAACTTTCCCGCTGTCTGGATGAATATGATGTGTTACTCATGAGCGGTGGCGTTTCAATGGGGAAATTTGATTATTTACCTGAAATTTGCGATGAATTGGGAGTACAAAAACTCTTTCACAAAATCAAACAGAGACCCGGAAAACCCTTCTGGTTTGGTAAAAATAAAAATCGGAAGCTTGTTTTCGCATTCCCGGGCAATCCGGTTTCTGTATTTATGTGCCTTCACCGGTATTTTATTCCCTGGCTGGAAAAATCGCTGAATATTTCCGGAAGCTCTCCACAATTTGCCATTTTACAAGACGATATTGATTTTCCTGTTCCGCTTCAATATTTTGCACAGGTAAAGCTTAATGTGAATGAATCGGGACAGCTAACTGCTGAACCTGTCAGTACAAATGGTTCCGGAGACTTTTCCAACCTTGCCATCACCCATGCTTTTATGGAGCTTCCTTTGGAACAAAGTACCTTCAGAAAAGGCGAAGTGTACAAAATATGGAAGTATAATTTTTGAAAAGCTTTAATTGTACACTATAGATTTAAAAGAAAAATATGTCAGACTTTACCCATCTTAATAAAAGCGGACAACCTGCCATTGTAGATGTAGGCAATAAAACTGTGACCAACAGAAAGGCAGTAGCCCGGGCAATTATTGCATTACCTGAAAATGTCCTAAAGGCTTTACAGCAAGACGATTTCAAAACCAAAAAAGGATCTGTTTTCCAGATTGCAATTATTGCCGGAATTATGGGCGCTAAAAAAACGAGTGAACTGATCCCTCTTTGCCACCCCATCGGACTTGATAACTGCAATCTACAAATAGAGCTGAATGATAACAACGAAATTGTGATCGAATGTACAGCAAGTATTGAGGCCAAGACCGGCGTGGAAATGGAGGCCCTTACCGGAGTCTCAGTAGCAGCATTAACCATTTATGACATGTGTAAGGCATTGAGCCATGACATCGTGATCAAAGAAATTACCCTAATAGAAAAATCCGGCGGAAAAAATGATTTCAAAAGAACATAATATCGTCCCTCCTGTAAAAGGGCTTGTTTTAGCCGGGGGAAAAAGTACAAGAATGGGACAGGCTAAGGACCTGCTTACCTGGCATGGAAAAGAGCAGCGCTATTTCGCAGCAGACTTACTGGCTCCGTTTTGTGATGAGGTATTTATTTCATGCAGGCAAGATCAACTTGAAAATTTCGATCCGGATTACCAGCCGCTTACAGATACTTTCCTGAATATGGGGCCTTTTGGCGGAATTCTTTCTGCACTTCGTGCCCATCGGGATACCGCATGGCTGGTGGTAGCCTGTGACCTGCCTTTGTTAGATCAAAAATCATTAGAATTGCTGGTAAAATCCCGGGATCCGGAGAAAGTTGCCACTACCTATCAAAGTCCTTTTGACGGATTACCGGAACCACTAATTACCATCTGGGAACCTAAAAGCTACCCTCTCCTGTTAAATTTTCTGGGGATGGGAAATACCTGCCCAAGAAAGGTATTAATAAACAGTGATACTCATATTCTGCAACCTATCAATCCGGAAGCATTGATGAATGTGAATACTCCTGAAGAAGCAGAGAAAGCGCATGAAATCTTAAAAAAATAATACCTGAAAAATATTTATACCGTACAATTGAAGTTTCCTGAAATATGCATGTGTCACGGCTAAAATAAAAAGTTATGAATAATTCATTTGATCGCTATCAATGTCAGATTGCCTTACCGGGATTTGGTATATCATCCCAGGAGTTGATTAGTAATGCCAAAGTCCTGATCGTAGGAATGGGTGGTCTAGGCTGTCCGGCCGCTCAATACCTTACGTCTTGTGGTGTGGGAACTATAGGTATTGCGGATAATGATATTGTATCTGTAAGTAATTTACACCGCCAGATATTGTATACTCAGGATGATATAGGATTGCCTAAGGTGGATGTAGCTGCAAAGAGACTGCAATTGCAGAATCCTTCCGTTTCTGTTATCTCTTACCGGCTGAGGGTTTCTTCTTCCAATATTATGGAACTGATCTCAGCCTATGATCTGGTGATTGAAGGAACCGATAATTTTGAAACAAAATGCCTTCTCAGCGACGCCTGTGTACTGGCCGGAAAACCTTTGGTATATGGAGCTATCTACCAACACGAAGGACAGGTAAGCATCTGGAACGTATTGCAAAAAGACGGCACCTATTCCCCTCATTACCGTGATGTTTTTCCTGAGGCCGAGCAATCGCAGGTTCCTAATTGCAGAGAAGCCGGGGTAATTCCTACCCTGGCAGGAATAGTAGGCTGTATGCAGGCCAACGAAGCAATAAAGTACTTAACCCGGTCAGAAGATATATTAGCAGGAAAATTATGGATGATCAATCTGTTAAGTGGCAAAACACAAATTATTAAACTCAGAAACAAAACTACTGAAATCACCAGTTTACCGCAATCGGTTCCCTGCATTACCTTCGAAGATTTGATGGAGCATCAGACCCGTTTTGAGGTTATCGATGTTCGTACCGGAAATGAACACCGGGAATTTAATATCGGAGGGGAGAATATTCTTTTGGATGAATTACAGGATCATTTTCAGCGGCTTTCCCATATTTCCCTGCCTATTGTTTTCTATTGCCAATCAGGGAAACGAAGTGCTGAAGCTGTTCAGCTTATTCAGAAGAATTTTCCTGAAAAGGAAGTGTTTTCCCTACAAGGCGGTTTAAACAAGATCCGAAAATAAAAACGAAATTATGTTGGAGCTGTCAGTCAATAATATTCTGATTAATTTTTTGTGAAACTGCAATATGTTCTCCTGCAATTTCACGGATGGTTTCATCAATCATTATACACATACTGTTAAGAGCAAGATCATTAGCCTCTGTTCCGAACGGCTCCTCAATTTCATCTGCAATTGCTTCAAAGGCTACAAATGTATAGGCTACAAAAACAACAATAAGCGGTGTAAACCACGCTAATGAATCTACCAGGCCAAAGGGTAACAAAAAACAGTAAATATAAACGGTGCGATGCAATAAAACCCTGTAGCTATAAGGAATCGGAGTAGAAACAATACGCTCACAGCCTCCTACAATATCTGAAAGTTTATCAAAGTTTTCATCCAACCGTGCCTGCTGAATAGAGTCTATAATTCCTTCATCTTTCCTCTTTTGTACCCACTCCGCCATTAGCCTCATGATAACGGCAGGTTTATATTTTGATTCCATCACTATTGCCAATTGATCTTCTTTAAGATTATGCTGCAGATCATCGTAAGGATCTGTTCCTCTGAGCTGATGTTTCAATGCAAAGATAAAGGCACTTAACAGCTCTACAAAGTCATGAACAGCAAGATTATTTTCATTCTGCTTTTTTAATGTAAGGGCCTGGCGTGTCAATGATCGTGCTGTATTCAGTAAGGCTCCCCACAGCTTACGTCCTTCCCAGAACCTTTCATAGCTTGCATTATTCCGGAATCCGAGGAACAGGGCAAGCACAAAACCGAATAGTGTTAATGGTGCAGGATTAAGAGGAATTTTAAATGAAAAAATGATCCCGTGAAAGTAAACCACTACCAGGGACAAAATAAAAAGTATAAAAAGACGGGGCAATAATCCCGGTAAAACGGAACCATGCCAGACAAAAAGCATTTTAAACCAATGTTCTTTTTTCCTGATAATCATACAGTATCTGTAAAGCCTTTGTTTAGAATTAATTTTTAATATGTCCTACACTCAACGATGCCAGCTGGTAGGAACTTCTTGCAGGCTTTTTTTCTCCCTCAGCAATGAGCCTGAGTGGGCCTTTTGATTCCGGTAACGGGTTTCCGTCCATCTTATAGGCAATAATGACATTTTTATCTGCAATGGAAGCATCCAGTTCGGCCAATGAAAATAATACCTGGTACCCGTCTGTACATTTTGCAAGCACATATTTTGCAAGGTTTTCACCATGCA
Source organism: Chryseobacterium gallinarum (assembly GCF_001021975.1). NCBI lineage: Bacteria > Pseudomonadati > Bacteroidota > Flavobacteriia > Flavobacteriales > Weeksellaceae > Chryseobacterium > Chryseobacterium gallinarum. The sequence continues at coordinate 3,701,838 of NZ_CP009928.1, read as the reverse complement.
GCTCCTTTCCTGAAGGAACTCCAGCCTTTGCCAGTATATCCTGTAACGAAACCCCTGTATATGTATGAGTTTTTCCTTCTTTATCCCGTAATGAGGCTTCTTTCTCCGGCATTTTTGATAAATCGGATACTGTAAGTTCTAAAGGTTGAGATACCTCTCCGCCCACTTTGAGTTTAAATCCTGACTGGCACCACATCCATCCTGAAACCAACAGGAATGCCACAGGTAACATTTTCTTCATATTATTATCTATATCGGATTATCAAGTGTTATGGTCTTTGAACCGCTCCCCGGTAGAGCATTTCATCTACTTTTTTATACACTTCAGGGTCGTGTTTCTTTATTTTGATTTTTACGTATTTAGAGGCCGGCATATTGCTTTCTTTCACAACATTGTTCACGGATACCAATACATTTGTCTCCGGGAAATAGGTTACGGTACTTTTTTCAGGGATCTGATAGGAAACAATAATAAACAAAGGCGCTACTCTTTCAATACCGTCATCGTAATTATAAAGGTCTACCCTGTCTCCAGCCTTAAAGCCTGCTTTATCAATATCATTCTGGTTCATAAATATAACGCGGCGTTCATTTTTAATTCCCCGATACCGGTCATCCAGTCCGTAAATAGTTGTATTAAACTGGTCGTGGGTACGTGTGGTAGCCATCATATATTCATCGGGGGCGAGAGTATTATGCGGTATTTCCGTTAATGTAAACGGGGCCCGCCCTCCCAGGTTTTTTGCAAAGCTTTGTTCATCCCTTGCCGCATTGGGAAGGTAGAATCCTCCTTTTTTCCTTGCCCGGATATTGTAATCTTCAAATCCCGGAATGCATTGTTCAATATCATCTCTCACTGCATCATAGCTGTCATGATACCGTTGCCAGTTTACTACAGATCTTTCTCCCAATGTTGCCATAGCCATACGGCATACAATCTGGGTTTCATTGATCAGATTGTCTGAAACGGCGTCCAGCATGCCTCTTGAGCTCTGAACAACTCCCATTGAGTTTTCAGTGGTGATAATCTGTAATTCTCCATTGACGATATCTTTATCACTTCGTCCGTAGGTAGGGAGGATTAATGCCTCTTTGCCATGGACGAGGTGTCCTCTGTTCAGCTTGGTGGATACACAAATCAACAGGTTTAGCTTTCTCATAGCATTGGCGGTATATGTGGTATCGGGAGTTGCTGAGATAAAATTTCCTCCCATACAAAACATTACTTTTATTTTTTCTTCATGGATTGCTTTTATGGCCCGTACTACATCATATCCATGTTTACGGGGCATCTTAAATCCATAGAATTTTTCCAGACGGTCGAGCTGTTCATCAGTAGGTTTTTCGTCGATCAACATTGTTCTGTTTCCCTGTACATTACTGTGTCCCCGTACAGGGCAGACTCCTGCTCCCGGAATACCGATGCTTCCTTTCAGTAAAAGAATATTAAGGATTTCCCGGATCATATCTACTCCGTTAGGCTGCTGGGTAAGCCCCATTCCCCAACTGATAATAATCCGTTTTTTGAACGCCAGTATTTCTGCAGCTTTTACCAGATCTTCCCTGGAGACTCCTGAAAGGGCTGCCAGTTCATCTAATTGGTAATGATCGAATTGCTTCAGGAAGTCTTCATACCCTACTGTTTTTTCCTTGATAAAACCTTCATCGAAGACTTTACCCGGATTATTTTTTTCAAATTCTATGAGTAATAGTTCAAGGGCTTTCAACAATGCCATATCACCATTAATCTTTACAGGCAGGTAAAGGTCTGCAAGCTGCACGCCTCCTCTAAGGACAGCTTTTACACTCTGCGGATTAATAAATCCCATCAAACCGGCTTCCGGTAATGGATTGATGGCAATAATCTTGGCGCCGTTCTTTTTTCCTTTGGCTAAAGCGCTCATCATCCTTGGAGCATTGGTCCCTGGATTTTGTCCAATGATCACGATCACTTCAGCTTCATGAAAGTCTTCAAGAGTTACGGTACCTTTTCCTATTCCTATAGTAGGTCGTAATGCAGATCCGGAAGTTTCGTGGCACATATTGGAACAGTCAGGCATATTGTTCGTTCCAAATTCTTTTGCAAACAGCTGATACACAAATGAAGCTTCATTACTTGTTCGTCCTGAAGTATAGAAAGCGGCTTCATCCGGTGATTCAAGGGCATTTAAATGCTCTGCAATCTTTTTAAAAGCATTCTCCCAGCTGATCGGTTCGTAATGGGTAGCTCCGGGTGCCAGATACATGGGATCGGTTAACCTTCCCATCTTGCCTATCTGATAATCATCCAGTTTGGCAAGGTCGTATACCGAATTTTGTTTAAAAAACTCAGGTGTTACTCTTTTGGTTGTTGCTTCTTCAGCAAGTGCCTTTGCGCCATTCTCACAATATTCTCCAAGCACGGAGCGTTCATCATCGGGATCAGGCCATGCGCAGCTCGGGCAGTCAAAGCCATCCATCTGATTCATTTTGAATAGTGCCCTCATCCCCCTGACCGGAGTTTTTTCTTCAAACAGATCACTAAAAGCGGCCATTACAGCCGGTACTCCTGCTGCAGCTTTTTCCACATGGGTCAGCTTTAGGTCAAGTAAAGTAAAGGGATTTTCAGCGTTAGGTTCCCTTCTGATTGCTTCTTCTATTTCTTTCTTTTTGTTATAGTCTTCCATGCCCTTGGATTTTTATTGTGTGATTAACATGTAAGGTTCGGATTCGGATAGTTGTCACTCTGATCTTCTTCCATGGTATTATCAATACATACGAAGTCTTTTTCTACCAGAAGTTTTACTGATCCGGTTTGCCCGTCGAATCCTACCGTATCTGTAGATACCAATGCATTAACCATAGTCTCAGGTATCTTCATTACGATTTTGTTTTCAATAAATGCAGCGGATAATGCTTCATCCTGTGTCTTTTCAATCGTATAGATAAACGGTCTGTCTACAAACTGAGTAAAGCTGGAGACCATGCCTTTTTCACCTAATTCCGAAACTTCAGACTGTGTTAAACGGAACCTGACTGAATTATCTTTTATTCTAATTTTCATCTCTTTATTTTTTTACAGACACACGGTTCATTCGTGGTTCATAAGGTTTTATTTTATAATTTCGTGGCAGTTACTTTTATGATATATATTCACCCGGTTATCCCGAAGAAAACCCAGTAAGGTTATATCAAATTCTTTTGCCAGGTCAATAGCAAGGCTGGATGGAGCCCCAATAGCTGCTACAAAAGAGATTCCTGCCATAGCTGCCTTCTGAATAAGTTCAAAGCTCGCTCTTCCGCTCAATACTAAAATTTTATCCTGAAGAGGAAGCTGCCCGGTCATCAGGCTATGTCCGATAAGCTTATCCAATGCATTGTGTCTTCCGACATCTTCCCTCAAGGCCAATAAATTACCATGTATATCAAAAATTCCTGATGCATGGATTCCTCCTGTAGCACTGAAATTATTTTGAAAAGACTGCAGCTTTCCTGATAGCTGGTATAAAGTATCCAACGTTACTGCACACGGCTGTTTTTGAAGATCCTGAAAAGAGCTGACAGTCCTTATGGACTCAATAGAACCTTTTCCACACACCCCGCAGCTGGACGTTGTATAAAAATTGCGATCGGCCTTCATCAGCTGGGGAATAAAATCCTCTGTAAGATGTACGACCATTATATTTTCACGGTTTCTGGAACATTCTGCCTCCGGATGTTCTGCTTTTTGAATCTGATGATAGCCGGAAATTATTCCTTCAGTAAACAGAAAGCCTATTGCCAGTTCAGTATCATTACCCGGTGTCCTCATGGTTACAGATATGTTTTTACTTTCTTTTTGTTCCTTACAGCCATAAGAAATCCGTATTTCGAGGGGCTCTTCTATTGAAATATCATCCGTACAGGCATAACTGTCATGATCTTTCGCCCTGATAATATCTATCCGGCGTACAGATGTAGTTTCTGATGTGTTGGTTTTCATATCTGAGAACTGGTATAGTAAATATACAAAAATTACTTCTTCAAATTAAGGATGTGCAGAAACCCATTCTTCGCCATCTTCAAAAATTTCTTTTTTCCAGATCGGAACTTTTTCTTTTATCGTATCAATTACATAATGGCATGCATCAAAAACAGCATCCCTGTGCCCTGCATTCACTACAATAATAACCGCAGCATCGCCAGGAAATAAAATACCAATACGATGATGAACAACAATATTACGCACAGAAAACAGTGAAATAGCCTGCTGTATTATTTTCCGGATCTCTTTTACCGCCATTGGCCGGTAGCATTCATATTCCAACCGGGTAACCGGCTTATTTCCGGTTATATTACGGACTGTCCCTATAAATGTTGCCACTCCTCCACTTTCCAGGTCCCGGGCGGCAGCAAGGCAATCTGTGATATTCAAGATATCTTCCGTTATTTTTATATCAATCATTTTCTATTTTTTACTAAGAGATGTAAACCATTCTGTTACCCACCACTTACGGGAGGAATTATAGCTATTTCGTCCGTTTCTGTGATCATCCGATCTTCTTCCGCATATTCTTCATTCACTGCTATAAAATAAGATCTAAGCTTTTTGAGTTCCGGGAATTCTTCTTCCAGGATACTTTTTAATTGTTGTACGGTTATAGCATCTTTTATTGTTATTTCTTGTTGTGATGTGCCGAAGATGTCCTTCGTTATTCCAAACGCTAATATTTTAAGTTTCATTTCTTTAACGGGTCTACCAATATTTAATTAAAACATTAATTCCTGCCACCAGAACCAGGACAGCAGTCATTCTCTTGATAATCACAGGATTCCATTTCAGGGACATTCTGGAGCCAATCTGCCCGCCGATGAAAACAGCCAGACATAAGCTTAAAATCCTGAAATAGTCTATATCTACAGACAACTTTGATAATTGCCCTGCAATTCCGGATATTGAATTGACGAGAATAAAAACACTGGAAGTTGCTGCAACCTTCCGTGCTGTATCCCACTTCAGCAAATTGAGCAAAGGAGAAAGAAAAATTCCCCCTCCGATTCCTACCAGTCCTGATAAAAATCCAATTCCTCCCCCTAAAAAAATGTTTCTAAAAAGAGATGAAGGACCAGAATCCTTTACGGAATAATCTTCATTTGCTGTTTCTGTTTTTATCCATAGCAACAGAGCTGCTATCACCAGGGTAATTCCCAGAACCAGGAAAAAAGTTTCCTGGCTTATTTTCAATACCGCTCCCAAATAAGCCATTGGCACACTTACAAGGGTAATAGGAATGACTTTCTTCCAGTCTATCTGTTTATTTTTAATATAAATATAAACTCCTCCTATCACTACAATTATATTACAGATAAGTGCCGTAAGGCGTATTTCCTGATAGGGAAGATTATACATAGCCAGTACGGCAAGGTAACTGGAACCTCCTCCAAAACCTACCGATGAATAAACAAAAGCTATTATTAAAAAGAAGAAAAAGATCTCCCAATGCATGCTGTCTCTATTGAAGATTAATTTTATACAATAATACTTCATTTTACCAGATTTTTGATAAGATATATGTAAAAGTAATTAATATGATTTGTGAAAAAAATGTCTTAAATTGTTTATCTGAAGAATAAGACAATGCAGAGGTATGATCATTTACTAAATTTGACTCACCGGAAATAATCAACATGGCAACAAACAATACTGAAAAAAACATGAATTCTCAAAATGTTACGGATTATCCGAACAATAATACTTACTTCCTGGTCTGGAATTTCAGACAAAATGCAGCTCTCGATACGATTAAATCTGTTTTTCAGAGGATCTGTGCATTAGTTACTAATCTGAATAACTCTGCCCTTGACCGGTTTCCCGATTCCAAAGCGAGCTGTGTATTGGGTATAGGTTATGAGGCATGGTTACAGCTTGAGCTTCCTACTCCACTTCCTAAGGAACTTAAACGATTTGAGGAAATAAAAGGTAGTAAACATACTGCGGTAAGCACACGGGGCGACCTGCATTTCCATATCCGTGCAGATGTGAAAAGCCTTGCTTATGATATGGCATCTGCTATTTCCGGATTCATGAAAGAAGTTGCAGATTGTATTGTTGAAGTTCAGGGCTTCCGGTATTGGGATAGCCGGTCTATTCTGGGGTTTGTAGACGGAACGGAAAACCCACACGGCAAAGACCGTGATTATTTTGCCATTATCGGAGATTCTGATCCTCAATACCAGGGTGGAAGTTATCTTTTTGTTCAAAAATATATTCATAACCTGGACGCCTGGAAAGCATTGCCTGTTGAGGAACAGGAAAAAGTAATCGGCAGATCCAAGGAGCAGGATATAGAAATGAGTGATGATGTAAAACCCTCCAATTCCCATATTGCTCTGGCCAATGTAGGGGATGACTTTAAGGTCGTAAGGGACAATATGCCTTTCGGAAGTGTTTCTTCTAATGAAATGGGAACTTATTTTATTTGTTATGCAAGCACTTTCAGTACGGTAGAAAAGATGCTGACCAATATGTTTATCGGAAGCCCACCGGGAAATTATGACCGCATCCTCGATTTCAGTACGGCCCGGACAGGAACCTTATTCTTTGTTCCTTCTGCAGATATGCTGGATGCTTTTTCATCATAACAGGTGTAACTTAAATGATAAAATACTTATTCATCTTCGAACAGATCTAGACTCTATGGGTTAGCTGATTGAAAAAACAGTATTTTAAATAAAAAACAGCCTTCAGATGCTGAAGGCTGTTTTTTATGATTCAGATTTTACGGTTCTATCCGGTATAATAAAAAACCAATATCAATATCAGGAATGCCACCGTTATACTAATAGCTTTTATGATAAAATCCTTACGGCGGATTTCCGGATCAAAACGTAGTGACTTCTCGTCCAGGTAAAAATCCCTGTATACTCTGGGGTCAATATTCAACTCAGGACGGAACAGTCGTACTCCTTTAAGAAAATGTCCCATTAAAGCATATTTATTTTTAAGAGGAATGCTATTAAAATTAACAAATCTCTTTCTGATTTTCTGATCTTTACCTTTAATGAAAACACATAGATTCATTTTAAAAGAACTGAACTTTCCGACACCGGAAGACACCGACAGTATATCCTGCTTATATCCTTCCGCATCAAATGCCAGATCTTCATATTTAATTTCAAAAATGGTAGTATCCTCTCTGTTAAGAAAAGAAATTCCCTTGTCATTGACGAGGATATTACAGATTCGCTGATCTTTCAACCCGACGGTTTCATAGATTAAAAAGCCGGTTAATGATCCTGTAATGATAAAAAGAAAAAAGAATATAATAATGGAAGAAACAGGTCCGGTAATCATCGCAGTGATCAAACCAACCAGCAGACCCACTCCTGCACCGGTCAGTATAATAATAATTATCCACCGCAGCAGGGGGAATAATCTGTCACCATATATTTCGGACTTCATTTCAGGAAAAGTCTCATTCATATTTTGAGCTATTATAACATTTTCAGGAAATACCGCTTCTAATTTATTATTAAAAATTCATATTGCATACATTCATTGCTTAAAATCCCTGTTTCATTTCTCATTTCCTCAGTTCATCACTTTCTTATTGATGAGATCAGCGGTTACAATAGTTTTGTTTCATCCGAAAACAAAAAGTATACTTTATGTTTATGAACAGAAAAATGTTTTTTTCAAAGCGTTTGCAACGGTAATCCTATACAATGAGGCGGAGGTATCTTCAACTGTAAGCCTATTTTTTATATAAATCTTATTCTGAATGCATTAAACTCCATATTTTATTCATACGGTATAAAATTTGTATTTAAAAACCTAACAACAAAGGTATGGATGAAGTAAAAACTGAACTATTAAATCCGATCACAGATAAATATTTGATCGATGAGTATTTCAATTTAATTGTAAAGAAAGAATTGGATACGGATATTGATTTTGCCTTTGAATATATTATCACCCAAAATATTGTTTCAAAAAAATTAATCCTTGTCAAAACATTTTCGGATTTTATATTGGATAATCCACAGCTTTATATTTTATTAAGTTCTTTAATCTATAAAATCAACACCCGTTCTTTATCAAAAAATCAGATTATTACCGAGCTGGAAAACCTCAGGAAAAATCATTAAGCTTACCATATAAACTAAATCTCTCAAAATTTTGAGAGATTTAGTTTATTTTAAAGATCCAAAGGTGAATCCGAAAATGTTTACACCTGCTCTTTAATATGTTTTGCTACTATTTCTTCAAGATCATCCAGGTTAAAAGGCTTTGACACATAATCATCCGCCTGGGCTTCTGCTGCCAAAGCAACGATATCATTATTGGCCGTTACATAAATTACCGGAATATGTCTGAATTCTGCACTGCTTTTAAGAAGTTTTGTGGCTTCCACCCCTCCAATTTTCGGAATCCAGTTATCCATTAAGATAACATCAGGATTATATTCTGCCACTTTCTCCAGAATATCGTGTGATGTTTCTGAGATTTTAACATCATATCCATTTTCCTCAAATATGATGGTAACTACTTCTAAAATAGCCGCATCATCGTCAAAAATTAAAATTTTCTTTTTGCTCATATTATTTAGATTACTTTATTCAGATAATAATTGATTGATATAACCCGCCAAATTACCGGGTTTTATAATGAGGTCATAATCAATTTCTTCTATAGCATGTTTAGGCATATACTCCACTTCAGCTGTTTCAGGATCCTGAATCCATACATAGCCATTATATTTCTTAACGTAGCCAAGTCCTTCCACCCCATCAGCATTGGCTCCCGATAAAAGGATTCCAAGCATATTTTCCTTATAAACCTCCGCTGCAGACCTGAAAGTGACATCTATTGAAGGACGGGAATAATTCATTTTTTCTGAACTGTCCAATGACATATTTCTTTTATTCTCAAACAGCAAATGATAATCTGCAGGAACAATATAAATGGCATGCTCCCGGACTTCGGTTTTATCTTCCACTTCTACCACAGGAATTTGGGTAAACTGCTGCAGTAAAGCCCGCAACACATCACCTGACTGGGCTTTGCGGTGAATAACCAGCACAATCGGGATATGTATAGCATCATTTAAATTTTTGATCATCTCAATGATAACCTGCAGACTTCCTGCAGATCCTCCGATAACGATTAATTCTATGTCCTTTAATAACCTCATAGTGTATCTTATTAATGATGATCAACCTTTTTCCAGATTTTCTGACCGTCAACCTGATGATAATTTTTATCAATCGTAGAAAACCTGAGTGTTTCCTTGGCTCCCAAGGCGAGAAATCCCAAATTTTCCAGACTGTTGTCAAAAAGGCGAAATACTCTTTCCTGCAATTCTCTGTCAAAATAAATCAGAACATTCCTGCAGATAATCAGTTGAAAACTGTTAAAAGAACTGTCTGATACCAGGTTATGAGTGGATAAAATAAGTTTTTCCTGTAAGCTCTTGTCAAATTTTACGCTATCATAATTAGCTGTATAATAATCCGAGAAATCTTTTATTCCTCCTGACAGTCTATAATTTTCAGAATACAATTTCATCTGCTGTAGTGGAAAAACACCGGATCTGGCGGCTTCCAGTACAGAAGGGTTCAAGTCAGTACCATAAATAAGGGATTTATGATAAAGCCCGGCCTCTTTCAGCAGAATGGCTATGGAATAGGCTTCTTCGCCTGTTGAGCAACCTGCCACCCAAACCCTGATCAGGGGATAGGTACCAAGCTGTGGTAAAATTTTCTCTCTCAAAGCTTTAAAAAAAGAGGGATCCCTGAACATTTCTGTAACATTCACCGTAACTTCTTCCACAAAACGTTTTAAATATTCGGGATCATTCATGATGGTATATCTGAGTTCCGCGAAACTGGTAAATCTGTCTAACAGGCATATCCGGTTTACCCTTCTTTTAAACGAGGCCCTGCTATAGCCAGAAAAATCATAGCCATACATCTCATAGACATCACTGATCAGATATTCTACTTCCTGATCTTTTATGATACTTGGTTCCAGCATCTATGAAAATTTTTCTATTGTCGTTATTAAAAGATCCACATCAATTGGCTTGGAGACATACTCATCAGCGCCTACCTCCATACATTTCTGACGGTCTTCCGGCATAGCCTGGGCAGTAACAGCAATAACCGGAATATTCGTTATTTCCGGCGTATTCCGTATTATCCTGACTGCTTCATAACCATCTATTCCCGGCATCATCATATCCATCAGAACAACGGAAAAGTGATGACCGGAACCCAGGATATCAAATGCTTCCTGGGCCGTTGTACAGGTTTCAACTGCATATCCACGGGCTTTCAGGGTGAGTTTCAATGCAAATATATTACGTGGATCATCGTCCACAATTAAAATTTTCTTCTTCATCAGAACTTTATCTGTTTAACTTTCATATAACCAAACGCGAAGCAAGGATAATAACTGATCAATATCTACAGGTTTTGAAATGTAATCTGAAGCTCCCGCCGTAATACATTTTTCACGTTCTCCGATCATCGATTTGGCGGTAATGGCTATAATCGGCAACCTTTTGAATTGCGGCATTTTCCGGATTTCCTTTATAGTTTCATAGCCATCCATTTCCGGCATCATCATATCCATTAAAACGACATCCACATCAGGATTCTGCTGAATCTGTTCCAGGGCATGCTTTCCATCCATTGCAACAATCACTTCCACTTTATACTTTTCAAGGGCTTTTGTTAATGAAAAAATATTTCGGACATCATCGTCGGTTATAAGTACTTTTTTCCCGCTCAAAACCTCCGTTAAGGACCCCAGGACTTTGCCTGTAGTATTTTCAGAAGCATTATTTTTTTCTTCCACCAAATGTAAGAATAAACCTACTTCATCTAAAATTCTTTGATACGAATGTGCTGTTTTTACAACAATAGAATCTGCATACTGTTTTATTTTCAGTTCTTCTTCCCTCGATAGATTATTTTCTGTAAAGATAATGATCGGAAGATTTTCCAGCCCGTCATAGCTTTTTATTGATTCTATCACATGATATTCATCTCCTTTTGAGCTTCCGATATCAAGAATAACACAGTCGATAATATCGGAAGTAAGTGCCTTTACACTGTCTTCTACATTATGCTCTACAGATAAGGAAATATTAAAATTGCTCAGGAAATAGGATAATGCGCTGGCATGTTTGGCATTTTCTTCAACAATCAGGACTTTCTGAGGACCTTTCTTCAGTGCTTCTTCAATTTTCCCGAATACATCCGTCATTTTATCCAGGGCAACCGGCTTATTGATAAAATCTACAGCACCTTTCATAAGACTTTCTTTTTTAAGGTGCAGAACAGACATCATGTGTACCGGGATAGCCTTGGTATCAGGATCCGATTTCAATTCGTCCATTACTTCCCAGCCATCCTTTACAGGCAGCTGAACATCTAACAAAATCGCATGCGGACGATATTTCCGGGCTGCTGACAATGCATGGTCCCCTCTTACAACAACAATTCCTTTATAATTCTGTAAATGGGCATATTTTAACAAGGCTTTTGCGAAATTGACATCATCTTCTATAATAAGAATAATCTTGTCTCCGTCCCTGATCTTGTCTCTGTCATCTGCTACATCCTCCGGAATTTCCAATGTATTCAATGGAAGTGATCCGGTTTCGCCCTCATCCAGAATATGCTGAATTTCTTCAACGTCTTCCCGTATTATTTCCACCAGGTTCTGATCTGTTTCAGGCTGAACCACTTCGGCAACCGCATGTACAGGAATGATGAAACTGAACTCACTCCCTTTGTTCAGTTCACTTTTCAGAACGAGCTCACCCCCGAGAAGTCTTGCTATTTCACGGCTAATAGAGAGCCCCAAACCGGTACCTCCGAATTTTCTTTTGGTAGACCCGTCAGCCTGCTGGAATGCCTCAAAGATAATCTGTTGCTTATCTTCTGCAATTCCCACCCCGGTGTCTTTTACTGAAAATACAATAAAATCAGGTTTTTCTGAATGCTTCCTGATGTGTAACCCAATGCTTCCCTGCGTGGTAAATTTTAAGGCATTGGACAATAAATTCCTTAATACCTGATCAATGCGAAGACGGTCGCTTTCAATAACTTTCTGAACATCCTGGTCGATCTGGATATTAAACTGAAGAGCTTTCTCCTGAAATACCGGATTGAAAAGGCTCTTCAGATCTTTTACTATTTCTTCAATAACCACATCCTGGTATTCCAGGGTCATTTTACCGGATTCTATTTTTGCCAGATCAAGAATTTCATCTATCAATGTTAATAAACTTGTTCCGGAGCTTTGAATTACTCTTGCAGATTCCACCTGATCTTCGTTGAGATTTTCATCAGGGTTTTCTACCATCAGCCGTGATAAAAGAAGAATTGAATTCAAAGGAGTACGCAATTCATGGGACATATTGGCCAGGAATTCAGATTTGTATTTTGTACTTAAGGCCAGTTCTTCTACTTTTTTCTGAATTTCATTATTGCGTTCTGCAATCAAATGATTTTTTCTTCCAATAGTCTTGAACGCTCTTCCAGTTCAGCATTAGCCTGCATCAGTTCTTCCTGCTGCACTTTTAATTCTTCTTCAGAAGCCTGAAGTTTTTGCGTTTGTGCTTCCAATTCCGTATTCAGGTTTTCGAGTTCAGAATGCTGTACCTGCAGTTCTTCAGACTGAGCCTGGGTTTCTTCCAATAATTGCTGTTCTTTTTCTCTTCCTTTGGCAGCACTTAATGCAATTCCTATATTGATGCAGCATTCTTCAAAATAGTTGACCCTGTCCTCATCAAAGTTAGATGTTGAACCCAGTTCCAGAACTCCGATCACTTGTCCGTCCGCAAAAACAGGAATTAATATTATCCCGTAAATCTTAATAGTGCTGCTGGCGAAGGTGACTACAAAATCATCTTCATGAAGGTTATTGTAAACCTGGGTTTTAGCATTAATGAAGGCCTGTCCTACCATTCCTTCTCCCGGCTCAAAGGCTTTTTTCATATTAGCTTCCAGCCCGAATGCCTTATTAAGCTTTAATATTCCTTCATCATACAGGTATAGTGAGCCATTGATACAATTTCCGTATTCTATTAATTGTCTTAAAGCTTTATCTGAAACCTCCTTTACAGATTTATTTCCTACAAGCGATTCATTCAGTAGGGCAAGACCTTTCTGACGCCAGTCACTTTTATTAATTCTATCAAAAGAGATCTTGAGAGATTCTGTCATATGGTTCAGGGATTCTACAAGACCTCCGAGATCATCCTGTTCATTATCCACTGCCCTTTCACTGTAATCACCATTAGCTACCCTGTTTGCAATTTTTTGAATAGCACTTACCCTGCGGGTCATTTCCTGATCTTTTTCCTTGAGCATTTTCTCCAGCTTATCTCTGCGGATAAGGTCTGCCCGCATTTTGATATAAAAGAAAACAGTCACTACTATTGCTGCCAACGCTGAAAAAATTATAAAAAGAACAGTAGTGTTGGAAGAACGGTTCAGTTCTCTGTTTTTAATTTCAACCTGGTTTTCTTCGTATTGTACAAAATCACTTACGATTTTCCGGCACTGATCCATGTAGCTCTTACCAATAACGATTTGCTGCTGGGTCATTACAGTTCCTTTACGTCTGTTCTCAACCAGATATTTCAGATTTTCCATCACCTGATTAACTGCTGTTTTTAATCCTGCAAGCCTTTCCAGTTGATTCCGGTCTTCCAGACCTAATGATTCTGCACGCACCAGTGCCCTGGGATATTCTCTTAAACCGCGTTTGTATGGCTCAAGGAAGTCTTCCCTACCGGTCAGCTGATATCCCCGGTTGCCTGTTTCCGCATCCAGTAAGGCGACCAATACATCTTTAACGGCTATTACGGAACGCCTGCTTTTAGAAAGACTGTCCCGGTGATTTATCTGGTTCCGGATACTCCAATAGGAAGCTATTGAGCTGGTTATTAAAATCAAAAGTGAAAGTCCTACTCCAAATTGAAGGTTTCTTATAATTTTTTTCGGCATAAAAATTAATTTAAAGGTAATGTGAAATAGAAGGTGGAACCTTCATTTACTTTACTGGAAACTCCTACACTTCCATGATGCTGCTTGATAATTTCAGAACAGATAAATAGTCCAATCCCCATTCCCTGAAACTGCAGCGAAGATTCTTCCACACGATAGAATTTTTTGAACACGGCTTCCTGCTTAAAATCAGGAATCCCAATTCCAAAATCAGTTACATTGACTCTTACTTCCTGAGCTTCATCATCTACAAAGGTGGTAACAATTACCTGGTTGTTATTGGGAGAGTATTTAATAGCATTTGTCAGAAAGTTAATCAACACCTGCTCTATACGGATCTCATCCAAAGGAATTACAATATCCGGCCTGGTCCCGTGGCGTTCAATTTTTACTTTCTGTTCGTCATGGGTCTGAAGGATTGTTTCAATGGCATTACTGATAACATTTTCCAGATTAACAGGTTTCTTATTAATCTTCAGCTTTCCGTTTTCAATTTTTGATACATCCAGCAAATCTGTAATCAGCGTATTCAGCTTCTCAATCTGTCCCTGAACTTTCATTACAAATCCAGCTTCCGGGCTTTCTTTATCCAGTTTTAGTTTTCTTTCCAATAACTGAACATATGCTTTAATGCTGGTTAAAGGAGTTTTTAATTCATGGCTTGCAATGCTTAAAAACTCATCTTTTTCTTTTTCTACTTTTTTCTGGTCATCAATATCGGTAAAAGTTCCTACCCAGTTTTTGATACGCTCTTCATCATATACAGGAGTTACCCTAAGCAAATGATAGCGGTAATCACCTGAAATGACATTTTTAATCCTGATCTCCAATTCTAATGCTTTTCCTTTTCTCCTGCATCTTTCAAATTCCTCACTGATGACAGGGTCGTCCGGATGGGCTTCCGGAAAATGCTGTTCAGAGTCTGAATATTGGTACCACTTACCGTTAACAAAATCAACGGTTCCGGTTTCATTCAATGTAAATGCAATCTGAGGAAGGGATTCCAGCATTAAATGAAAATGATCTATCTGAGACTTCATCGTCACTTGCGATTCGCGCCTTCCCTTCACTTCCAGCTCAAGATTCTGCTGGGTCTTTTTCATAGCCATGTTTTGCTCCTGAAGGCTATAGAAAGTCTTCACCTTAAGTAAAAGAATTTCAGGATCTACAGGTTTGGTTACATAATCTTTTGCTCCGGAGGCATACCCCCGTGTTATGAATTTTTTATCTGTATTGACAGCGGATAAAAATATGATGGGAACTTCTTTCGTTTTACTGTAGTCTGCCAGGGTTTCAGCAACTTCAAAACCATCCATATCCGGCATCTGAACATCTAGAATAATTAAGGCATAGTCATTTTTCAAGGCTTTACCAAGAGCTTCTTCCCCGGAACTGGCTGTTTCTACCTGAAAATCTTTAGATTCAAGTAATTTTTGCAATGAATAAAGATTACTTTGATTGTCATCAACAATTAAAATCATAGAAGTTAAAATCAATAATTAATTATAGGTACTTTAGCTCCAAAAATACTCACAATATTTCAAAAAATAGCATTTTTTAAATGTTTATCCTATATATTCCACATCATATTTATGATTAAAAATATCCATAGCGGAAAGATTGAATTATTTATTATTTTTTTTGAAAGCTTATTCCTACTTTTCAGGAAAAATTAGTCTATGAAAAAAACGGTAAGTTGTATGAATATCGATGAGAGTATTCTTCATTCATTTGGAGGCGAAAATGTTATCTATAGTGCTAAAGATCTTATTTTCAGGGAAGGTGAATACCCACAATATTATTTCCAGATTATCAGCGGGAGGGTAAAACTAAATATCTATAATGAAAACGGAAAAGAGTTTATCCAGAATATTTTAGGAAAAAATCAAAGTTTTGGGGATCCGTTACTTTTTATCGAAAAGCTCTCTCCTATCAATGCCATAAGTTTACAGACAACAGAAGTAGTGAGAATGTCTAAAAATAATTTTATGGATATGCTAAAGAAAAAACCCGATCTTTCACTGGAAATGAATATGTGCCTGTCACAAAGATTATATTACAATATTTTAATGGTGAACAATATGGCGTCATCTGATGCAGCTCAACGTCTGAAAGGGTTACTGGATTATCTCAAGAGTTATCATGATGATGACTGCCGGCATTCTTTTCCGATAGAACTTACCCGCCAGCAAATTGCTGACCTTACCGGGTTAAGGGTAGAGACTGTTATCAGGACCGTAAGAAAAATGGCCAATAGTGAGATTATAAAACTTGACGGCCACAGAATCTTATACTAGTAAAATTTTTCAACAATTTGAACAAATAGAATAATAACGTAATAAACCAACCTGTTAAAGGCAGTTTTACAAGATTTATACATAACTAAAATTAAAATATTTGTTAATGGGAGATCAAGGATCAAGCGCAAAAGTTGGATATAGGGAAAATCTTAAAAAGTAAAAACCTACTGCCATCAGTAGGTTTTCATTTTATTATTGCGGAGAGTGAGGGATTCGAACCCCCGGACCTGTTACAGTCAACAGTTTTCAAGACTGCCGCAATCGACCACTCTGCCAACTCTCCTGAAGTGCGACTATATCGTCGTTTTCAGTGGTGCAAATATAGAAAGTTTTTTATTACTGACAAAATATTTTATCAAGAAAAAAATGTTCCTTTTATTTTCTTTTTATAATATGAACATCTGTTCCGGATGAAGTTCTAAACATCAATTGTTTAGAAAACAATTCATTATTATTAAAATATTCTGTTAATCTAATTTCTTTATCCATAGTAATACTCTGTGCTAACATCACCTTTAAATTCCGGTTTTTCTTCGTGTCTCTGCATATGGAGTTCAAAGAGTCTTTCCCCGTCTTTGTTGCCGGCAAGTATTTGTAAAGAGAACCAGCCATTTTCTAAAGGCAAGGTGATGCTATTTTCTTCATTAATGGAAGATATATCTTTAAGGTAGCCGATTCCTACAATTTTCACCTCATGACTGGCACTTTGAAAAATCCAGCCTTCTGACTGGGTAGCTATCTCATGATCATTTAAAATATGTTCTCCTTGAGTTGAGATCCGGAAGGAGTAATAGTCTTCTTCCACTCCTATAACGGGGATAGCAATCCCTGCTTTGGTAATTTCGTCTCCATGTTCATTCTCTACAAAATATTTCAGGATATTATTGCCCGGAAGATGATGTTCCTGTAAATATTGCGTTAAAAGCTCCGGACTATAGATAACAAAGCCTTTAAGTTCAGAAAATATTTTTTTCATATTCAATGAAGGGTATTTAATTCTAAGCCAATAATTGATTCCAATCAAATGATCACTTTAAGTCCTATAGGATTGGATTTCAATCTGCTTATTGATGATTAATACTATTTTGTAATTATATGATGGTAACACAAATATAGAGTGGACAATTAGATTCTGAAAATTTTTCAATCCTAATCTGAAATTTTGTAGTAATTCTACGACTTTATATAGTAGCGTTCAAGTATTCTGAAGTCATTGATTAAATGATTCCTTCCACTATAATACTGCTAAAATTGACAGGGATCTCACCGGCAAACAGCAAGACCCCGTTATCTTATTCTTTTACTTTTTCATAAGTTCAGAAACTTTCTTCAGATAGACATCTGTTTGTTCTAAAAATTCCTGATCAGACTGATAAACTTCAATATGGGGAATAATCCCCTGCCCTTTTTTCTGATCCGGAAGACTTTGGGCATCCTGGATAACATGAACAATGGAAAAACCGGTCTGAATCCCGGTATTAGGGAGCTCATATACAAGAGGAAGATGTCCGTTGTGCTCGTAATACCCTCCTACTGTTTCTTTCCCAATAACAATGGCATTCGTGTAGGATTTGATCAATGAGGCAAGGTGTGATGCTGCCGAGGCTACACGTTGATCTGTTAACAGGTAAATCTGGCCTTTAAAAGTTTTTTCCGCAGGTAAAATTGAGGGATTCTTATCATCCGCCCAATAATATTTTCCCTGAACAGCTTTCGGATACAGCTGCTTCAGATAAGCATTTAATCCTTGTTTATCATGTACTCCATTAGACAGAAAAAGAGGAGTGATCACCAGTTTTTCCTCCATGGGTACTTCATTAAATTTTGTATAGGCATATTGACTGTCCCGGAATGGCCTTGCAGTAAGGTAAGAAAAAACTTTCTCATACAAGGCTCCTGTGCCGCCTGTGTTTCCTCTTAAATCAATAATCAGGTTTTCGATGTTTTCCTTTTCAAGTGTATCCATCATCTGATCAAGAAAAATACTGAATTTTTTATAGGCCGGATCTTCTTTATCGACCGCAAAATCAAAGCTTCTTAAAGATAAGCGGTATATCCCCTGCCCTTCTTTAGTAAAACTGTATTTTTCAGAGAGCAATTTCTTATCAAATGCCAATGAATGACGTGAATCCTGAAGTTTTTTGAAATTTTCAAAAGATATTCCCGGTAAAGAAACCTCATGATCCTGCCCTTTCCATCGATAATTGATCACATAATTTTTGTGTGTTCCGAATTCTATATAAAATTTATCAAGCATTCCTCTTTCAAAGCCGGTAGTTTCTTTATAGGGTGTGGAAAATCCATCAGAAAAATAATATTGGGCAAAACGGCTGATTATTTCTTTTGCGGGAATCCCGTTGATGGAAAGTATTTCCGCACCAAGAGGCAATGCCACATCTTTTGAATCCTGCAACAAGCGGCCGTCAATATTCTTTAAAGTAACGGGCAGGTATTCCGGTTTCCGCGTCAGATAATAAGAAGCATGGTTAGGCAGATCAGTATAATTATGACAGCTGCCTTCAAATCCGGTAAGCCTGGCAATCACTTTATAAAAGTCAAAGATGGTTTTACTGTTTCTGATTTCTGTTTCGGCCTGCTGATACATGCTGTCAATTTGTTTTTTGCTTCTGTATACATATAACCCCGAATTCACCTGCTCTCTGATAGAACGGAACACGTGAAGGTCTTCTATCAGTTGATCCGGACTAAAATATGTTTCCAGCCTCTCTGCATTTTTGGATTCATTGATAGAAACTTTTGCCGGTTTGCTTTTTTGAATATAGGATTTGGCCCAAATTTTAAACTCGTATTTCCGGCCTTTTTCCGGTTTATAATGTAATCGTTCAACACTTTTTATTCCTCTGGAATCATCCTGTTCTTTTACTTTTTTACCGTCAACAAACAGTGCTACAGCCATATTAGCTTCGGCAGACTGAACTGATATCCAGACAGGTTTTGCAGATCGGGGAGAATATTTCAGGGTATCTCCCGGTTTCACTTCGAAACTGGTTTGAGCATAAGCGAAATTGACCCACAGTAACAACGGAATAATGAAAGGTTTGGTCATTATTATTTTTTAGCGGCTAATATACGAATAACCTTAGCCTGAATAGCCACAAAAGCAGAGCTGCATCAATAATCAGGATCAAAATTTGGAATCTTATCAAATAACTGATAATTTAGATAAAAATTAATAATGATGAAAATCAGACTTTTCCTGCTTATCGCCCTGATCAGCTTTTTAAACATGACCGCCCAGTCTGCAAAAATTGATTCTGAAAAGCTTCTGGAGTATTATGAAACTCAACGCTATGCTGATGCAGCCCGTTATCTGCAAAGTATATACACCGAAGACACACAGGATATAAAGGGACTAAGCCAGATCGCCTATTGTCAACTGATGGCCGGTAAATTATCTGATGCAGAAAAAAGCTATCTGAAAATTAATACCCTGCAACCTGATAACTTATCCACGTTATTTAGCCTGGCCGGCATCAATTCCAAACGGGGAAATGCGTTCAAAGCAAAATCATACCTTCAGCAAATCATTCAGCTGGATACTAATAACTTCAGCGCCTACAAACAACTTGCTGCTTATGAAGATACCTCTGAAGCCAAACTTAAGCTCCTTACAAAAGCCAATACCCTGAATGCCACTGATCCTGATGTGGCCTATGACCTGTCTATGGTTTACCGTGAACTCAGACAATACCAGCAGGCTTATGATGTATTAAAGACAGCTATTTCTGCTGATATGGAAAACTTCAGCCTGCAACAGGCCCAGTTACCATTGGCTAACCAATTGGGTAAATACTCCGAAGTTGTTGAAACAGGGGAAAGATTATTAAAAATCAATGCTGATCCCAATATCATCAATGAGCTGGGTCAGGCTTATTTCTATCTGAAAGACTATCAGAAATGCATTAATCTGTATACAACGCTGGAAGAACAGGGAGTACAAAATGAAGGAACTTTATATTATATGGCTTTAAGCTACCGCGAACTGAAAGATTATAATAAAGCTGCTCTCTATGCCCAAAAAACTATAGATGAAGCCATCTCTGATCACACTACGCTTTATTACGCAGCACTTGCAGGTATATATGAAGCTGAAAATAAATATAATGATGCGATAACAGCTTATAAAAGAGGTCTTACTTTTGGTCCAAGCAATATCATTTATTACCGTTTAGGACTTCTTTATGATATTAACCTCAAACAGCCTAAAAATGCGGTAAGCTATTATCAGCTCTACCTCAAAAACAAACCTGACCAGGAAAAAGAAAATGAACAGATTTCTTATGCCAAAAGCAGAATCACCTTTTTAACAGGAGTGAAATAGAATTACCATAAAGATTGGTTTAATCCGTATATTAATCATTTTATAGTTCACTATGCTTTCATATTAAATATATGAGGCTAGCTATTGTCATTATCAATTGTGACAATGATAACTTCTAAGACATTTTATGACGGGCGTCACAAACAAAACCGGAAAAAACTTATTAGCTTTACAAAAAATAGTTATGAATAATACAGTTAACGTAGCAGAAAAGTTTATTCAATACCTGAATGAAGAGAATTTTGAAAAGGCAGAAAGCTGTCTTGCTCCTGATTTTAAATTCAACGGGGTATTAGGCAGCAGAGAAGGTGCTTCCGTTTATATCAGTGATATGAAAAAAATGAAATTCAAATATGAAATTCTTCAAACCTTTACTTCAGGGGAAGACGTGTGCTTCTGGTATAATATCAATATGGGCGAAAAGATAATATTAACCTCAGGATGGTATGAAATTACTGATGGGAAAATTCATTCTTTAAAAGTTGTATTCGACCCAAGACCATTATTGAATAATTAGCCATCAAAATAGCAGTTCGCTTTGAAGGAACCTGGATATGCTCTTTTCAGGTACAATAATTATTGATCCAAAGCTCCGGGATTCAGCATCTTGTTTTAATAATATCAAGAATAAACCTGGCTCGTTGTTCGAGTTTAAGCCTGGGTACTTCAATGGTATTATAACCATATTCCTGATAGATTGCCAGCATACATTCAAACGTAGACATTGCTACTTCGAAGGTTTGCTTTCTTTCCGGATCATTTTCATAAATTTCTTTCCAGGGAGGGAGAATAAAAACATTATTATGATAGGCCATTCTGCGGGCTTTGAGTTCCATCACTTCAGGAACAGGGATTTTTTCCAGCCTCATATATCCTATCGTATCCAGTATTCCACGATCAAAAAAAATTGTTTTTCCATCTGGCATTTCACTCATTTTCTTGTAAGTCTCTACAGACGCTTCGAACATCAGTGCTGCAAATTTTTCTTTGTTCATCCATGGTAAAGCGTTTCCATCGACGCTCATTTGCTCTTTGATAATTCTCCGTCCTTCTTCAGGCACCGTGATAAAACCTTTTTTTTCAAGTTCAGTCAACAGGGTTGTTTTTCCTGCACCGGGACCTCCGGTCATGATATATAATTCTGACATATTTTGTTTTATTATCTGCTAATTCTATTTGTTTTATCGAGAGCAATATTTTACATCGTGATACCTGTATGCCTCAGATTCTGAAAACCCGTCCTGCTGACAAGACAAGCTGGTATTGTCTGTTAAAGCTGATACAGCACTTTTCCCATCGTAACCGAGGCCTAATCCTGTACCCTGATTTTTAGCTTCGACCCCTTTTGAGAAAGGTTTATAAAAATAAAGATATAAAAATTTAAATGTTCAAAACAGTATCAATACAAGTAAAGTTTATCAGGTATACTATTTTTTAATTTCCAAACCATCAGCACATTTACGTTTTATTGAGTATCTTGTTATGAAGTTTAACCAACATAAAAATATGAAAAGAATACATCATCTTAACTGTGTAAAGATTTCAATACCTATGAACAATGACGTTATCGGCCACTGTTTGCTGATTGAAGAAGATGATAACCTGCTGCTGATTGATACCGGAGTGGGTGTCCAGGATGTAGAACATCCTAATGAAAGGCTTGGCGCTGAATTGATAGAAGCTGTAGGTTTTCAGCTGGATATGGAGCGGACAGCTTTCCATCAAATTCAGAAACTAGGACTAGATCCAGCCCACGTAAAAGATTGTGTTTTGAGCCATCTGGATCCGGATCATACAGGTGGCCTTGCAGATTTCCCCCATGCTACAGTTCATGTTTCCACGGAAGAATTGATCAATTTTTACAGTGAAAATCCCCGCTATCTGCAAGGTCATCTTGCCCATCATCCTCTTGTTAAAGAGTATCCGGCTTCAGATCAGCATTGGTTTGGGCTGGAAGCAAGGAAAGTTGATGCTTCCTCAGAAACTGAAATCTTTTTAATTCCTTTATTCGGCCACACTTTAGGCCATTGTGGAGTTGCTATCCGATGGGAAGAAAAATGGATTTTATATGTAGGAGATGCCTATTATCTGAGAGCAGAACTGGAAGATGAACAACATCCTGCCGGAGAACTCGCAGCTTCCAGAGCAGATGACAACACAAGACGTCTGGAATCTATGGTAAAAATAAAAAAACTCATTAATGAACATCCAGAGATAGAAGTTTTCGGATATCATGACCGGGAAGAGTTTTCAAAATATACTGTGAAAAGCCAGCTAGTATAGCTTAAAAATATAGGCTGTCTAACGTTTGAGACAGCCTATATTTTTTTATTTAATCACATCATTTTTTATTCCTGCATGATTTTTTTAACTTCATCAAATTCATTTTCGATGATTATATCAGGCTTATAGGTTGATAATGAAACAATAATGTTGGTCAGTAAAGATAAAACGAATCCCGGTATTATTTCATACCATTCTTTCAACGGATGCTGAAGGTAAACCCAGGCCAGTACCGTAATCCCACCTACCAGCATTCCGGCAAGGCCTCCCTGCCATGTTGTTTTTTTCCACAATAGGGATAGCAGGATCAATGGCCCGAATGCAGAACCGAAACCAGCCCAGGCATTCCCAACCAGATTAAGGATGCTATCTTTAGGATTCAATGATAAAAGGACAGCAATCACGGCAACCAATAAAACGGAGAGTCTGCTGGCAATCAATAGTTGCTTTGGAGTGGCTTTTTTGTTTAGAAAGGCTTTATAAATATCTTCCGTTAATGAGCTGGACGTTACCAGTAGTTGGGAAGAAATAGTACTCATTACAGCAGCTAAAATAGCAGTGAGCAGGAATCCCGCAATAAACGGATGAAATAAGATACGGGAGAAATAAATAAAGATAGTTTCTGCTTCCGTCTTCGATCCATCAAATTTCATCATGGTTTCCAGGTCAAATTTTTGCAGATAAGCAATTCCTACCAAACCAATAGCCAGAGCTCCGGCAACCGTAAAGATCATCCAAGTAATCCCGATTCTTCTTGCTTTCACAAGATCTTTTGGCTTATCAATCGCCATAAAACGCACCAAAATATGAGGCTGCCCACAGTACCCTAAGCCCCAGGCTAATAAAGACACAATACTCACAGTAGTGGTTCCCCGGAATAAATCCAGGTATTTAGGATCTTTTGCCTGGATTAATGAGAATGTTTCTCCAAAACCTCCAATCTGGGAAATGGCTACAAGCGGTACAATCACCAATGCCAGAACCATAATGGTTCCCTGTACAAAATCTGTAAGACTTACTGCCAGGAATCCTCCTAAAAAGGTATATAAAACTACCACTAAACTGGTTAGCAGCAACCCTACCGTATAATCCATTCCAAAAGCAGATTCAAACAGCTTTCCTCCGGATACCATACCAGCTGAAGTATAAAGGGTGAAAAACACCAGAATAAAAATAGAAGAAGTGATCTTCAGGAGATGATTTTTATTTTTAAATCTGTTTTCAAAAAACACGGGTAAGGTAATGGCATTCTGAGCAACTTCTGTATAAATTCTGAGCCTTGGTGCTACAATGATATAGTTGAGAAAAGCCCCTATCGTTAAGCCAATTGCAATCCACGAACTTGAAATCCCGGATAAATACATGGCTCCCGGAACTCCCATCAGCAACCATCCGCTCATATCAGCAGCACCTGCAGACAATGCCGTAACAGCAGCGCCCATCTTTCGTCCCCCTATTAAAAATTCTTCTGAATTACTTGTTGATTTTCTATAAGAATATATGCCTATACCTATCATTAGCAATAGATACAACCCCACAGAAATCCCTTCATATACTTGCATATCATTTTTTTTATGAAGCCGAAGATAGTTATTTTTTAAAAAATGGAAGAATGATGCACAGACTGTTATACGGCAAATACAACCTGTACTTCAAGGATGAATTTTCAGATTTTAGAAAACAAACACAATCGAAGATTTGATGAAGTCAAAGTTACAAAAGCCTTTGAACACTAAGTTTTTATTATCCATAAACATCTGTGAATATCTGGGTCATCTGTGGTTAAAATTAAAACCATAAAAGTCACAAAAGTTTTGACACTTTAGTCTTTTTAAGTTAAAAACATTGCGGCGAGAAGTACACAGAAGTTTAAAAATCAAAGACTTTTTATAATCAGTTATACCCGGATAATCAGCGAACAAAAAATTATCTACAAACATCTGTGAATATCTGGGTCATCTGTGGTTAAAATTAAAACCACAAAAAGTTTTTTGAACAGTTTAGTATTTTAAGTTAAAAGCATTGAGTTGAAAAGAGCGCATAAGTTTAAAATCAGAGTTTTTTTATACTGCGAACAGAAATATTTCTGATCAGCTATGTTTATAAAACCTGCGGGAAATATTCTATTTCACCAAGTTTTGTGCTCTTCTCAGATTATCTGTAGCCTGCAAAATTTTATTCTTCAGAACGGCATTATAATCCGGATTCTGTGAAAGAAACTGATTCACAATATCAAGTGCTTTTGGGGTCTGATAGCTGCTAAACGTAGAACGAAGCCAATTATCCGGAAAGAAAATGTCTCCTGTTTTTTGAATTTCCTGTAATACATCTAAAGTCTTCGGAAGATAATTAACAGAGGTCTGTTGCCTTAAAGGATGATGTAAATACCCCAATGCCGCCCCCACAGCAGATTCATTCACTCTGTTCTGTTTTTGCATAAGCCCATTAAAAAACTCGTCACGAACTTTTTGATCCGATGAAGCCGCCTGCATAATAATTTTAAAACGATTTACCCGATCCGGATTTTTAATTCTGGTCAGTTGTTCTTGCAACAAATCATTATTATTGGTACTTCGTAGAGATAAAGAAAGCGCAAGGCTTGTAAAGTCCTCATCATTAAGAAATACATCTTGTGGCGGAGTTTGGGATTTCCAAATGGTAAACAGATTATCATATGCCTTTTGAGACTGGAAAATGTTTTGATAGCTATCAAATAAAATTTTCTTATTGTTCTTAGCTTTCTGTACCTGTAATGCTTCCCATAGCTTATTTTCTATATTTTCGGATTCTCTCAATCGCATATTTTCCGGTAAAAATTCCCAGTAAATAGTAGAAATATATCCGGTGATCAAACGAAGATTCAGCTCTGTATTTTCTTTTTGCAATTCTCCTGCAAAAAACTGAAATAATTCTAATGGGGAAACACCTGACCCCGCCAGCATATTTTCATACAACGAAATATAAGCACTTGCCCGGTTTACCGGATCTTTTATTACAGAAAAGTTGAGCATCATTGCTTTATCAATTCCAAACACTCCATACCCTGTTCCTGATGAGTTTTGCAGGATAAAAAGAGGTTTTGTTTTTCCTTTAAATGCTGATATTTCCTGGTGCTTTCCTGATAGCTTCACATTCACTTTTTCTACTTTATCTGTGTAAAATAAGCTTATCTGAAACTCCTGTGGCCATACTTTCTGCTCTTTCCCGTACTCCGGATGTTGAGAGATGGTGAAACGGTCTATTGTATTGCCTTTATATTGTATATCGTAATCAATCACGGGTCTTCCGGGATCATTCACCCATACTTTATTCCAGCTTTGTAAGTCTTCCGGAGTATGTTGATCAAGGATTGTGATCAGGTCCGGCCACGTTGCATTGCTGTAGGCATATTTTTTAAGGTATTCACTCACTCCTTTTTTGAAATTTTCTTCCCCAATCAGTAACTCTAGCTGACGCATCATAATCGGTGCCTTGTTGTAAATAATCGAACCGTACATCATTCCTGCATTTTTCAGGTTATCTAAAACCTGCCGGATTGGATTGGCTCCCAAGGTACGGTCTACTCCATAAGCCGCCGGAAAGTGCGTCGTTAGAAACTTCAGGTCATATACGCTTTTATCTGCAGAAGCTCCGGTACTTTTATCTGCCATAAAATTGGCAAATACCTCTTTCATCCAGACATCGTTGAACCAATCCATGGTCACCATATCTCCAAACCAGAGATGGGCAACTTCGTGGGCAATAAGATTGGAACGGTTATTCAATTGATTTTGGGTAGCATTCTGATCTAAAAACAAGGTAGAATTTTGAAATAAAATGGCTCCGGGATGTTCCATTCCACCGAATTGAAAATCGGGAATGACAACCATTCCATGTTTTTGAAAAGGATGCTTAATACCTGTCCATTTTTCATAATAATCAAGAGAATTCCGGTACAGGGTGTAAATGGAATCCATACTGCTTTTAATTTTCACAGAATCGGTTTCACGGTATAACATTCTGGAATCCTGTTCACTGATTTTCTCTGTAAAGTTTTTAAAATCCCCGGCAGCAAAAGAAAACAGATAGGTAGGAATAAGATCTGATTGGTTAAACTGCAGCGTTTTTTTCCCCTGTTGTACAGTAGTTTCTTTCAGTTTTCCATTGGCTATAGCGCTCCATTTTTCAGGAATAGTTAAGGTTAAAGAATACTTCGCTTTCAGGTTAGGCTGATCAAAACATGGGAACATAGTTCGTGCACGATCCGGCACAAATAAGGCATACAGGTATCCGTCACGTCTGTTAAGAGCACCGTTTCCGGCAAGAAAGGTAAAATGAATCTGATTAGCTCCTGATTTCAGGTATTTTGCATCAATAATCACATGTTCATTTTCCATAACAGGTTGTATGGACTGTCCGTTTACAGATACAGCCATTAAAGAAGAGGGTTCTTCTTTAAAATCGATCTGTAACGGGGCATCATTTTGCTTTTTATAGTTGAAGGATAACATCTCTGTTCCTGCAATCCTTTCCGATTTGTTTTCCGGAATTTTCAGGTTGAGCTCATATATAATTTCACTTAATGTATTCTTTCGAAACTGGGCCAGATCATAAGAAACTCCGGCTTCCAGTTTTGGTAAAGATTTCATTTGTGCATGATACCCTGTATTGAAAACAACTAAAAATAATGTGAGTATACCTGTTTTTTTCATAGATCAAATATAAGGATTGAAATTGTATAAACAGTGTAGAAATATCCCTTCGTATCGAAGAAAAATTCTCCGATATATTCCATCTTTTCTCGCAGATTTTCAGATTCAGCAGATTTTTTTTACGTAATCCCCACTGATTGTATATAATTAATTGTAATGCTCATCCTTCAAAGACTTTTTAATCCTGATTTTGCAGTTCTCTGATTTCTGCATAACCATCAAACTCGTAAATAGGACAGGTTTTCATTATTTCTACCGCTTCATCAAAACCAGTACAGTTCAGCAGCAAATACCCTCCAACGATTTCATTATGATTCTTATAAATTTCATTTGACACTGTATTTCCATCTTTTATAATTCTTCCTTCTAAGGTCAATCCACTCCCTCCTTCCAGCTTTCCCTTTTGTCCCCAGGTTGAAAACCAGTTCTTCCAATTTTCCTGATGAACTTTAATGTCATCTTCAGAATGCTGTATTGACCTACCATCAGGTTCTCTGAATAATACGATAAACTTTTTCATTGTTTTATATTTTAAATTTGGATTAATATGCCGCGGCAAAGCTTGTAAAAGCTTCTTTTTTCATGAAACTTGTATTTTCTGCACATATTATAAAATTAAAAGAATTAGATTAAATAACAAAAACCTTACTGTTGCAAGGATTTTATTCTTATTCTGAGCACTAGCAAGATACTCGACATATAAGACAAGCTTATACTAAAAACCACCGCCAAAAGCAGTGGTTTTTTCTTTTATCTGGCACACGAGCTAGAAACTCGCGGCAGCAGGGGGCTTACACACTCAATGAGAGGTTTTGATTTTTCTATATCCTTCTTCCCATTTTTTACTGTCAGAATAATAAATTTTAGAGTCTCCTACTGAAGAATTGGCTTGTATCCAAACAATATAATTTAATGAATCTATTTTTTTATAAAAAACAGGTCCCTCTTCTGTTTCTTTTATTCCTATAGCATTAAGGTTATCAGGAAGCCTATTTTCTAACTTTCTATACTCCTCTACTTTATGAATAATTTGGTTTGCCTCCTTTATATTCTTAGATGTACAACTTACTGCTAATAATAAAATATTAAATAGCAAAGTATTAAAAATTTTCATCATACTTTATATTATTGTCTTGCTCTAGTTGGTTGACATAATGTACAAGGCTTATCATTTGAGCCTCCTGTATCTCCTTTAATATATACTGGTTTTTTGTTATAATTTTTTCTAGGTGGAGATTTGAGATTATCTTGTTTAGGAAGCTCATTATAATTAGGTGCATTTTTAGGATCCGTTGCTCCTAATGAATTCATATAATTTTGTAATTGCTCTCCAAATGATAATTTACTTTTAGGATCAAAATAATTTGCACCAAATTCAGCACCAAATTTATCACTCGGCAAATCCTCATAACTATATGCTGAATGTGCTGCAAACATTACGTCAGACGCTTCTTGCATATATCCATCCTGTAAAGATTCTCCAACAGGATTCATTTTAGATCTATCTAAAGTTCTGAGAGATACAGAACCTCCACTTTTCAAAACTTCAGCTTGAGCTTGAGCTTTTTCTAATTTATAGTTATAAGCTCTCCCCGCATAGAATAAAAAATGTACCATATCAATCCATCCCCCTGCAGTGGTATAAACATACCTTCCATCTCTGTTATTAAAGTAAGCAGTATTAGTAGGGAGACTTCTTCCTTGACTCCAATTAAATTCTGTATTCCCTAATCTTGACATAGCAGCAGCAGCATTTGTACCAGAAAGAGTACCCATCCTAGAAGGAGTGTTATTGAAGGTCTTTAAAAATGTAGCTATTGTTCCTACCAAAGGTAAAATAGGATACCTTCCATCTGGATCAATAAACTTCACCGGATTATTAAAGCTATAACTGTACGGCGACCAGCTCGGCATTTTCTCCGCCAACGGATCCACATTCAACCAAAGGCTCACTCTAGGATTATAATATCTCGCGCCATAGTAATAGTATCCCGTCTCATCATCCTGCTCTTTACCATTAAACTTGTAAGATGTATTATAAGAATTCTTATGATTCTCCACAAAAACCTCTCCGCTTGGGAAATACTCGATATTTTGGGTTACTTCTCCATCTAAACCGGTAATAAAAGAACTACTGCCAAGGTGGTCAGGATGGCACCAATAGGTATCCTTCTCTTCCACGCCTGTATACGAAGGTACACAATTTTCTGTATATCCTGCGTTTTGTCCGTAGTTAGGAGGTGGTGTAATTCCGTTCGCTGCCATAATGGCTAAACTCGCAGTGGTATTGGCTTCCAGTTTTTCTTTAGCTACTACCTTTTCATTAATAGAAGAACCTCCGGCTCCGTAAGGAATGATTAACCATGCACAGTTAAATAATCCTACATCTTTTCCTTTTCCTAGCTTGCTGTTGATATGCTGGCTGCCGATTGGTACAAGACAGGATCATACTAAAAACCACCGCCTAAAAACAGTGGTTTTTTCTTTTATTTGGCACACGAGTTAGAAACTCGCGACAGCGGAGGTTATATTACTTATTAAAAAAACATTATTATTAAACATAACCACTACAAATTATAGTGGCTATGTTTTTGTTATTGCTCAAAGTCAAAGACTTTGCACAGCGGGCGATCAATTATTGAAAAGGCAAATAATCTTTCATACTTACAGTATTTCCCCATCCATTTTTCTCTTCTACATTTAAAGCAGCAACACGTTCAGGATCTGGCAAATAAACATTATTATCTTTTAATATACTAATTATATTATTCAAATATTTTATAGAAATTGTTGAATCAAAAGCTCCAAACAAATTACTGGCTCCTATATTTAATAAATTTTCTATTAAATTACACGAATCACTACCTATGTTAGTATAATATTCTCGTAGATCATTATAATATTTTTCATCTATTATTTCATAATATCCTGAATTAAAAGAATTGTTAATGATTATTGATGGCAAAACCTCTTCTATATTTTCATGCCATATATCAAGTCTATCTGAGCTTACAAACTCTTCTATATCTTTTTTCAGACTTTCAGGTAAATCTGGGGTATTTTTACTACTAAAAAAAGAATTTAAACATAAGTATCCATATATATATCTACCATTTATAGATATGTTATTAAAAAAATCATTTTCCATATTATTCACTAGTAGGTTTTCTATTCTTAAATGTTTGTTGACAGTTTTGACATCTGGTAAAATCAATATATTTTCCATTTTCTAATCTCATTGTGTGCATATCTTTTAGATTTTTCCATTTTGCACCAGCATTTAAAGCATTATTAAAAGCATCACATTCTGCACAATTATAGGTTGGCCAACGTTCAAGACTATTTTTAGGAAGATGTTGTTTTAGAACATCATTCACATCATCCAATGATTTTATTGTTCGATTTGTTCCATAAAATACTCTTCCTGTTTCTGAATCTATAACGGCAGAGATAACATATGGCTTTTTACCTGAAGATGATAAAATATCTCCTGCTTTATCAAATAATGCTCTTCTTGCTATACCTGTACTATTGACAGATAAGGCTTTTGATAATCCAAAAAGAATTCCCCATGAAGATGCTACATCTGGTATTGCCTTCGCAGTTCTTGCACCATCTAAAGTATATAAACCACCCACAAAATTAACGGTACCACCAACTAATGACCTCGAAAAACTATTAATTTGATAATATGGATCTAACTGCTGTTTCCAATTAATCTGATATGCTGAAAAATCACTTACTTTAGGAGTTTTCATATTTGGAGAATATCCATAACCAGCATAATTAGGATTATTCATTATATGACGTCCAATACCCGCCAATCCTCTTCCAACAGATGCAAAAAAGCTTTTCCAAAATCCTGGTTTAGGATCGTCTGGCGCCATTCCTGTTGGATCAACAAATTTAATTGGATTGCTAAATGTATATTCATATGGAGACCGTCCTGGAAACTGTTCTGCCAACGGATCTACATTCAGCCACAAGCTCACTCTAGGATTATAATATCTCGCTCCATAATAGTAATATCCTGTCTCATCATCCTGCTCTTTACCATTAAACTTGTAAGGTGTATTGTAAGAATTCTTATGATTCTCCACAAAAACCTCTCCGCTTGGGAAATACTCGATATTTTGGGTTACTTCACCATCTAAACCGGTAATAAAAGAACTACTGCCAAGGTGGTCAGGATGGTACCAATAGGTATCCTTCTCTTCCACGCCTGTATACGAAGGTACACAATTTTCTGTATATCCTGCATTTTGTCCGTAATTAGGGGGTGGCGTAATTCCGTTCGCTGCCATAATCGCTAAACTTGCTGTAGTATTGGCTTCCAGTTTTTCTTTGGCTACTACTTTTTCATTGATGGAAGACGCTCCAGCACCGTAAGGAATGATTAACCATGCACAGTTAAATAATCCTACATCTTTTCCTTTCCCCAGCTTGCTGTTGATACGCTGATCTCCGGCATAATAATGCTTGGTATAAGAAAGTTCATATTTCTGGGTCTGAGTATTGAAGATTAGTCTTGCGACAGCCATTCCGTTAGGATACAAGCTATAATCATTTTTGGTGATCGTTTGAGAAGTTCCGTTAGATCCTGTGATCACTGCTGTAGAAAGAACGTTTTTAATAATTCTTTCCCCTCCCGCATCATACGTATAGATCGCTGAACCGTCTACTTCCGGAGTGGAAGGATTGGTATCTACAAAACGCATACGGTTTTCCTCATCCCATAAGTACTTGGTTTTTGGTTCTGTTACGGTACAGGTTTGTTGTGCAATTGCCGTAGGGTTTCCTTTTTTATCATAGGTGTAATTCTGGAACTTCACCTGTGGATTGTTGACGTCACAACATAAGGCCCCCGGTACATTAGGCTCATCTACAATTGTTGTCGGAGCATGTGGTTTTGTTCCTTCATACCGGTAATTTAAACGATAAGAAGTAGCCTCAATGTTATTCCAGACTGTTCCGGTACTGCCCATGGCTCTTTCATGCTTCTGTGTTTTACTCATCACATTATGCATATTATCATAAGCCATTGTAACCGTATAACGCTGACGCTCTTCCTGACCTTGTGGGTTCATCCCACGCCAGTTTCCACTTGCAGAAGTTAATCTGTATAAATCATCATACCCATAGGCATGATTGGTTCCTCCTCCTAATAGTCCAGCTTGTGCTACAGGAGCATTATTGTGGATTTGCAAGACATTACTTACTACATCATATTGATATAGGTTTTTCATGAAGTAACGATTCGTAGGAGTCTGGGCATTCAGCTTCAGTAGCCTTCTTCTCTTCGTTTCGTATTCATAGCTGGTTGTGGTTCCGTTTCCGTATTTCAGGAATACCCTCTGGTCAAATTTATCATAGCCTAATTCATTGATGATATTTCTGGCAAATCCATCTTTTACGGAAGCCATACTCTTAAGGTTTCCGGCCAGGTTATAATTGTACGTTACTTTTTCTCCGTCCGGATACGTAATTGTTTTCACACGGTTCCAGGTATCATATTCCCATTCGGTACCGAACCAGTATACTCCTGCTCCAGGAGCAGCTACAGAACGACGTTGATGTGTCAATTCGCCTAATCTTCCGTATTTCAGGTATTGGGTACCGGTAGCATCAGTCTGATACCATAATCTTCCCACCGCATTATTATCCATTGCTGAGGCATCCATCGCCTGACCATAATAATATTTCACATTATTTTCAGGATATTTTGGATAATTAATTGCTTTTAAACGTTTGTAATCATACTCATAGGTAGCTGTTTCATTTTCCGCGTTGGTTCTGGAAGTCATATTGCTTGCAGGGTCATAGGCGAAAGTTGAAGTACCATTATCCGGATGGGTCATGGAAGTCCTTCTTCCGAGATCATCATAAATACTGGTGGTCAGGTTATTCTGTACATCCCTTACTTTCAATAATTCTCCAATCGCATCATGAGTAAAGCTGGTAAAGATATCCCCTGTATTGGATGGTTCGTGTATTGTTGTAATACGTCCTTTGATATCCGTATATGTATTTTTGATTGTTCCTAATTCATCCGTCATCATGGTACGGAACATCTTTCTTCCTTCACGGTCATTTCCAAAACCATACTCTACTTCAGAAATCAGGTCTTCGTCCGGTAGCTTAGTTGTAAGTACCCTATCCAGAACATCATAGGTGTTAATCGTAGGAACAATATTATCTACTGCTGCATCATAAGTATTCACTGAAGCTTGTCCTTCTGTAGGATAATACATTTTTAATGCCCTTCCAAAAGCATCCTTCTCAACTTTTCCGGATATAACATATTTAAGTCCTTTCTGATAAAGATCCGCTGTCTTTTTCACCTGGATAGGACTACCCAGACCATCTGAAATACTTATCGTATTAATAGTATTATTAGCATTATCAGGATCATAATGACGGGTTATGGCGTAAGACTGTGCTCCTGTAGCATTCAATGGTGCATTTGTAATAGGCTTATACTCAAACTGTATCGTCCACGGAATGTCATTAAACAATTCATAAGGCCCTGTAATTTCAGTAGTTCTTCCCGCTGCATCATATGCATATTGCGTTGGCTGTAAATTCATGTCTTCAGTAAAGACAGGCACTCCGAACCGGAAATCATATTCCGATTTGCTGCTGTACCCGAAAGCATCTTTTACCACTGTCGGATATGTTGCTACATTGGTATCATAAGTATATTCATGGAAGAAACGTTGTCCCTGATAATTGGCAGGACCAGTTGCTTTTTTAATATTTCCATAGATATCATACTCATAACTGTTGACAGGATTTCCAGGTCCTATCATTGTAATGGCTGTAACATTACCTTTACCGTCATACTGAGCCGTTCTTTCTCTTACTAACCCTGTGGCGGTTGATTTCACCTTAGTAGGTAGTATAAGGTAGTTG
Organism: Chryseobacterium gallinarum; assembly: GCF_001021975.1. Taxonomy (NCBI): domain Bacteria; kingdom Pseudomonadati; phylum Bacteroidota; class Flavobacteriia; order Flavobacteriales; family Weeksellaceae; genus Chryseobacterium; species Chryseobacterium gallinarum. The sequence goes on along the minus strand of NZ_CP009928.1, from coordinate 3,667,327 downwards.
GAGGCATTATCAGTAATCTGATATTGAATTTCTGTTGTTAATTCGTCTGTGCTTCCAATCTTCTCATCTCCTTTATCAAAATATCCTGTTAAATTCGCATAGTTATCGAATGTGACATTTTGAGTGAAGGTGGATTTACCTGCTGTGCTTTGTCCTTCGTAAAAGTTGGACATCGTTTTAACCGAAGCTATAAAGTAGGCATAATTTTGCAAACTTTTTTCTGCATCGCCTTTGAAAAGATTAGTTTCCGGTGTATTGGTGTTATTGATGAAGCGTACAGAATAGTCATTAATCTTCTCCGTCCATTTATTTCCCGCAGCATCATACAATACCTCAGACAATAAAGCTCCTTTTAAAAAGTATGAATTATTGTTAAAAGTCTGTAATGTATAACGGTATATTTCAGTAGCCGCAGCTCCTCCGTTTCCTGTATTGATTTGGTTGGTTCTTACTTTCTCAAATCCATAAAAGGCTCTTTCCCTTCTGCTGTGGTAAGGGTTTTCATAAGTAACTGTAATTTTAGAAAAATCAGGTTTAAACTGACTATCCCCAGTAAATCCGTCATAAGAAACTACAGAAGACATTACCCATTTATTTTGAGGAAGCTCGTAGGTATTTCCTGCCCTTTCATAGGAAACTTCCCAAGATCCTCCCATTGGAGTCGTTACTTTCTTAAGGAGATTCGTAGTCCCTATTGTGGAATATTGTACCAGTGCGCTCGTATTGCTAAAGTTACCGTCTCCATCCGCCTGTGATTTTAATAAATCCGGGAAACCATCTCCATTTAAATCTAATATTTGCTGCTTAACGTTACTATCTCCTTCTCCAAAGCTTGTACTAGGGTTTATAGAAATTTTTAGTGAATTTCCGGTAGTTCCAAGAGGAATGAGGATAGATGCTGTAAATCCGACATTCATATTAAATCCACGGGAAACATCCTGTTGAATATTGGATGAAGCGTTCCATGGTATGGAAACAAATTTATTTCCTGTATTAATCTGTACACTCAGGTTTCCGCCTGAATTGGTTACCAAATCTGCCAAACCATCATTATTGATATCGATCAGGGATGTTTTCTGATCAGTAAACGTTTCAGATTTTCCTGCTCCAAAAGCAATACTTCCGTTAAACATATTGACACCCTTCGGTAAACCACTTGTTACCGTACCTCCAATAGATGCTCCCGCACCAAGATTCGTTGAAGTGGTGGTTCCATTTCTGAAATTACCATATGAAAGGCTTTCAGCCGGAGCATAAGAATACCCTAAGTTCAGCTGAACCTGCCCGTCATTCGCTACTTTATCCAATAACCCGTCTCCATTAATGTCAATATAACTGTAATTAGAGAAATCTGTTCCATCAGATGTTCCCGCTGAAAAATTAAATCCTGGCTCAACGGCTTTCAAGGCATTTTTATTACTGGATTCATTGGATTTTCCAGACAAAGGATAGCTTTGACCAACTCCTACCCCTGTATTTTTATGATTGGTTCTATGTGGATTATCGTTTGCTCCCGGCAAAGTATTTCCGGAAAGCATACCAATCATATTGGTATATTGAATATTATTTCCACTTAAGACATCGGGATACCCATCGCCATTCATATCAAAATAATCAAGAGTGTTGATCGTTTCACCTGAAGACGTTGTTTTATTCAATGAGAAAACAGAGAAACCTCCCGAAATCCCGCCATTCTTATTAGTGGTTTTCGATTGCTTCACAGGAGCATTAAAAACTCCCGGAGTATTCGCAGATGTACCTTGTGAAAGCACGCTCATATCATTCATTCCCATTCGTGATGAAGAAATCTCTGATCCTTGTACGTAAGTCGTTTTACTCATTCCAATATACCTCTGAACATAGTCGGTATTACTTGGAGTATTGAAATCTCTTCCGTTATAAGCATTCATCATGATGAAAAGCCTGGAATTCAAAGGTGTAGAATCGTTCTCATCACTAGGAGGAACTAATTTACCAGGATCTATAGGCTGACTTCCATAATCTGGTAGCTGATCCTGTAGTTGGCTACAAGCAGTAGGTAATGTACCATATCCTCCATGGTAAATAAATTGCCCCCAGCTTCTGTACATTGCTCCAAATCTTCCATTATCAGTGGACAAATCTGTACTGGAACCTTCTTTGTATATTTTATCAGTATCTTTTCCATAGACATTGATACCATGGGTTTCAAATACGGTAGGAGCAGCAGGATTCACATTCACAGATTCACGAATTTCCACCTCCATATTAGGAATTGCTCCATCCAATCCGGCGTCAGAAGCTAAGTCCGTATAACATTCAACATAATAATCATTCCAACGTATGATCGGCTGAGAAATAGAAAGCTCCTGCATAGAATTCACACTGCCTGTCCAATTGATCGTAGTAATAATTGGGTCTACAAAGTTTCCACGCTGCATTACCCTATTTCTTACGATATAAGTATATCTTCCGGCTGGTTTACCTGTTAACTTTGCATAGAGTGAATAATTTCCGTCACGACCACGCATGTCAATCCATGGCTTAAATGTAGCCGTTGTATTGTTTCTTAAATTATAAAACTGGAAATCCGGAATGATAGGAAGCTCTATATCACTTCCTTCATAATTGATGGTCAATTTTAAATTATTAAATTTTAAATTCTCCCATTTCTCATTCAAATTAGATTGTACCTGGAAATATACAATATCATTCTCCGTCAAAGCCCCGGTATTCAATTGAAGGGTTTGATTTCCTGTAGTTGTATATGGATACTGCTGGCTTCCTATTGTTGTTACCGTACCATCTGATTGTTTTTTTACAATTTTAACGGTAATATCTTGTACTGTCAGAGGTTTATTAAAAGTTCCCGTAATAGTACCGGAAGCAACATTCACAGGAACACCTGTACCATTTTTACTGCTTACCAAGCTCACATTATCTAATTGTCCCAAAGGAGTTTCTGATGAATCTCTGTACCAGTCTGAAAGAGCTCCCGGATAGGGATATGAGATAGGAGTTGAAAGATAAGAAATCCCAGCAACCATTTCAACAAGATCGCCGACACCATTATCCCTTGAGTTTACTCTGAAATAAATATAATCCCCTTGTTTTACCTGTAATGAAGTTGTAGTGATATTAGCCCTTGCTGTACCCGTAAGGACCGTGAATGGTGTAAGGAAGCTTGAAGTGTTAGTCTCCGGCTTAAAGTGTTGTACACTTACTTTTACACCATCCGGACTTGATGAAGGATTTTTTAGCTGCATCCAACCGGATATTCCAATCATTCCGTCAAACGGTGCCCTCCAGACTTTAACAACATCATGCAATGGAGAGTTTTTATAATCTTCCAATACCTCATTACAATCTACAGCAGGTGTACTTATTGCTGCACCTTTCGTAATGGGATTGGGAGTTAATGAAACATCTGTACTGTACTTTAAAACTCCATTTTCTACTCTTCCGAAGTAAACCTGCCCGTTACTTACAATATCCTGAATCCCATCACTGTTGGCATCTGTAAAGTAATTATAAGTCAGATCTTTTGTTTTGGATGTTCCACCTGAAGCTCCTGCCTGAAAAAGGATTGAAGCTGTTGCTTGTAAACCGAAACTATTCGTATAACTTTTTGAATAAGAAAACGATTTTGAATTTTCCGGAGTTAATAAATTACTACCAAATGCACCTGTATCCGGACCTTTTTTTCTGTATTTAAAAGTAGTATCCGGAGAATTCCATTCATTTTTCAGAATCTTATCAGGCAGTCCGTCACCATCCACATCTGTGATAGTCAATCTTCCTCCACCTTCTCCTTCAGTATACTGATAATCTCCTCCAAGAGTTGCACTTTTAGTAATTGGATTATACGCTTGAGTATCTCCTACTTTTGCAAGACCAAATGTAAGAGCTCCACCAACCGTACTATTTTTTGAATCACCATGTCCCAATAATGAAGAACTCTTGATTCCTGCATCGTTAGCCACACCGTCTATGGTGGTTTCCGGTGCATACTGGGATGTTTCAATGTTGTTAAAATACTCTATTCTATTCGTATAAAACTCAGCGCCTTCTGCATTTTTTTCGGTAATACTTTCAAGCAATGTTTTATAGAAAGCTCCTTCTTTATATATAAAATGATAACTTCTTACCGGCTCTCCTCCATAAGTTATTTCAATTTTATTTAATTTTTTGGAAGTTACCTGAAGAAAACCCAGACGGCCATTAATCTGTACATCAGATCTTCCTGCAACTGTTTCAAATACTATTTTATAATTTTTAGGTGGATTTTGTGTATTATGTAAAGTATAATTGATTTCTTTAATATACATTTCCTGCCCTCCGTTACCCGGATTTCCCTGATAAACTCTGTCATCGGTATTATAGTGATAGTCTATATAATTCCCATTGGTATCGATAGTTCTGAAAAGTGCCCAATGTCCAATATTACGGGTACCAAGCTGTCTCAATACTGCATTTTCCGCTACCGCAGTGCCATCCCCTCCAAAAAGATTTCTGGTACCATCCTTGCTGATGACTTCCCACCAGTAATCGGAGGGGCTGCTTCCATGTCTGATGATCTTGTTATAAGCTCCTTCTATTCTAGGATAAAACTGCCGTTCCGCCGTTCTGTCTTTATCAAAACCTTCTGTACGATTGGGTAATACAAATTTATCTCCGTCCTTAAAGGTCAATTGTTCCCCTCCAAAAGAATAGATTTCAGTTTCCTTGGCACTATCATATCTTGGTACCCCCCATCTGGTATCAATGCTAATGGCAGGAATAGAGAGGTCCCAGCCTAATCCCATCCATCCGTTACCTCCTTGACTGTTATAATTGACAGATAATGAGGGCTGCATTCCTTGTCTACCGGCAGGAAGCTTAATAGGGAAGCTCGTATTTACCGTTCCCATACTGTTAGGAGAAGGCGCTCCTATACTTACAATTCCTGTAGATGGATCGGCAGCTTTAATATCTTTTATGGAATTAGGTGCATAGTTCCCGGTTTCCGGAGATTCCGGAACCTTGATGATTCCTGCAACCATATCTGTAAAATGCGTTGTTTTGGAAACCAAAATCTGCTTTTCAGTCATTAAGGAATCCTTTTCTAACGCCATCCATTTTTTCTGAATATCATCAAAATAAAAAGCTTTGATATCCTGTTCTGTATATCCTGTAGGAATTTTAGACTTATCATACGCCATTGTCACTTTTGCAGGAATACTGAAATGTTCTCCATGCGGAAGAAAACGATAAGCAAAATGTTCTTTGGTTACATTGACGAATTCTGGTGTTGTAGCCGGAATATCAATATCCCTCAAAGGAGTTACCGAAAAATTCTGTGACGTTTTCAGAATTCCTTTGTTGACTTCAAGGCCTGCTCCTTCCCAATGTAATTCTCCGGCTTCCCCGGCTGCTATATTTTTGATCAATGCAGAAACTACCGTTTTCTCCGGTTTGTAGGATGAAGGAATTGCCTTATCAACTCTGATACGGACATTACGGACTTTGTAGGTATAATCTGCTTCAGAAGGAATGGTAAAAGTAATTTTGTTTTTCCCTTGAAGAATTGCAGAAGTTGATAATGCTTCCGAATGGAAAGTCCATTGGTTGTTTTTTTCGACAGCATTACCTCCGGTAGCCAATTCATCATTGATGTATTTGCTTACTCCGGAGGAATGAGTCACTCCATACAATTCATATTCCAGCCAGGCGGAAGAATTTGATTTTACTGCATTATCAACGATTACGGTAAAGATATTATCATACACCTGGTCTATAGGATGGGCTTCATCTTTACCAATAACACCTTGTTTGATATCTGAAATATAATATCTGGAGCTGTTTGTATGGCTGGTATTAAATGTTGTTCTCTCAATGTTAATACTTTTTGAAACTCCTTCAGATTGAGATGCAACTTTCTCTTTATTATCTGACACTTCTGGTGAAGGTTCTGATGCATCGGCTAAATTCTTTTCAACTGAAGAAAAGGTAAATTTAGGATCTTTTGCGGCTATACTTTTATACTCCTTACCTCCCGGTTGCCTCTCTTCTTTCGTCAGGAAAAGATGATTGGCCTGGGCATGTATCTGCGACCATGAGATAAGCAAGATAAAGGAATTAACCAGCTTCTTCTGTTTTCTGATTATGTTAAATAAAGATGTCTTCATAGTCGTTACTAATTAATGATTAGTTTAAAAGTTTTTTTCTGGGTAGTGGTTTCCACGATTACGATATATGTTCCTCCCACAAGAAGCGAATCCTTAATTTCATAGAATGATTTGCCGGATTCTTTTCTTTCTTTAGCCAGTCTTCCGGACATATCCAGGATTTTGACATAAATATCTTCTGCTTTTGACAGACGGGCACGAATCGTAAAACTTTCTCCGGCACGTGTAGGATTAGGGAAAATAGTAATACCGTTCTCTGATGATTGGGTTACGGTCACTTTACTTATTCTCACACAGCCATCAGAAGTGGTTGCCTTAATGGTATATTCTCCCGGTTCATAGAGCTTAACATCAGGACGCGTGCTTGTAAATCCGTTATCTGAAGTCCATTGATAATGAGTTCCCCTGTTATCAATATTTTTGGAAGCATCGAGTTCAATATATCCATTTTGAGGAAGTACATAACTTTCAGCTAAACTATTATGAACGGAGCCAAAGTTGTTGATCTCAAAACTAAAGCGCGAAGAAGTATTGGCTTTATCCAAAATTTCCATTGTATAACTTCCTGTTGCAAGATTATTAAAATCCACTTTTGAGTTTTGGGAAGTCTGATTCTGTACCAGTACATTATCTTTGGTAAGATTAATTTTATAAGGTCCCGATCCCCCTTGAATATTAAGTTTCAAGGCACCAAAATTATTATTACAACTGGCCTGTATAATTTCTTTTGTCAACAATAGTTTTGAACCTAAAGCAAAAGTAAACACATCCGTTCCCGAAAAGTCTTTGTCGAATACTACATCTTTGAAATGGGCAAATCCTTTATCATCTATTAATCCTACAGAGTAAGTTTCCAGATCTGTGCTATTGAATTCCCCTTTTCCGGATCTGTCGATCACCAATGATAATTTTTTCCCTTCAGGAATCACAGGAATAATATCCTTGATGTAGAAAACAACTTCTGTGGGAAAAGCCTCTTCTTTCTTTTCAGCGGATAAACGGATTTTCCATTTCCTTTTTAAAAGCTGCTGTCCTAATACTTCCTGATCAAGCACCAAACCATCCCGGCTGTTTCCCCAAATCAGAAATGTCTGATCAGGCAACTGTGCCGTATTGGTTTTATTACTCACAGCCAATTCTTTACTGGCGATAATTAAGCGTTTATTTTCAGAAGTACTGGTAGACTGTTTCTGGTAAAGCCCCGAATATTGATCTATACCGATCCCCGCTATATTTTCAGGGTAATCTGTATAGTCTTCTTTTTTCCATACTTTTTTACTTTTAGAGCTCAGATATTCAGTCATAGGTATGGTAATTCCGTATTTTATGGCTAAATAAGAATTAACCCTGTCTCTTTCATTTTGAGTTAAAATTTTACGGTAAATAAAGAATTCCGGTAATTTTCCTTTGAAAGCAGCCCAGTTTCTTGTTCCTGCATCTTTTCCGATATAAATATTGCTTTTTCCTGAACTTCCCAACACATATCCTATTTTCTGAGAGGGTACATCAAATTTGGAATACATACTTAAAGAAGCTGTGCTATCTAGCTTTCCAGGTTCTATATCATTAATTTGCTCGTTGTTATACCTGAAAACGTTGGCTGTACTGTAGTACATTTCCTTTTCTCCTGAAAAATCCGTAGAAAGCAGAGCACTTTCCCTATTCGTATTTTTATTCTGATAAATCATGAACAGGTTGACCTTGTTCAGGGTTTCCATCACGTAAGGGATTTTCAGAAAATTAGAAGTCCCGTCAAAATCCAGCGCATCATTATAATTCAGTAAGCTGTACCGGGGTTTATTCTTTTCTGCCTCAGCTGATATAGCATGTTGATTACTACTATAATCCGTATACAACAGTGTTGTTGTTCGCCCTGCATCAGATTTCAGCCAGAGGCTTACTTCTCCTACTCCACCGGGACTTTGGGAAAACGCCAGGGAACTGAAAGACAGAAAGATGATTCTATGCAAATAATTCATGGTCTTTTTTTTATTTAATGATTAGTTTTTTACCGGTTTTCTGAGTTGCCGTTTCTACATACAGGATATATGCTCCACTTGGCAACCCTCTTACATTTAATGTTTTCATAAACTCTCCGCCAGGGAAATCCTGGGAACTTTCCTGACGCAATACTTCTTTACCTGATACATCATATAAGGTCATCACAACTTTAGAAGTCTTTCCTAATCTGAATTTCACATTCACTTCTTCATGAGCGGGATTAGGATACAGCATAATCTCATCCTGCTTATCAATCTCCATTTGTTTTGCAGGAACGGATGCTGTGATCTTATTGGCTGTTCTGGCCAATGATTGTGCTTTATAGAGTAAAGGAAGGCTGATATTGCCACAATCCGGATCAATATAAGCTAAGAAGTCTGCTCCCGGTTCTGTTTCAAATCCTACTGTGTTATTACCTCCTGATGCATCAGATAATAATTCTACAGACTTAGTGGCCTTATAAGTAACTTTTGCTGTACTCTTAATAACATTGGACGCTTTAATTTCTTTAGCGGTTCCTACAAAATTAGGGGCATCAATATTGTCTTTTTCTCTTACCAATACATATAAATCATCGGAATAACAAAAAGATACTCCTGAAAGGATCAGAGAAAAGTTCTGATTTCCTTGCTGAAGAGTTCCCTTATGTTTAATGATCACCTGATAGAGTCCGTCAGGATTTTCAATTTCCACTTTCTCAATATTATCTACTGAATTGGCTGAATTTCGCGTTGCTACAGCAGTATAGTTATTAATTCCTCCCAGCTTCCAGGGATAAAAAGTTTGTGCATTCCCGGCATCATCTTTTTTAACGATGGTAATATCCAAGTCATTAATTAATGCTTTAGCTTCATCATCTGTAACTGTATTTCCAAGGTTCCCGGCAGGATCTGTCCATGCTAAAGTAGCTACCAGTGGTTGTTGATCGGCTTTTGTTGCAACAACATATAGCCGATATTCTTGCCCATTAGCTAAATTTTCTTCTTTAACTAAAGTACTTTTGTTATTACTATAGATCAATTGTGCTGCTCTCTCCGTATCCATCAGTCCCCAACCATAGATATAATCAGGTCCCAAAGCGCCTTTATCATTCGCTGTATGGGCGAGAATTGCTCTCACGGAAGACGACCACATATAATTAGGATTAAGGGTTTTCCAATATTGTTGGAGTAACGTAATTCCTCCGGTTACAGAAGCAGATGCGGAAGAAGTTCCATTATAATAGCCATAAGCAGAATTATACGTTTCTATAGAAGAATATACATTTTCTCCCTGAGCGGCAATATCCGGTTTAATTCTCCCATCATCGGTTGGCCCATAGCTACTGAAAGAAGAAATACTAAAGTCGGAATCCCCATTAGGATTACTATTTTCATTGACTGAAGTAACGACCAACACATTTTTGGCAATTCCTCCTCCTTCTAACAGGTCGTAGCCTTGTTTTGCAGCGACCTGAGGGGCAATAGCAGGATCAATACTCCGGGCATTTCCCACTGCTTTCACAATCTGAAAATAAGGAGCATTATACATAATATTATCCCATTCCTTTGCTGTTGTATTATACTTTCCGAACTGATATGTTTGTAAGTATATCGGATCAAATCCGTAGCTGTTATTCGCAACGAGCATACCTCCTAAAGCTTCTACTGTCATTTCTGCTGTATCATTCACCCAGTCATAGGCTTTAGAAGTAGCATCATAGGCAATACCGGTAGCATTAGGATTGCTCGTATTATTACCAATCAATGTACCGGCGATATGGGTACTGTGACGGGAAATAGTTTGATTTTGATTGGTATTATAAGTAATCTTTCCCGTCAATAGCTGGTGGCTAAGTCTTGGTTTAGAATAATCCCATTGACCAATGATCATTCCCTGGCCGGAAATACTCAACCCTAATCCCTGCCCTGAGTAGAATTTATTGGCTTTAATCCGTTTGGAAGGATTAGCATTTAATGTTGTATAATACATCGGGTGCCCTTGTTCATCTTCATTAATTAATTGCTTCACATTCTCCCCTTCTACAATAATTTCTTTAAATCCTTTGGATTTCAACCGGCTCACTGCCTGCTCTCTCTGTACAGACTGTCTTTCCTGTGCAGCGAGAATATTTCGCAGAGCAGCTTTCTTTTCAACGGGGAAATCTTTCTCACTTATTTGTGCTGTGACATTTGAATACTGAAAAAACAATATGGCAATGCCCAGGCTATATTTATAGGTTACTGCTGATTTCATATTTTAAAATGTTTGGCGATGATCATTCTCCAGCTTTTCTATACGTTTCTGAAGTGTATCAATGACTTTGTTTTGGTTATTAATCTGGTTATCTAATTCTGAACTTTGCTGGGTAAGGCTCTGATTCCTTTTATTAAGATCTATTGTATAAAGAGTTAGCTCCTCTATTTTAGCCAAAAGCCTTGCTTTCATCTCTCCGAGTTCAATTCCATTCTTTACCACTTCTTCTGCAGATGGAATATTGGGTAGATGCCCTTTCTCCTGAATATGTTGTTCAACTTCTTCCAGTCTTGGAAGTTGATAATCCGACTTGAATACATAGTCTGCCCAACCATTTTCAGAAGCGATATCTAATTTTATCTTTTCTGCTTTAAGAGCCCCTTTCACAAAAAGTCTATAGCCGGAACAGCTTGTACAGGAAAAATTAGAAACTCCAATGCCCGCTTTACCGGTTATATCCAGCTGCATTGCTTCCGTACCATTTGTTTTGAGAAGTAATTTCTGGGAATCTGTAGTTCCTACAAAATGAGTATCAGGGCTGGTACCGGCGTTTCCCCTTGCGCTCCAATATTTAGGAGTAGTCTGAGAGTAGACATGTTGGAAGAAGATGATACTTATTAAAAAGCTATATTTATTCATTATTCTTCGAAGTTTTAGAGTCAACAATTTTCTTATTTCCAGCTTCCAAAGCTTCCACTTTTTTCAGAAGAGTTTTAATTATTTCCTCTCTGTTCTTTACATTCCCCCCTAATTCAGCGTTCTTTTGATGAAGCTCAGTATTTTTTTTATTCAAATCGATGGTGTAAAGAGTAAGTTCTTCAATCTTTTCTAATAATCTGGCATCCATTTCTGCAAGATCAATCCCTTTTTTCACGACTTCCTCAGCAGAAGGAATATTAGGCAAGTGGCCTTTTTCATGAATGTGTTTCTCTACATCTTCTAACTTGAGGAGCTTATAATCCGGACGGAATACATAATCTGCCCAGCCATTAGCTGAAGCAACTTCCACTTTTACCTTTTCTGTTTTAATTCCGTCTTTTACAAAAAGTCTGTAATTAGAGCAATCAGTACATGAAAGATTTTTAGTACCTATTCCAATCTTTCCATTAGAATCGATACGCATGCTTTCGACATTGTTGGTTTTGAAAACTAAACTTTGCTTATCGGTGGTTCCAATAAAATTATAAGCCGGATCAGTAGCTGTATTACCGGTAAGTTCCCAGTTATTATTACCTCCACAAGCTCCTTCATAGCATAATGACTGAACAGTATCCAATAGCATGTGAACTGCTGCATTGGTAGAGCTGGACGCTTCAATAATAACCTGTTCATTTAAGTTCAGATTGGTGGTAATTTTATAACAATTTCTTCCATTATATTTCTGTAGCAGGACTCGCAAAATCCTGTGAACTTATTACATCTCCATTGATATTAAAGAATCTTATCTTTACACTTGTCCCTTTCCACTCAGATACCGGAATATAAATGGTATAATTATTCTTATTTCGATCCACACAAATTCCTCCTGCTTTTGTAGCACAAGTTTTTTGTTTTTCAAAATCATTCCACTGGTCTGAAGGTACAGCATCAAAAGTTTTGGATACTGCCGCATCCTGCGGACTGGAAACTTCATAAGTGAAAGTCTCTACATTTTGAACACCACTAACAGGTCGCCCTTTCAAAAAATAATATTCTTGCCCGTTGGAGGAGATCTTAGTAAGAGAAGTCGTATCGAAAATAACCCCGTTAGCTCCATTTATTGCATCTCCGTTTTGCCCGTATATTTTCAGAGTAACTTTATCAGATTTCCATTGGTTGACCGGTATGGTAATCTCTGCCCAACCATTGTGTACGCGGTTGAAGCAAACAGCAGCCTTAGGAATACATACTGTAGAGGCTCCTGCTATGTTTGCCTGCTCTTTCGATAACAATGCATCAAAAGTTTTTGACACAGCCGCATCCTGCGGACTGGAAACTTCATAAGTGAATGTCTCTACATTTTGAACACCACTAACAGGTCGCCCTTTCAAAAAATAATATTCTTGCCCGTTGGAGGAGATCTTAGTAAGAGAAGTCGTATCGAAAATAACCCCGTTAGCTCCATTTATTGCATCTCCGTTTTGTCCGTATATTTTCAGAGTAACTTTATCAGATTTCCATTGGTTGACCGGTATGGTAATCTCTGCCCAACCATTGTGTACGCGGTTGAAACAAACGGCAGCCTTAGAAATACATACTGTAGAGGCTCCTGCTATGTTCGCTTGTTCTTTTGATGGCAATGCATCAAAAGTTTTGGATACTGCCGCATCCTGTGGACTGGAGACTTCATAAGTGAAAGTTTCTACATTTTGAACTCCACTTACAGGTCGCCCTTTCAGAAAATAATATTCTTGCCCATTGGAGGAGATCTTAGTGAGAGAAGTTGTATCGAACGCAACTCCATCAGCTCCATTTATAGCATCTCCATTTTGTCCATAGATTTTCAGAGTAACCTTATCCGATTTCCATTGGCTGACCGGTATGGTAATCTCTGTCCAGCCATTGTGTACACGGTTGAAACAAACGGCAGCCTTAGGAATACATACTGTAGAGGCTCCTGCTATGTTCGCTTGTTCTTTTGATGGCAATGCATCAAAAGTTTTGGATATTGCCGCATCCTGTGGACTGGAGACTTCGTAAGTGAAAGTTTCTACATTTTGAACTCCACTTACAGGTCGCCCTTTCAGAAAATAATATTCCTGCCCATTGGAGGAGATCTTAGTGAGAGAAGTTGTATCGAACGCAACTCCATTAGCTCCATTTATAGCATCTCCATTTTGTCCATAGATTTTCAGAGTGACTTTATCCGAGGTCCATTGACTAACTGGTATGATAATTTCTGCCCAACCATTGTGTACACGGTTGAAACAAACGGCAGCCTTAGGAATACATACTGTAGAGGCTCCTGCTATGTTCGCTTGTTCTTTTGATGGCAATGCATCAAAAGTTTTGGATACTGCCGCATCCTGTGGACTGGAGACTTCGTAAGTGAAAGTTTCTACATTTTGGACACCACTCACAGGTCGCCCTTTCAGAAAATAATATTCTTGCCCATTGGTAGAGACCTTGGTAAGAACATTCGTATCGAAAGTAACCCCATTGGTCCCATTTATAAGATTTCCATTTTGTCCATAGATTTTCAGAGTGACTTTATCCGAGGTCCATTGACTAACTGGTATGATAATTTCTGCCCAGCCATTGTGTACACGGTTGAAACAAACATCAGCCAAAGCTTTCGGTGGGTGAGTTATGTTATTTATATCCCTACGGTTAATAATATGAGCTTGAATGAAAACCAAGCAAAAGAAGCTCAGTAAAAAAGTAGTAAATAATTCTTTTCTCATGGTTATATTTTTTTTAAGTGTTATTCTTTTTTCAACACATGTTTTAGCCTTCTATTTTCTTCTTTTAATTCTTTAATATCCTTACTCATTTGGATCTGATACAAAGTCAGTTCTTCTATTTTCTGCAAAAGCTTAGAATTCATATCTCCGAGATCTATTCCATTTTTTACCACTTCATCAGCAGAAGGGATATTAGGAAGATGTCCTTTATTCTGAATATGTTTTTCTACCTCTGATAAAGGCATTAACTGATAATCTTCTTTGAAAACATTATCTGCCCAGTCATTTGCAGAAGCCACTTCAACTTTTATTTTTTCTGTTTTAATTCCCTCTTTTACAAAAAGTTTATATTTACGGCCATCTGCCGATATTCCATTGGCAGGCAGTAAATCAGCAAATTGACCGATTCCGATAATACCATTGTTCCCAACAATCCAATTACCAATATTGAGCTCATTATCAATTATAGACCGAGAAGATTTCACTTCATTTCCTATAAAAATATTATTAGTGCCTTTTATCAAATTGTAACCAGCCTGATAACCTATACCAATATTATTGGAATATTGTGCATTATCTTCGCTGGAAATAGCTTGGGAGGCCAGCCAGAACAAGGACAGAGTACCTATTGCCACATTATATCTTCCGTGTTTTAAAGTCTGTAAAGCCCCGGATCCAAATGCAGAATTACCAGTTACAAAAAAATTTATGTCTGAAACCTGATCTCTGGATAAGGCAAAAGTTCCTACTGCAGTATTTTCTAATAGCCACCCTTTACCTCCTATTGTTTGAGAACCTACCGCTACATTATAGGTGGACTGTTCTACATTTACAAAAGCTTGATATCCTATAGCTGTATTAGTATGCCCAGCAGCAGAATTAAAGCTATCCAGACCAAAAATCGTATTCCTTCCATTTCCTTCTGCTATGCTTTCATTGCCTCCCCCAAAAAATAGATTTTTGCCCCACGAAGCATCTGTTCCTGACGGAATAAATTTTCCTTTCGGTGTAATTCTTAGTTGCTCTATATTATTTGTTTTTAGAATTAGTGGTTGATTGTCAATAGTTCCAATAAAATGATCAAAAGGATTAGTTCCGGCATTACCTGTCGTATTCCATGGTTGTATTTGAGAATAACTAAAAGTGATAGTAAGTATAGTGAAAACAGATGTGATTTTTTTCATAGCGATTGTGTTTTTTTGACCTATATAAATCTATAATAAGCATCGGTTTCCAAGCAAATATATAAGGTAGGAAAATATTTAAATTCATAAATTTAATGGGTAAAAACAGAAAATATTTACGTAAAAATACTCAAGCAAAAACACTTAAAAATATGATAATCAAAATTTTAAAAAATTCAATTCATTTTTGTACTTTTGATGATATTAATTCCTCTATATGAGAATTTTTCTATGGGTTATACTATTCGTTATGAGTTATTATCAGCTTTTTACAAAAAGTCGAGTTGGAGGATTATATCCTATCATTGAAGATAAAATCACCATAAAAACCTTACCACTAAAAAAAGTTCAATACATATCAGGTTTTTTAGACGGGGATGATGAACTCAAAAAAATAAGTAATGAGAACGCCATCTTAAAAAAATCTCATACCCAGGAAAAAAAATTCCGTAACAGTATTGCTGTAATTTCCCTTCTTTCATTTTTTATACTGTTAGGGCTCACATACACGTATTACCGAAAACAGAAATACTATAAGACCTTATATTTTGAAGCCATTACAAACCGGGAAAAAATAAATATTGAATATCAATATGAAAATACACAAGTTGAAATTAGCAACCCAATCCATGACCAATTAGACATCAACCCTTTGATTGTGGAAAATATATTGTCTTATCTTAATACTTTTGAGCTGAAAAAAAAATATTTGATAAAAGATATTTCTCTTTTAAATATGGCAAAGGAATGTGGAACAAACACCGCATATCTGTCAAAAGTAATCAATCATTATAAGAAAAATAATTTTGCCTCTTATCTTAATAATTTAAGGTTGAACCATGCTGTAGAATTATGGAAAACCACACCTAGGCTTCGCTATAAAAGTATTCAGGAGATGGCAGATATGGTAGGCTTTAAAACGGCCCAAAGCTTTTCTAAAAAATTTCATGAAAAGTATAAAACAACCCCTACGTATTTCCTGAAGGATCTGAATCAGAATATTCAAAAAAATATAGCTTAAATAATCAGCAATTGTACTTACATCAATTATAAATTGTTCAATAAATATTTTTCAATTTATTATACTATTTCAATGATTCTCATTTTTTTTCATAAATATTTAATAATTTAGCCTGATAATTTAAACAAATGGGAATACTCCTTAAACCGATTGATATTGTAGATGACATTTCACAGGAAGATTTCCGTGAAAAATACTTAAAGCCATGTAAGCCAGTGGTAATCAAAAATATGGCGATAAAATGGCCGGCCTATCAAAAATGGACAATGGAATACATGAAAGAGGTAGTAGGCGATGTTGAAGTTCCATTATATGATAGCTCCAAGGCTGATCCTGCAGCTCCTATTAACACTCCGACAACAAAAATGCCGTTCAGCGAATATGTTGACCTTATCCAAAGGGAACCAACCGATCTTAGGATCTTTTTCTTTGATCCTATAAAATTTGCGCCCAAATTACTGGATGATTACATCCCTCCAAAAAATCTGATGGGAGGTTTTCTAGATAAATATCCGAGTATGTTTTTTGGAGGTAAGGGATCCGTAACCTTCCTGCATTATGATATTGATATGCCTCATATCTTCCATACGCATTTTAACGGAAGAAAGCATGTTCTCCTTTTTGAATATAAATGGAAAACCCGCCTGTACAAACTTCCTTATGCAACTTACGCCCTGGAAGACTATGACATTGCAAATCCCGATTTTGAAAAATTTCCGGCATTGGATGGTATTGAAGGCATCGAATGCTATTTAGAGCATGGAGACACTCTATTTATGCCTACCGGCTGGTGGCACTGGATGAAATATCTGGATGGATCTTTTTCCATCTCTCTTCGCGCCTGGGATAAAAGCTGGGCTGTAAAAGCACACTCACTTTGGAACTTAGCCGTTCAGCGAAATTTTGATAATTTCATGAAAGCCCGTTATAAGAAAAGGTACATGGACTGGAAGGAGAAAAAAGCTGTTAAAAAAGCGAATATTGCTTTAAAAAAAGGATTACCTAAATAAGTATTCATAAATAACAGGCCGGAAATTATCTCCAGCCCGTTATTTATCAGTCTCTGAAGTTAAACTCTTTTATTTCATTCAACAAATGATTGGCAATAACGACTTAAAAAATTATTAAATTGCATAGTCAGCCCATCTTTGCCTAATACCGGATGATATATGTTTGAAAAATTGATTGATAGCTTTGAAAAACTCTGTTTACAGATTATTATCGAAATATTACTGGTTCCCGTAACTATTTATAAATTGTTTAAAGAACCTCATCGCTGCTATGACTTTGCCGTTCAGGAAATGGAAAAAGAGGAAGCAGAACGTTTCCTTGATTATTTATCTCCCATCAAACTTTCGGTATATACCTCGGTAATTGTTTCCGTTCTTCTAATGGATTACAGCGGGGAACACAACTTTATTTCCAGGATTAAAGGGCTGAGCATGGTGGAAAAAGCTTTATTCATATTTATGATGAACAATTTTACAGCCGTTGCTTTCAGTGTGATATTATTAGGGTACAAAAAAGAAAAGGTCAATACAATAACCTTCCGCACCTTATTATTTTCATTCATTTATACTACAGTATATACCTCTACTCCTTTCTTTATACTGATTCTTTCTGCCATGTTTCTGGGACAAACTGTGAATGTTCAGTCTTATTTGAATCATCTTGACCAACTTTCTGTTTCCGGAAATTATGGTTCCAGGGATTATTTCTTTTTCATCATTTTCATTGTATTTCTTATTATAGGAATTATCGGATTGATAAAACTATTTAAAGCCCTGCATTATATTCTGAAAGAAAACCTCCGCTATCATCCTTATATGATATGGTTTTTCACCTTATTGTTCTTCCTTATACAGGTTTATTATGCAAGAGGATTTGTATAAAACTTACCTCTGTCAACAAACTTTATTGCTGCTGCTTATTTCCTTGTGATCACCCGGATAGAAATCCACAGTTTTTATAGGTTTAGAGGTTTATCTGGGGTTCAACCGGATTAACAGAGTAATATTTTATCAAAAAACCTTCTCATTTTTCGTTAGATAGCCCGACAAAACTCCTTCACAATAAACCTAAAACCAATGATTATCAACACATTAAAAAAAGTAGAACCTATGTATCTTCTATTCTTTTTTATTGAAACAGGTTTTTCGTTAACATTGTAACAACTAGACGCCATTCCGGAATATGTTCTTAAATATTCAGATGGAAAATACTTTATCAGTTTAATAATTTTTCCATTGACAGGCTCCTGACGCACAAGTTGAAATGAACACATTTTTCAAAATGCTTTTGTACCGGATAGTCATGGCTATTTATAGATGCACAGGCAATATAACTGCATGCAATAAAAAGATTATGCCGCAGTGAACCATTAAAAACACAAACATATATAGATGAATCTTAAGGAAATACACATTGGTAAACTTATACAGATAAGGACCGATGAAAAGAAACTGGATAAAGACCGGATATGCAGTTATCTTAAATGTACAGAGGATGAACTTGAAAGGATGTATGAGGCAAAGAGCATGTCAAGTGAATTACTTTTAAAATGGAGCAAGCTGCTGGAATATGATTTTTTCAGGATTTATTCACAACATCTGATTTTTTACTCGCCACCGGCTGTCAATTATCAAAAAAAAGGAGCTGTCTCAAAAAATCCCATGCCGCAATTCAGGAAAAACATTTACACCTCTGAAATCATTGAATTTATACTAGACCTTATCAGTTCCGGGGCCAAAACAAAACAGCAGATTATTACGGAATACCGTATTCCCAAAACCACCCTGTATAAGTGGGTCGAAAAATATTCTTCTTCAGAAAAAAAACTGATTTCATTGCAATCTACTCCGGCAGATGATTGAAAATATCGTGAAATAGCTTGTAATTTCGTTTAAACAAAAAAGAACAGTCTGTTCAGATTTATTTAAATTTGCTAAAAATAGCCTTCATGTCCAAACCTCGTGAAAGAATACTAAATACCACTATGATCTTGTTTCATCAACAAGGTTATAACAATACCGGCATCAATCAGATCATTGAAGAGTCGGCGGTTTCAAAAGCCAGTTTTTATCAGCATTTCAAATCGAAAGATGACCTGTGTATTGAATTTCTTGACAAAAGATATGCTTATTGGATATCGGAATTAAAGAACTTTATTTCCGGAGCGCAGACTGTAGAAGAAAGGTTTTTGAAATCATTTGACTTTTTGATCTTCATGAACGAAAAAGAAAATTTCCGGGGCTGCAGCTTTTTGAATATATTATCTGAAATTCCCTCTGAAAAAGTGGAGATTCATAAGGTGATCCGCAGCCATAAAAAAGCGTTACGGGATGCCTTTAACAAGGATCTTAAAGATGATATGCTATCCGACCATATTTACCTTCTTTTTGAAAGCTGTATAGTGACCAGCCAGCTTTACAGGTCAAATGAATTAATCAAAAAAACCAAATCAATAGTACAAGGACTGCTTTTATCTTCCTGCTAATCGACTCTCCATGCAAATACCTGATATTAAATCCTTCCTTCATACCGCTCCTCATCTGTTCCGGGAAGTACAATATCCTGCTAAAAAGGTACTCCTTGAAGAAGGCCAGGTTTCAGCCAACATGTTTTTAGTCAAAAGCGGAGCATTAAGGGAATATTTTTATAAGGATGGAAAAGAACTTACCCTCGAATTTATAACCGAAAATCAGGCTGTAGCGTCTTTTGACAGCTTCGTGAACGGTACCCCAAGTGATTTTTTGATAGAAACGCTGGAACCTTCTGTTGTTTATGAATTGCATTACAAAGCTTTCCGGCAATTGCTGGAAAATCCAGGATTTCAACAAACCTTTAATACTTTATTTTATAAGCGGTTTAGTGAAATCAGTAAAAGACTGATGTCTTTTATTAAAGATTCTCCTCAGGAAAGATATAAGCAGCTTCTCAAAAAGAGACCGGAAATTTTACTCCGGTTTCCACAACATTATATTGCATCTTACCTTGGGATTACCAGTGTTTCTTTAAGCAGGATCCGGAATCGCAGATAAGTAATTGGAGTTTTTCTTTACAATTGTTATCGTTCCGTCATGAATACCGGATGTAATTTTGTTTCACAATATTAACATTATGAAGCATTTTATCCAAGAAGTTTTCAGTGAAGTGCTGGAAAATCCGGTATTTGATCAGATTCTGATCGAAAAATATTTTTCTAAAGAATATATCCAGTATGTTGATGGAACCTGTCTGAACTATAACGAATTTGTTTTGCATATTAAAAAACTTAAAGAAAAAGTAACGCAACAACAAATTGAAATCATTAACCACGCTGAAAACAGGAATATCATTTTTACCCATCATCTGGCAAAGTCTGTCTTAAAAGATGGAAGTACGGTCAGGCATAAAGTACTGGCGGAGTTTACCATTGCTGATGGAAAAATTATACAATGTAATGAATTAACTTTATTAATAGAGGGAGATCATACAGCAAAAAATCTGGGTTCTGAAGTTTAGGAAAACACCGTTCCGTCTGTGTATTAACAAATTTTAAAACAATGTTAATTTTCATTTTAAATCATTTTCCAAACGTACGTTTAATTTTGTTCATAATTTTAATCTAATATAGGAAGGTGAAGAAAATTTTTACATCTGTTTTATTTTGTGCATCTATTTTTTTCTATGCACAAACCGGTAGTCTGTCCGGAAACATCAACGACGACTCAAAGATTGCCTTGCCGGGAGCTAAAATCTCCTTGAGTCCCGGTAACATCTATACGACTTCCGATGAGCATGGAAATTTTGTATTCCTGAATGTTCCTCCCGGAAACTACACCATGAAAGTAGATTATCTTGGCTATGGTGTCCATGAATATAATGTAACGGTAGAACCTGAAAAAAACACCAGGCAGAATATTATTTTTGCAAAAAAAGAAACTACGATTGATGAGATTGTGGTTTCCGGATCTACGTTAAAAAACCAGGCAAGGGCTTTGAATAAGCAGAAAAATAACGCCAATATTACCAATGTGATCTCGGCCGACCAGATCGGGCGTTTTCCTGATGCCAACATTGGAGATGCGCTGAAACGTGTTCCCGGTATTACCATACAGAATGACCAGGGAGAAGCCAGAAACCTTATCATCAGAGGACTTGCTCCAAATCTCAACTCTGTTACCCTGAACGGTGACAGGATTCCTTCTGCTGAGGGTGATAATCGTAATGTTCAGATGGACCTTATCCCCTCTGATATGATTTCTACCATAGAGGTAAATAAGACCTTAACACCGGATATGGACGCTGATGCCATAGGGGGCTCTGTCAATCTTATTACCAGAGCTTCGCCCAATGGCGAAAGAATTTCAGCAACATTAGCGGGAGGATACAGTCCTATCCGCGAAAAGGGAAATTATACAGCTGGATTGGTATATGGAAACCGTTTTTTAGATAAAAAGTTGGGTGCGGTATTCAGTTTTTCTTATAACAATAATAATTTCGGTTCAGACAATATTGAACCGGTATGGAGTCTTGCCAATGATGCCACCCAAACGGTTTATATCAGCAAAATGGGTGTCCGTTATTATAATGAGCACCGTATCAGGCATAGTTTTGACCTTAATATGGATTATGAATTCAATTCAAAGAATAAAATCTATGCTTCCGCCATGTATAATTTCAGGAATGATAAAGAAACACGGTATGCGCTCGGATATAAGATAAAACCTGTTTATAATACTGATGAAACCGAAATTACAGGCTGGAAAGGAAGCATTACAAGACAAAATAAAGGCGGTGATGCTGACAATGACAATACCCGTTTTGAAAAACAAAAAGTTCAGAATTATGCTTTAAGAGGTGAGCATTTGCTGGGATCCAAAGTGGATCTTGACTGGTCTGTAAACTATGCCATTGCCAGTGAAGATAAACCGCATCAGCGTTATATAGAATTTGAAAACAGTAAGATGACCTTTTCCCAGGACCTCATCAGTCCTGAAAAGCCTGTCATTACTCCTCTTGCTGCGGATGATCTGGGAAGTTATAAACTGAGTGATCTGTCGGATGCCAACAGTTTTACACAGGAGAAGGAATTGGGTGCCAAAATGAATGTACGCTTTCCTTTTTCCGTAATTGATGGCCGGAAAGGAAGGTTACGTACGGGTTTCCGTCTCCGTTTAAAAGAAAAGGAAAGGAATAATGATTTCTATGCTTTTCAGCCGGTCAGCAGTCTGGGAAGCCTTCTTTCCGTACCTACAATATATCTTGACGGGCATAACTTCCAGGCCGGCCATTATGTCCCCGGGACATTTGTTGATCCTTCCTATCTTGGAGGGTTAGATTTATTTAACCCTAATCTTTTCAATGGAAAATCCAGGCCTGAAAAGTTCCTTTCAAGCAATTATACTGCAAAGGAGCAGATCTATGCAGGCTATATCCGCTGGGACCAGGATTTAAACGATCAACTTTCCATGATCTTAGGGGCCCGTATTGAAACCACAAAGATAGATTACACCGGAAACTACGTTATGAATGAAAAAGACCTGATTGGCCAGATCAACAATACCAATACCTATACCAACGTACTTCCTAATATTTCATTCAAATATGTCCCGGTACAGGATCTGGTGCTTCGTGCAGCTTTTACCACCGCTCTTGCCCGTCCTAATTATTATTCGCTGGTCCCTTACCTTAATGTCATTCCGGAAGATGAAATAGTAGCCGCCGGGAATCCGGGTTTAAAAGCGACCTATGCTTATAACTTTGATTTTATGGCAGAGAAATATTTTAAGTCCGTAGGAATTCTTTCCGGGGGGATTTTTTATAAAAACCTGAATAATTTTATTTACACCTATTCCAAAAGAAACTACACAGCCGATGATTTTGCAACGGATTTTGCGGGACAGTCTAATCCTATCCCTGCCGGGGAAAGCAACTGGAAGTTTACCCAACAGAGAAATGGAGATAATGTAGATATTTATGGATTTGAAGTTGCTTTGCAGAGACAGATGGATTTTATTCCGGGAGCATTCTGGAAAGGATTGGGCGTATATGTTAACTATACCTACACTCAATCCAAAGCAAAAGGAATTACCAATGAAGATGGTGCTGAAAGAACCGATGTAGGTCTTCCGGGTACGGCTCCTCATATGTTTAATGGCTCTCTTTCATGGGAAAACAAACGTTTTTCGGCCAGAATTTCTATGAATTATGCATCTCATTACATTGATGAATTAGGAGGTAAAGCTTTTGATGACCGTTATTACGACAAACAGTTTTTCCTGGATGCAAATGCTTCTTACAAAATAACAAACCAGTTGAGAATTTTTGCTGAAGCCAATAATCTGACCAACCAGCCGTTAAGATATTACCAGGGAATTCAGAGCAGAACAACCCAGGCAGAATATTACAGACCCCGATTTACTGTAGGGATAAAATTTGATTTTTAATAATGAAAAAAATAAAATATATACTTTCACTTCCGGCAGCGGCTTTTCTGTTTAGCTGTACGGGACAGCAAACACCTGGACAAAAAATAAAACCCACAATCATTACAGAAGCTGTGGTTCATGACACTGATGATCCTGCAATATGGATCAATCCGGAAGATACTTCAAAAAGCATCATTATAGGAACGGATAAAGATACTGATGGCGGATTGTACGCCTTTGATCTCAACGGAAAGATCATCCGGAAAGTTTCAGGGCTTAAACGCCCCAATAATGTGGATATTGAATATGGATTTACCCTTAACGGCAAAAAAACTGATATTGCTGCCGTTACGGAAAGAGAAACCAATAAAGTAAAATTTTACTCATTACCCGATTTGAAGAAGATCGGAGAAATTGCTGTATTTGAAGGAGAAACAGAACGGGGACCGATGGGAATTTCTTTATATAAAAGCCCGGCAACCGGAGACCAGTTTGTTATTGTCGGAAGAAAGTCCGGCCCTGCCGATGGTTATCTTTGGCAATATAAACTTTATGAAAAAAACGGAATTATCACGGGAGAGGTTGTCCGTAAGTTCGGGAAATACAGTGGGCTGAAAGAGATCGAAAGTATCGCTGTAGATGATGAAATGGGATATATTTATTATTCTGACGAACAATTTGGAGTTCATCAGTACTACGCTGATCCGGATAAAGGAAATCAGGAGCTGCTGGTTTTCGGAAAAGGAGATTTTAAGTCTGACGTAGAAGGAATTTCTATCTACTCTACTTCTAAAGAGACGGGATATATCCTGGTTTCCAATCAACAGAATGATACATTTAATGTATACCTGAGGGAAGATCCTTCAAAAGGAAGAATTGCAGAAATACCTGTTTCTACCAGCGAAAGTGATGGTTCTGAAGTAACCCATATTAATCTGGGCCCACAATTTCCGAAAGGGATATTTGTTGCAATGAGCAATGGCAGAGTATTTCATTTATATGACTGGAGACTGATTGAAGAAAAAATACAATCTGCTGCAAAATCTTCCGCCCGGACAAAATAATTGTAAACCATTAAGATCCATAAAGCTCCAGGAAAATTAAATAATGTAATTTATACTTGTTATAAAGTATAGACTAGTAAAACTTTTACTATTCCTGCTAGCTTATCTTAATGGTTTAATTCTTTTTCATTTACTGAATATGCTTCCTCAGAAATTCTGCAGTGACTGATGTTTTGCTGGTCAGCAGGTCTTCCGGTGTCCCTTCAAACACTATCTTTCCGCCGTATTTTCCGGCCCCGGGGCCCATATCAATAATCCAGTCTGCCTGTGCAATAATATCCAGATTATGCTCAATAACAATCAGGGTATTATTCTGGTTTACCAGATGGTTAAAAAAAGTCAGCAACTTCTTGGTATCACTTGGATGTAAGCCCGTACTAGGTTCGTCCAGAACGATGATCTGGTTGGTGTTTTTCAATTCCCTGGTCAGTTTCATACGTTGTCTTTCACCTCCTGAAAAGCTATCCAATCTTTGTCCGAGTGTCAGATAATCCAACCCCAATTGTATGAGCAGATCAAAATTTTTAAGCACAGACTCTTCCCTAAAGAAACAGACCGCTTCAGAAACGGTCATATCCATTACCTCTACAATTGTTTTTCCGTTGTATACATACTGCAGTACATCAGGATTAAATCCAGAACCGCCACAGACCTCACAGGGCTGTTCAATATCATCCATAAAAGCAAGGTCTATCCTCTCCACTCCCAATCCTTTACAATTGGGACAGGCTCCTTCACTGTTTCTGCTAAACAGCTTATCTGAAACATGATTGGATTGCGCAAACAGTTTGCGTATGGTATCTGATATCGCTAAATAGGTAAGCAGATTGGAACGTGCACTGGCAGCAAACAGGGATTGATCTATAATAGTGACTTCAGGATAGAAATCAGGCAAAATACGGTTGATGAGTGTACTTTTCCCTGATCCTGCCACTCCGGTCACCACAGTCATTACCCCGGCAGGAATGTTGATGCTGATATTTTTAAGATTGTACAGACTGGCATTCCGGATTTTCAGATGTCCTTCCGCTTTTTTGTATATGTGTTTTATTACGGGTTTCCTTGCAAAATAAGAGCCTGTTTTGCCTTTGGAATTTTTTATATTTTCAAATGTTCCTTCGTATATCACTTCTCCTCCGTTTCTGCCTGAACTAGGTCCCATATCAATGATTCGGTCTGCCATCTTAATCAGGTCGGGATCGTGCTCCACTATTAAAACAGAATTTCCTTTATCCCTGATTTGCCGGATAATGGAAATAATATTCTGAAGATCTTTCGGATGAAGACCAATACTAGGCTCATCGAAAATATACAGCAGGTCTACCAAACTGTTTCCAAGGCTTCTTACCATTTTTATCCGCTGGGATTCTCCTCCTGAAAGAGTGTTTGTATTTCTGTCCAATGTCAGATATTGTAATCCGATCGTTATTATATTCTGAAGCTTTGCTGAAAGTTCCCTTATAATCACGTCATAGGTACCGGAGTCCAGTGAAGAGATGAATTCCAGGAGCTCGTCAACAGACAGCGCCATACAGTCGGCTATACTTTTTCCTTTAATTTTGCAGGACAATACTTTTTTGTTCAGCCGTTTTCCCAGACAGACAGGACATGTTTTCGTAATGACAACATGGTTCAGAGCATCTTTTCTTGTTATATTCTCTTTGGAGTCCTTTTTCAGGAACGCCTTTTCAATTCTGGGAATAATGCCTTCGTATTTTACGGTTTTCCCCCACTCTTTATAGGGATGCTTAGGTTTATGCTCTTCTGCATTTAAAAGCATATTCCATTCTTCATCCGTAAAGTCTTTCAGTTTTTTATCATTATCAAAATATCCGGATAAGGTATATCTCGTTAATCGCCATCCTCCCGGCTGGAATGTCGGAAATCTGATGGCACCTTCATTCAAAGACTTATTCTTGTCCAATAAGGCAGTAACATCCAGGGTCTGAACAAATCCAAGGCCTTCACATTCAAGGCACATTCCCTGGGGGTTATTAAATGAAAAAACATTGGAGTATCCGACAAACGGCTGTCCCATTCTCGAAAATAATAATCGTAAAGAGGCAGAGACATCTGCAGCTGTACCCACTGTAGACCTTGCATTTCCTCCCAAACGTTTCTGATTGATGATAATGGGAACATTCAGGTTTTTAATATTGTCCACATCCGGTACCCCGTAATGTTGCAGACGGTTTCTGATGAAGCTGTTCTGGGTTTCATTAATCTGGCGCTGAGCTTCTGCCCCGATGGTCTCAAAAACCAACGAGGATTTCCCGGATCCCGATACCCCTGTAAAAACAACAATCTGATGTTTTGGAATTTTTATGGAAATATTTTTGAGATTATTTTGCCTGGCATTTGTAATTTCTATATTTTCCATGTCTAAAATGATTAACTTTGTTAATAATTAACTAAGTTAAGTATATTTATTATGAAATCCATTGAAAAAGATTTTTTTAACACATTCACTGATTTCCAGTGCCTTATTCTGGCTCATATGAACCGAGGTGATATTAATGGAGTTACTGCAGGGCATTATAATATCATTGAGTTTATTCTAAGGAAGAAAATTGCCACGGGAAGAGAGGTGGCCACGGCATTTAATATCAGTCAGGCTGCTGTTTCCAAGCAACTGAAATTTCTGATTAATCATGATTTTATTATTCAGAAACAGGATGCCGCTGATCGTAGGAAGTTCAATCTTTCCGTAACGGAAAAAGGCAGGTTTATCATAGAAAATTCGGAAACTTTCAGGAAAAATATCACCCGGCAAACGGCTTCTATACTGACAGCTAAGGAATTGGAAAATTTTAATCACCTGCTAGGTAAAGTTTTAAATCATATAAAACTTTAACCAAAGTCTCCTTTATTTATTTGTATTTGATGAAACGTCAACAATTTTAATAGTCTTTTACTACAAATTGCACTATCTGTAAGTTCCAAACAGTCGGTCCCAAATAGAAGTATAAAAGCCAAAATTTTTGGTTTCATCCAAATGGTGCTGATTATGAAATCTTGTGGTTCCTACAAAAATACGGTCAAAAGAAGCCGGAAAAAACTCCCTGTTCAAATGGCCGATAGTTCCCCAGACCAGATTGACTAACAGGTAAACTGAAATAGAAACCGCTGAAAAATCATAACACATCAGTAAAACCAGCATCATGAGTCCAAAACCAATTGTTTCCAAAGGATGTAAAACAAAAAGGCTCAGGAAATTGGTGCTTACATGCTGATGGTGCTTTCCATGTATCCGTTTATAGACAAAAGGCAGATGGGCGGCATAATGAAAAAAATACATCAATACATCCATCAAAAGAAGCAATGCAATAACTTCTGAAACAATTTCCGTTACCGATGGATGTATAGTAAGCTCAATCCAGCCGGTTTTCCATAAAAAAACTCCAATCAGCATGACCAGGCTATTGCAGATAATGGTAAGAAAACTCAGGTAAAGATCAGATCTTGTAACAGGATGATTTTTTCCCTGCAGTACGTTTTTGCGACAGGTTCTGTCAATAAAAATATAGAGACTTATTGAAAAGAAATACAGGAAAATATTAATAATCACACTGAACACAAGCCACTGCAACCAGGAAAACTGCCAAAATATTTCTAAATAACCGGAAAAAACAGCTCCATTAAAATTCATAGACACACCATCTTTCAACTTAATGTTATAAAAATAAGAATTTTGAGATTAAAGCAATAAATAAAATGGATTTTAAACATCATGTATAAACTGACTGTCAAAAGAATGAGCCACCTAAAAGTGTCTCATTATGAGCCTAATGATGGAGTTTTTTGATTATAGGAAAGCTATTTCTGCCGGGCCTTTCTTTTAAGTTCCCGGAATCTTACCGTAAGTTTCTTTCTCAGTTCGTTATGATATTCCCTATAATTCTTAATGCTTTTTTCAAGGTTCTTTTTGTTAAGCAAATATTCCTCATACAGATCTCTCAATTCTGAAATCTGTGCAATGACCTCAGTGGAACGAAGTTCAGGATCATCCATCGCTTCTGTTAACAGGCGGTAATGTTCTACCCGACTGGTGAGGCTTGTATGAAATTTTGGTTCTATTCCCTGCATGGATTTGGTTTTATGTGATTGTGTTGGTGGTAAAGGTATTTCAGGTAAATGGCAAAACCGCAAATTGTAAATCTGTTTTCTATTTCAGCATAATTAATTTGTTCATTACTGAAGTATATCACTCTGATATAGAATCTTTACTTTCTGAGGTGAGGCTGCTTTATTTGCTGACCTTAAATAAACATTGTCCAATGCTGTAGAAATTAACGTTTCCCCGGGATCACCTAAAGGCAGTAGCGGCAAATCAGAATATTCGCTTACAGCAATCTGTGGGGAAATTCCATCATGATACTCCCCGGCTCCACCGGCATTAAAGACTTTATAAATGACCGGATGGATCTGCCAGGAAATTTTCCGTGGTTTACGTTTGTCTTCTACCGTGAATCCCGCCATATCTTTTCCCAATGTAACATCCCCGATCTGGATTACCTGTATATAGGGCTTCAGATTGTTGATGATTATTTCAGCAGCTGAAGCCGTACTGTTTGAGGTAAGAATATACACTTTACCCAATCCTAAGGCATTAGCACGTAAGGTGTTGAAATCAAGTGCTTTGGGATCATAGGCAATCTGCTGGGCAAATGTCCTTTTTACTTCACCACCGTTTTTATTTCCTTTAAATATAATGAAGGGTGAAGCGGACGTTATACCTGAAGGAATGAGTGAACACAGAGCCGCAGCAGAGGATACCGACCCGCCATAATTATAGCGGAGATCCAGGATAAGTTCCTGTACTCCGGCCCCTTTGAACTCAGCAAACTTCTGATAAAGGGTGGAAGTCATTCCATCAGGAAAATCATAAATATAAAGATATCCCGTCTTTTTCCCGTTTTTATCAAAAATTTTAGATAACAGAGGCTGCTCCATGGAAAAGCCGTAATATATTTTAATTTCTTTTTCATCTGCAACACTGCCATTTTTCCAGCTTCCTACGGTAAGATTCAGGATGGTGAGTTCTTTCATAGATGAGGCCATTGCTTCTGCATTGGCTGCTGTGACAGATGTTCCATTGATTTTGGTAATAATCATCCCCCTTTCCAGCCCGGCGTTGAATGCAGGGGAGTTTTTAAGGACCAGTTTAACAACAGTGATCACGTTTCCATTGCTCTGCTGAATAACCGTATAATCAAAGCCATACATATTCCGGATTGAACGGGGATATGAAGAAGCATCTGCCGTATTGACAATGAAAGAAAACCGGTCCTGTGGAGACAGCAGGCTTTTAAAGAAGTCTTTTACGGGAAGTCTGTAATCCGGTTTGGCAGGCATCTGATCAGCCCAGTAATAATACCGCTTCATACTGTCTTGTACCCATACATTCACAGATTCTGTGCTTCCTTCAGGGAATACGGGAACACTTTCGTCATTATTCGTGCATGCAATGAGAAAAGTGAAAATGATAACAAATGGAATGGTTAGAAAATTATTCATAGCCGACTACAGGTATTCTGATACATCGATATCTCCTTTTACAATCCAGGCGCCATTTTCCTGCTTTTCCTGAAGTACAATCAGATTGGCTCCCATATGCTGCTTGAGCGTTACCTTAACGATCCCGGATCCTGCGTAGGGTTCTGTGGTTCCCGGTTTATAAAGTTCCAGATATACCGGTGCTGAAGGACTGAAGGAACTATAGATTTTCACAGGCGTAAAATTATCTTTCCCGATATTATCAAATTCTGCGAGTACTACCCCGTTTTCCCTTTTTAATACCCCCTTAACATTGATTAGGGAAGATCCTGAAAATTCCCCAAGATTCGGAAATATGAACTCAAAGCCCACTTTTCCAAGATTTACCTGAGGTTTTACCACATAGGTTTGCAAAAAAATTCCCGGCAGATTAAAAAAATACAGGTTTTTGAAATCTTCAGCATTGGTATAAGTGATGGTATATTGTGTGATTTCAGTTCCTGTTTCATTATTATAAATAGCCAGTTTGTTGGTTTCTCCTTCATCCAGTACAAATTGAAGCTGGGTTTCTATTTTATTGGTATAGGAAGTTTTCCCGTTGATGGCTACAGGTTCCCCGTTGAATCTCAGCTGAAGTACATCGGGCTTAGAGTATCCCTTGATGTTTATCTCACCGGGCTTCTGGGCTGTATCATATTTTTCTATTACCGTATTACCGGTACAGGAAACTAATATGATAAAAAACAGCAATGCAAAGATCTTATTCATCTTTATTATTAAATTATAGTATGAAGGTTAAAAATATTGCCCCGCCCAATAGTGCAGGGCAATAAAACAATTATAAAAAAACTACTTGGATATGTTCCGGACAATTGCTTTGTAAAGGCAGTAATCCAATTTATAAGTACATTTACGAATGATTATTTTTTAATAAATTTCAACTGTTCCGCGGTCTTTCCGTCAGTGATTTCTGCGATATAAGTTCCTGCGGTTAATCCGGCTACAGGAATAGACCTGGAATACTGAACACTAAGGACTTTCTGGCCTGCCATATTGTAAATATTGACAATGGCTGTATTTTCTTTCAATGCAGGGTTAAGCTGGAGCTGCAAATTATCCTGTACCGGATTTTCTTTTATTTGTGTTAAATTTTTGTTTCTTTTTACTTCCTTAATTCCTAAAAACGAAGTCGCATAAATACCGATCTCATCAATATTGATATTCTGAATATTATTACCGTTTGCTTTTCTGTTGGCCCACATTCCGATATAGATTTTTTTTCCTGCAAAAGCGGAAAGGTCTACAAGGGATTCTACAAACTGGGTAAGATCTGCCGGAAATGGGTTGGTAGAATCTCCTACCTGTATTTTATAAGGGCTTGGAATATCATTTCCCCCTGCATCTATGGTCATTGCCTGAAAGTCAGATAAAGCGGGAACCTCTTTCTGCGGGGTGCTTACGTAGATATAGAGATCTCTGGCAACAATAGTATGGGAAGATCTCTGTCTTCCGATATAAGCTGCTAAAGTAATTGTTCCTGCAGCACCTGTCAGATCAATCTGAGGAGAAATAATCCAGTCATTTTCTGTAGCAAAACCTGTTGCGCTGCCACTTGGAACCAGACTGATGGAATGACGCAGAACATTTGCTGTTCCGTAGACCAGAGAAGTACCATTGTGGTAAATATTCTGTCCCTGTACCCACCCGTTGTTGTTATTGTTCAGATCATGGAATGTCCATCCCTGAAGATCAGCAGGTGTATCAAAGGAGTTTCCCCATACCAGAGACTGCGCTGCAGCCAGGTGAGATACCAGCAAAACAGATGATAAAATTATTTTTTTCATAATACTGATTATTAAGATTTTGAAAATAAAAGCAAGGGAACAGCGTGCGTTGTTCCCTGCTTTTTAAAGTTTTAATTATTCTACAGCCGTAAAATTGTATTTTGTCCAGGATCCCTGGAAGTTGCCACAGTTTCTTGGGGAAACATTCCAGCTTCCTTCGTTAAAGAATGGCTGGCTCATGCCCCACAATGCAGCAGTATTTCCTGTAAGGAGATTGGTTGCCGGTATTCCTGCCGTACCTGCTCCGATTACGGAAGTAGTGAAGCCATGAACCTGGATGGAAGCCAATGTTGAAGCTGAAGAAAGCTCAGAACCTGTACCTTCTACCCTGATTCCCACAGGATATCCTGTAACTACAGCGTTATGTAATGTCAGCTTACCATTTCTTCTGATGTGAATTCCGTTTTCGTAGGCAGCACCTTGTCCTGCGTTACCGAATTTAGGACCTACAATCGTAAGGTTATTAATAACAGGATTGGTAATCAATGAAGTCGCTGTACCGGTAGCATTGTTATCCAATTCGATACCGTTAGAATCAGGGCTTCCTCCGCTTACCGTATGTGCAGAATTGTAATCAGCCAAAGAAAGGGCACATGTAATTGTTCCTGTATATCCGTTATCAAAGTCAAAATTATCATCTTCCGCTGCGAAAGAAATCAGGTTGGATGCATTTACAGTTCCTCCGAAAAATTCGAAAGAATCGTCCTGACCGTAAGATACCTGGATATGATCCAGCGTTGTGCCGTTTCCTACACCTCCTAATGATAAGGCATTCACTTCATTTCCTGAGTTTGCTCCAACGAAATCATAGCCTGCAAATTCAATACGTACATATTTCATGATTCCTGCATTATGAGAAGGGTTGGTTCCTCCGAAATAGTAATCGCTACCGGTCAGACCTTCAATTGTTGTGGTAGAAGGAACATTGGTAGGAGCATCCCCTAAAAGGATCACTCCTCCGAAATCCCCGGGAGAAGCAGTTGTATCTTCATTTCCATCCAATAGTTTGTAACTTGTGAAAACAATCGGCTGGGTTTCTGTTCCGGTAGCATTGATTTTACCTGTCTTGGTAATCACCAGAATTCCTGAACCTTCACCTATTGCATTAGGCTTTGCTTTGATAAAAGTACCGGGCTGGATGGTAAGTGTTGCTCCGTTTTTAACGGCTACGGTACCATCAATTTCTATTACTCCGCTCCAGGTAGTATCAGAAGTAATCGGACCACTTACTGTAGTCACAGGTAGTGAAGAAGCTGTAAGGTATTCAGCTGAAGTAGGCTTCATTTCGAAGGGTGTCGAAGAATCTGCCAAATGATCATTTTGGCAAGCTGTAAGAGATAATGCAGCAGCTGCGATTAGGGTTAATCTTTTCATTGTTATAATTTTTGATAGATCCGGCATTTATTTTATGGCCGGAAATTTTTAATATTCAGAAATATCCGCCTCTATATTTCTGCGATTTGGTTATTGTTTTCATCCTGCAGACCAGGAGGAGCTGGCCTGCCTGAGTTCCCTTCTTTGCCACTACTGCCCGGGAAAAGACAATAGTGTTCGGTTTAGCTGATCCGGTACTGCTGTGCGCATCATCAGTATCAATCCGGCTCTTATCAGGATTCCGAAACCTGTACGCTTCTCTATCAAGAGCTCTTAATTTATTTTTTTGCAGGTTAAAATGTATAATTCACACTCAAACCAAACATTCTTCCGCTATAGGCCCGGAATAAGATTTTATCAATATTCTTATCGTATTTGTTTGTAGCTCCAGGTAATAATTCCATGGATTCTCTTTCTGTTTCCAGATTACTTCCGCCTCCGTCTTTCCTGGCTACGTAAGAATTAAAATTGTTATAGTATTCCTTTACCCTGTTAAAAAGATTTCTGACGTTTAATTTCACTTCCAGATTCCGGTTTCTCAGGAACTTATAAGAAATCTGCCCATCTGCTACGGCATAGGGGCGCTGTATTTCCTCCCCGTTGAAAGAGTAACCTACAGTGATATACTGATCGCCCTTGGCATTATAAAGAAAGCTTAACCCAAGCCTTTCTCCGTCATACATGAGCCCCATGTTGTATGCATAAGGAGTCTGTCCGTACAAGGGCCTGGCTACTTCATAGGTGGCATCCCCGTCTCCTGTTTTTTCCCTGTCTTTAAAGGCAATGACTTTAGTATCGTTATAGGTGAAATTCCCACTGATAAAAAGATCCGATAGAATCGAATTCTCTGCAATGAAACCTAAATTCTTCCGTATTTCCACTTCAAGTCCCTTCAGCTTTGCATTTTTTGAGTTCCCATTATACAGGTAAAGATTTCCTTCACTGGAAAGATAGCCTTCACGCTCAATGGGGTGATCTATATTTTTATAGTAGATTCCTGCAGAAAAAATTTCTCCCAGCCCCGGAAACCATTCAAATTTAAAGTCATAATTATTCACTACAGAGGACACCATTTCCGTATTGTAAATATGCCCATTGGCAATAGGGTCAAAATAGGGCAATCCAATTCTTTCATTAAATTGAGGCCGGATTACCGTTTTATTATATGCCAGCCTCAGATTGATTTTATTGGTAGGGCTATAGGTAAAATTGGCAGAAGGCATCCATTGCCAGGGTTGGTCATCTACTCCCGGTTTATTGACATTGCGTGAGTCACCGGGATCAAGCTGCTGGGAAACCAGATCATATTTGAAATATTCTGCCCGTACCCCCCATACTAACCTGAAATTATTTTTCCAGCGGTTATCAAACATTACATACATGGCATGCTGCTCTACTTTACCTTCATATTTTTCATTTTTATAGAGCGGTCTGGTTTGCCACCCTATTCCTCCGGGAGCATAATGAGAGCCATCAAACCAATCAGAGAGTGCCCCGTACATTTGTAAAATTTTACTGTTGGGGACATTTCTGTTTTCATCCACCCTGAGTAAAAACTTTTGCTGTTGATTCGTATTGGTTTTGGATGCCCCGGCATAGCCTATTTTAATATCATTTTTAAATAGCTCCCGATCAAAACTCCATTTGAAAGATGCACCGTAGTTGTAATCTGTTTCTTTACTCATGATATATCCTCTTGCAAAATCACTTGAGGAATTATTAACCTCATGATAGCTAAGGATTTCACGGCCTATAAAATTGTATAATGTCTGGTGCAGCGTATAATCTTTGGTATCTGAGGAAACCCCGGTCCTGGCAGCAAACCAGTTAATTTCCATATTCCCTGTCTTATGGCTACCTTCCAGTTTATTCTGCAAAAACATCTGGTAAACCGGATAGTCCGTATTCCCTGTAAAAGGTTTATCTAAAGATTTGATTTTTGAAGGATCATTATCAGGGATGATACCATTATAAAAGTAATGATAGGAAGCTTCTGCATTGGATGGCAAACCACTTCCACCGGTATATTCGTTCCATCCCGTGATTCTTGTCAGGGTATTGTCATAGATATGGGTATAGGAGTTCCGGAAAGAGATCCTGCTTTTATTAAGCTGCAAACCGAAATTAAGCATTCCTGCCACCGTAGAGTTATACTGATAGGATGCCCCTTTATTTTTAAAGTCATAAAAAGGAATTTGTCCATTGGCGTCCAAAGGCCCCGTCGTATCCAGCCAGTTTCCTCTTCCGGTATGATCAATATTCAGTTTGTTCTGTTCGTTCCGAATGACAAAAGCACCGGCAAAACCCCATTTATTGTTGTTGGCAAGGCGATATGTTCTTCCTAATGCCAGCTGAATGTTTGATCCCATATCACCTTTTGTTTTATAAGTGGTGAAATTATCATTCGTAAACTGTTTGGATTGTTCAAAGAACATAGGATTGCTCACACTCATTGCTTCGAGTCCTTTCGGGAAATCCCTTGTTCCGTCATCATACCCGAAATAATCATATCTTCCCCGTTTACGGGTCAGAAATTCTTTAAATGCCGACTGGTCATTATAGGAAGTACCCAAGGTTACTGTTGTAAAGTTTTCGTTAGGAATATCTTTAGTTCTTAC
This sequence comes from Chryseobacterium gallinarum, assembly GCF_001021975.1. Lineage (NCBI taxonomy): Bacteria > Pseudomonadati > Bacteroidota > Flavobacteriia > Flavobacteriales > Weeksellaceae > Chryseobacterium > Chryseobacterium gallinarum. The sequence goes on along the minus strand of NZ_CP009928.1, from coordinate 3,631,549 downwards.
CTCCACATAACCTCCTGCAAAATTGGCATTCATATCAGGAGTGGCAGATTTACTCACCACAACACTTTCCACCATGGCGGTAGGAATAATATCGAAAGAAAAATTCTGGTTATATGCTTCGGTGCTGGGTAGGTTGATGCCATCCATTGCGGCTGTATTCCAGCGTTCTCCCATTGAGCGTACCACAACATACTTATTATCTATAGTGGTAATTCCGGTTACTCTTTTTAATGTTCCGCCTATGTCATTATCCGGTGTTTTTGAGATTTGTTCGGCCGAAATTCCGTCACTCATCTGGGCGGCTTTTTTTTGCTGGGCCAGTAATCCTGCCTGCGTGTCGGCCTTCCGGGTTGCTGTCACCACCACCTCTTTAATGTCTGTAATTTTATCGGAAGCCGGATTCAATGCGAATGAAACGGTATTGGTTTCTTTATTAGTAACAGATAGCTTTTCTACCCTGAGCGGATTATATCTTGGTGCTTTTATGGTAAGAGTATAGAGCCCTGAAGGAAGATCTATGGTAAAATCCCCGTTATTATCAGTTATTATAGTTTTCTGAGCAATACGAACCTCTGCACCGGCAACAGGTCTTCCCACTTCATCAACAATTTTCCCGGATATACGTCCGTTTCCCGGTACCGAAACATCCGGGTTCTCATATTTTATTGAAATAAGGTCACCATTCAGGCGGAAAATAACAGGAAGTCCGTTAGTGATGTCTTTCAGGCAGCTGCTGATGGAGGAGTTTTCGCATTTTACCCCTTTTACTTTAAGCTCTTTAATATCCTGTTTTGAATAAGCTAGCCTCATCCCGGTTTTTCCGGCAAACTCTTCCAGAACTTCAATTAATGGCTTGCTTGCCGGTACGGAAAATGATACTTTCCGGACCAATTCCTGGGCTTCTGCTGTGACAGTAAAAAACAATGCTGCTATGGTAAGACCACATTTCAAACTTTTCATACGTTGCGTTCTCTTTTTGATAAGGTTATCTGATTATTATTTTTATGTTGATTACTAAAGGGGATCTATTTTTTCAAAGTATAGATGTTTTCTTTTTTCTGGACTTCCATTCCTAATATAAAGGCCAGCGATTCAATATTTTCTGCGGCTGTTCCTCCTGTGAAGTCAGCAGTGATCTTTTTACTTTCAATTTCTTTAGGGTAATATATCTTTATGCTGTAATTTCCTTCCAGAATGGTAATAACATCTTTTACAGAAACATCATTAAAGCTTAAAGACAAAAGTTCGGGAAATTGCTTCCCTGACGTTTCAGAGGGAGCAAAAGAAATAATAGCCGTGGTGCGGGCAATCCCCAGGTTGGTCCATTTCTGATTAGGTTTCAGGTAAGAAACCGGTACTCCTTCAGTAGATACGGCTACTTTACCTTCATAAAGGTCCACGGATTTTTTCTTTCCGGATTGTGAAACCTTAAATACCGTTCCCAGGACTTTGGTACTGAAGCCTTCAGCATAGACTATAAAAGGATGTGATTTTGATTTTGCAACGGAGAATATGGCATCACCTTTCAGATCAACAACCCTGGTAGAAGCAGGAAATGATTGAGCTACCGTAAGCTCTGCACCGGGTAATAAAGTTACCACAGATCCGTCCTTAAGATGAACAGTCCGGTTTCCGGATACTGCCATATAAACATCAGGCTTAAAGAAAATGGTATAAGTAAAAAAGCTCCCCAATGTCAATAGTATCACAATAGCCGCCGCTATTCTGTAGGCGCTTTGTTTTAAACTTTTTATATGACGGGGTTTTTCAGCAAAATAATGTTCCAGAGCAGATAGTACCCTCTCTTTAGATTCTCTTCTATGATGGGTATCCAGATCTTTTTCTGCAAGGAGCCTCCAGTGTTTTAAAGTTTCTTTTTCCTTTTCGGAAATTTTATCTTCCGAAACCTCCCGTTCCCAAAGTCTGAAAACAAAAGTTTTGATATTTTTATTGTTTAACCGTTTCATAAATATTCATCGTATTCACAGATACTCTATCTATAAAACTGTGAAATTGAAAAACTTCCCTGTCCGGTTCTTAACGTTCCGTTTATATTAAAGCCAAAATTCCAATCATTTTTAACCTATTTTACATTTACTCAACATTAAATTCATATTCAAGCCTTCATTTTCCAGAAATATTTAACCTTACCATAACTAAAGTTCACAAAAAGTTAATTTTCCTTTAGGTAATTTTGTCAGAGTATGATGAACCTAACAGACTCCACTTTATTAAAGAAAATAAAATCAGGCGACCGTCCTGCATTTATGCTGCTTTATGAACGATATTGGGACTCCCTGTACAGTTTTGTTTTTGTGAGGACCAAAGACAAGGAAATCTCTGAAGAACTGCTTCAAAACCTTTGGATAAAAATTCTGGAAAACACAGATACCATACAAACGGATGAATCGGAAAGCGCTAAAGGCTACCTGATCCGCCATCTTCATTACAGGATCCTGGATTATTACAACAGCCTTAAAAAAGCTTCACCAACATTGAGCATTGATGAATTCACCTCTCCTGAAGAAGTAGAGATAACCGATACCGAATATTTTGAAATTCTCGAAGAAAATGAAATTTCCTCTCTATTACTGATGATCGACAAGGTAGTTTCACAACTTCCTTCCACCGAACAACTGGTGTATGATATGAGGATACGGAAAAATATGTCTGTGAACGAAACAGCAGAAGCACTGGGAATAAGCAATAAAACGGTAAGCAATAAGCTCAGTAAGGCACTTGGGGAAATCCGGGAACAACTCAGTCCTGAATACAAGTCTTCTAAAAAACTTATTTCCATACTGGTGCTGATGGAAATCCTGACAAAATATTAGCTGCCCGGAATCAGATTATCAAAACTACGGTGTAATTCTATAGACACAACGCTGCCCTCCGGAAATAATATGATCTACCCTTTCTACTGTATATTCTTTTCCGATCAACGATTGAAAATTGGACAATTCTGCACGGCAGAATCCCTGGCACTCTGTAGCCGCAGCACATATCGGGCAATGGTTTTCTATCAGGAAATATTCATTTCCTTCTTTTTTCCATTCTGCCATATAGCCTTCCCTGCTCCGTATTTCAGCAAGGGCATTCAAACGCTCTTCCAAGGAATTTGCCCGGGAGAGTACTATTTCATACCGTTCATGAGTATTCTTTTCCCGGTCACTGATCAGAAGATCCAATGCGTTTTCACCTAAAAGGTTTTTGACAGACCTGAGAAGCTGAACCGTTACTTCCGCATGGGTATCCGGAAATTGCGAAAGACCTTTAGGGGTAAGTATATAATAGGTGGAAGGACGGCCAACACCTTCATTTTTTACAGTAGATTCTATCAGACCTTCCTGAGCAAGATTCAGTAAATGCTTTCGTGCACCTTCCTTTGTAATGGACAGCTCTTCAGCGATAAGAAGTGAAGTGGCTTCTCCTCTCATCTTCAGAAACATCAAAATGCGGTCTGCAGCCGGTTTCTTCATTTTTACAATATTTTAGTTGTTTTATTTTTCAACAACAAAGATAGTCATTTTCTATAATCTTTAAGATATGGAGATAATTTGATAATTTTCAATTAATTAGCTATAACATGACCTTCACAATAAAACAACTATTTAGTTGTTTTATTTAAATATATTATTACCTTTGTTCTATATTAATCAAAAATAAATGCAATGAAACTATTTACATTACCTCAGCTTCCTTATGCTTATGATGCTCTTATTCCATTTATTGATACGGAAACGATGACCATTCACCATCAGCGCCATCATCAGGCTTATGTGGATAATCTGAATGCTGCTTTATCACAAACCAATGAAGTTGATCCGGATCTGGATTCCCTTTTACAGCGGATAAGCGAGTATAGTCCGGCTGTAAGAAATAATGGCGGAGGTCACTACAACCATTCTCTATTCTGGGAAATTCTTTCGCCACAGCCTAAACTCAGTCCTGAAGGTGAACTTGGTGAAGCTATAACTACAACTTTTGGCAGCCTGGAAAACCTTAAAGCTGAAATGAAGAAAGCAGGGCTTGCTCAATTTGGTTCCGGATGGGTCTGGCTGTTCGTAAAGTTCAACGGTTCTCTGGCAATAAGTTCTACCCCTAACCAGGATAATCCTATGATGGATGTCCTGCAGGTAAACAGAGGTTTTCCTATCCTTGGAATAGATGTATGGGAACATGCCTATTATTTAAACTACCAGAATAAAAGAGCAGATTATCTGGATGCTTTCTGGTCTGTATTAGACTGGTCTGCCGTCGAAAGAAAATATGAGGAAGCCCTTTTAAAAGTAAGATAATCAGAACCGGTTAAAGATATGAATCAGGAAATCTTTATGAATAAAGCGGAAGCATCAGGCATTATTGCTCTTGATCTGTTGGATTATAAACCTACTACAGAAATTATAGAACTGGACATCAGAGATTTTCTTTTTATGGGAATGATTGTCAAGGAAAAAGAGTTTAAAGAATCCATTGCCCGGGTTGATTTTTCTGTGTACAACGGAAAAGCAGTGGGAATCACCTGCTCTACTGATGCTATCATTCCACCCTGGGTTTATATGTTTCTTATGGAAAAATTATCCCCATATGCTGTATACGTAGATCTCAACAATGCAGAGACCATTTTGCTGGATCTTTGGAAACGCCGTCTCATCTATGCCGATCTTAAACATTATAAAAATCAAAAAGTTGTGGTCAGGGCCCATTCAGATCATCATCCTGCGCTTTACCTTACAGCAGCAGAACTTCTGACACCCATGGTTAAAAGTCTTATGTATGGCGAAATAGGTCTACCCAAAGTAATTTTCAAACAAAAAAACAAAAATGAAAGCAATTATATTTAACGGATCATCAGAGAGAAAGGCAGAATCTGCTTCGGGGCTTATTTCCGGTTATTTTGTAGAACAGCTTAAAAGCCTGGGAATTCATACTGATATTTTTAATCTTGCTGATTCAGGGATTCCTTTATTTGATATGTCCCTTGCTGAAACACCCTTGGCTGTAGAGCGTATGGCTCAACGTTTTTTGGATGCCGATCTCCATTTCTGGCTGGCCCCGCTTTACCACGGAAGCATTCCGGGGGTGATGAAAAACTGCCTGGACTGGCTTGAAATAACGGCCAACAGATATGAGCCTTATTTAACTGATAAAACGGTGGGCCTGGTATGCTGGGCAGAAGGGTTACAGGCAATGCAGGGAATCAATACCATGGACGCCATTGCCAAATCATTACGCGCATGGCCTCTTCCCTTCAGCGTTCCTATTATAAGATCCTCTTTGTTTCATAATGATAACAGAACAATGATATCAGATTTTTACTCAGAAAAATTTGATAAGCTTATCAGCATTGCAGCCACTAAAAAGATTGAAAAATAAGATAATAAACCATTCATCATATGAAAGAAATATACAGTTCACTGATCCTCGTGCAGGATTATTTACAGCATCTGAAGCCGGCATTTTAAATTACACTGAAAATCAACAGATTAAAAGTACAGGTTTGCACAGTTTATGATGTAAATAAATTGTTGAAACTGTTTTAATTAAGTTTAACAGGGATTTCCAGCAGTACAATAAGAAATCCCTTTTTTTAACATATTATATATATTATCATGGCTATAAAAATAACTGATGACTGTATCAACTGCGGGGCCTGCGAACCTGAATGTCCCAACTCAGCCATTTACGAAGGCGCTATCGACTGGAGATGGCAGGATAAAACCCGGCTTTCCGGAAAGGTAATCTTTCCGGATGGTACTGAGGCAGATGCCGATGCTTTCAACCAGGCTGTTTCAGATGAAGTTTATTATATTGTTTCAGGAAAATGTACAGAATGCAAGGGCTTTCACGAAGAACCACAGTGCAAAGCCGTTTGCCCTGTGGACTGCTGTATTGATGATCCTGACCATCGTGAATCGGAAGAAGTATTACTGGAAAGACAAAAGTTTATGCATGGAGCGTAATAGCTGGTATTCAAATTATGCTGTAAACAGTACATCTATCTTCTGGATGCTATCCTGATATAATCTCGTTATATATTTTCCAGGTAAAAGGAGTCTCTATATCCAATTCTTTTCCGGATTTTAAAATGGCTCCTGCAAATAATTCCAGTTCGTTTTCTTTTTTGCCGGAATGGATATCCAACTGTAAAGATGTAGGAGTGTCAAAAGGAAATGCAGCTGCTTTTTCAAAAGTTGAATCAATGATATCTGGCTGTAAAAGAATGCCTTTCTTGTCTGCAATCTTTTTCATTTCTTTCATGATTTCAGTAGCTTCCTGCTTCTGTTGTTCGTCAGAACACACTGTTCCGATCGATGAATTATATTTTGCTGTCACCAATCCAAAGCTGGCGATAAAGAAAAATTTAGTCCAGATATCCGTCAGAGAATTATCTTTAAATTCAAGATCTATTTTACTTTCCTTCAACAAATCAATCACCCAGTCTATATTCATTGAAAAATGTTCAGGATCTCTTCCCACAATCATCTTTCCCGGTTTCCCTTTATGCTCTACCATACCTCTTTCCTTAATATGGGAAGCTACATAGATACAGGCAGGCAGAATGGTATGATCTGGAATAATAGTCCGCATTCTCTCGTAGATGTCTGCCCCATTCATCATAGGAAGCAATACCGTATCTTTATTAATGATTTCCACAAGTTGTCTGCATACATTTTCAAGATCATATTCCTTTACACAGATCAGAACCAGGTCAGGGGCTTTTATATCGCTGATGTTTTGCTCAATAGCATCAGGATAAGTATGATGATCAGAATGCTCAGGGGAAAGTAAGATCAGCCCGTTTTCTTTTACTTTCTCATACGTTTCTCCTCTTGCAACAAAAGATACCTTGTATTTCCCTGAAATTTCGTTTGTTTTGTTAATTTTAAAACCAAAATAGCCGCCTACACCTCCTAATCCTACAACAACAATATGTTTTTTATCCATGATATTATTTTTCAGTAATGCATTACATTATTCAAATATAGAAACTTTTATCCATGATTATTGAAACGATTTACAACTTCAAAAGAACATCGAGTCTTTATTACTATAGAAAACTTGCTGTCTGGAATTCTTTATAGTTCTACAACCACTTTTCCTATGGTACGTCCCGTTTCAATCTGCTGATGGGCTTTTGCCATATCTTCAAAATTAAATACATGGGAAACGTAGGGTTTTATAATTCCTTTTTCCAGTAACGCAGCAATCTGCTCCATATCCCTTCCACTGGAATAAACAGCCATAAAGTAACAGGCATGCAAATTCTTTTCACGGGCCAGTCTTTCGTCTTCCTGGGTATATCCGGATGGCAACGTGACAATAGATCCAAAGGGCTTTAAAACTTTAACCGATTTCTGAAAATTATCACCTCCGATCGCTTCCAGTACAAAATCGATATCACACAGAACTTCTTCAAAATGAATATTCTTATAATCAATATGCTGATCTGCTCCTAATCCTAATAGAAAATCCCTGTTAGCGGATGAAGAGGTAGCTATAACATAGGCACCTATATGTTTTGCTATTTGTACGGCAAAATGACCTACCCCACCCGATGCTGCATGGATAAGCACTTTATCATCAGGTCTCAGCTTACCATAACTGTCAAATGCCTGCCAGGCTGTAAGAGCGGCTAAAGTGCTCGCCGCAGCTTCAACATGGGTAATATTATCAGGTTTACCCACCAATTGTTCTGCCGGAACCGCTACATATTCTGCATAAGCTTTACCATGACCAGGAAAATTAACCATCCCAAATACCTCATCACCTACCTGAAACCCGGTGACTTCATTTCCTGTCTCTGCAACTACTCCGGAAAGATCCCAACCTAAAATTAATGGATCATACTGCATCAAATCCTCAGCCAGAGGAGCCTTCCTGCTACGAACCTTAGCATCTACAGGATTGATGCTGATGGCTTTTACCTTAACCAGGACTTCATTACTTTTTATAACAGGTTGTTCAATTTCTTTAATCATCAAATGCTCTGGTCCACCAAATCTCTCTAATACTATAGCCTTCATATTTATTATACTTTATGCAAAAATAGGCTGGAATAAAACAATATAACAGTATATTTCAAGCAAATTCAAGTATATTTTAATCCAATAATGCCCGGAACAAACCTCAACAGGAAGACAATATCAAAAGCCTGAAATACTAAGGGCACCCACTTATGATAATAACATAAAAAGGGCAATCTCAATTAGAGACAGCCCATTTCCCTCTTTAAAAAATAAATGTTTCTTCTCTCCCTAGATTCTGTTTCAGGAGGAAATCATCTGTGTTATTTTTTAATCAGTTTAGTATTATAATAAGTGTTCTGATCGTCTTTTATAGAAATCACATACATTCCTTTCACCAATGAAGCCACATTGATTCTTTGTCCGTCAATTCTGCCTTCCTGCACCAGCCTGCCTTCTGCATTGTAAATCTTATAGTCTGCTTTTCCTTTCAGATTCTTCACTTCCACAAAAGTATCTGCAGGGTTAGGATAAATGGAAACTTCAGATGTTGTATTTTTTATTTCTTTTGTTCCCAGAGTACTGCTACCTGAAATCCTTACAGGAAGATCCAAAACACCTCCCGCCTGGCTACTGATTTCACCGCAGGCATTCGTTAGAGCTGATGACGAAAACTTCCCTACTATTCTCATTCTTAACAATTTATCTCCGGAATAGGACGTTGCCGGAACGGTAAAATTATGACTCCCAAAATTAACAAGTCCTCCCGGAGCTGTTCCGGACAAGCTGCTGACCCTTTCTGTAGCTTCAAATACTCCATTTCTGTTATAATCAATCCACACAGAAACATTTTCATTTGCTCCTGCAAGCAAATTCACAATTGTAGGTTTCAATGTATATGAACTACCCTGGACAAGATTAACTACTTTGGAAGCATCTTCACTTAGATCTATATATGATCTTGCGACAACATTCTGATAGGTTACATTCGCTACCGTAACCGCTACAATTCCTGCAAAATACGGTGACCCTGAATTCAACAGGCAGTAATCAACTCCGGTTTTCAATCCTTTTGTTTTAAACGCATAATTGTCAGAAAAATTTCCAACAACAGAATTAACTACCGTGGCAACCTGTACCTCATAGTTTGTTTCATCCTCCAGGTTATTCAAAACCACTGAGTTTGCCTGGCTTACAATATTAGACCAGTTTACGGTTCCTGATTTTCTATAATTAATGGAGTAAGTAGCTCCTGGAACACTATTCCAGGATACTCTTGCTGTTGTTTTGAAAACTTCAGTATCTATTGTGGAAATACCTGTAGGCGCTGAGGTTGTTGATGTAGGAGCTGTTCCTACAGTAACGGCAGGAGAAACTGCGTAAAATATATTACCTACGGCTGATATTCTTAGCTTTACAGCACCGTTTACATTACCAGGCATTTGTACATTATAGCTGCCGGTATTAGGTGTGGACGCAATCAGATCTGTCCAGGTCATGCCGTTATCTGTAGTATAGTCTATTTTTACATTCGCTACGTTATACGGCGCATTATTAGTATTGGCAACATCCCAATAAATGGTATTCATTGTATCATTGTACAGCACTGAAGAAGGAGTAAGTCCGTTAAACTTAAAAGGTCCGTCATTTCCCACTGTAACGGAGGTTGTAGCGCTTGAAACCATTGGTCGTTGCGGATTCTGATCTCTTACTGTTACCGCATAATTTAATATCCGGGGGATGTAAGATACAGTTTCCCATCCCTGCTTGTTGGTTAGCATTCCATTCATCACGGTCTCCAGTTTAGGGAAATATCTTCTTCCGTTAGCGGTACCAGGAACTGATCTTGTCAGGGCTCCTTTGGGATTATACCCTAATCCGCTATCCCCTGAAATAGTAGAAAGTCCATCTGTACTATCATTCTGCTCCCAGGTATAATTCACAGGATCATTTTCTGCATCTACAGCAGAAGCTTCAAGATAGTAAGCTGTTCCCTTAGGAATATTATATGATGCCAGCGGATTGATTACAGGAGCTGTATTATTGTCAATATTTTGGGATGTTCCGCAATTAGTTTTATTTTCCAGATTAGTCAAAACCTGATCTATTGATTTATAATGAAAATAACCATCTGCATTAGCCTGTACATTATCGTAGGTAATCCCTGCATACCCCATAATAGTCGTTCCTCCTCCGGGTTCTACATTAGCTCCCTGCACGGCATCTGTAGCAGATGTGTTTGAAAACGTATGATTCGCACCCAATTGATGTCCCATTTCATGGGCTGCAGTAAAGTCAAAAACTTCTCCTGTAGGTATTGGCCCTTGTGTAAAGGCTGAACCTTTTTGTAAATCGGTATCATTTGCAGGATCTATACAGACTATACCGATTCCTCCTGCATTTCCGCTTCTTTCAGCATTTTGATTAAGAACATGCCCGATATCATAATTGGCGTTTCCAATTCCAGAAGTGAGGGTCTGTTGTAATTCAGTATTCAAATCATCAGTATAAGGGTCTGTTGCAGGATCAAGATATATGATTTGCGGGAAATTTTGAACTGTTAAATGAGCGCCAAAGTCCCGCTCAAAAACTCCGTTTATCCTCGTCATCGTATTGTTCATTGCTGCCAGAACCACCCCTTTTTTCACATCATCAGGAGCATTACCCGGAGTTCCTGCTGCCGTGAGCTGATATTGGCTATATTCTCCTGTAACAGACAATGCCATTCTAAAATTTCTGTATTTTGTATTGGTTGGCCTGCTGGTAATTCCCACTCCGGAAAGCATCTTTTTACCATTTTCAACCAGCTTACTGATATCTTTAAAATTATGTTCTCCCGTTTCACATTTAAAACCATGTTCTCCGTCTTCCCGAGCCTTATAAAACACACCATAAATTTGTCTATCGGTAGTAATTGGCTCAATAAACTGGAATATACCATCTTTAATAATCATAGATTGCATATCCGTTGGAGAAGTGCTGAATCTCAGGTATTTTGAGGGATCATCAATTCCCACTCCCACATATGAACCCAGCTGGTAACGGTCTACCAGAGATTGATCCATAACGGGATTGCTGTATACGGCAAATTTTTCAATTTTCCCTTCTGCTGTAGGTAATGAAATAACAACAGAGGCAGCCCCTTTTCCTGTTTCTACTGCATTTTTCAGAATTTCCCGAAGGGATGTCAGATCGACTCTGTAAGTCTGCTGCACTTCAACATCTTTTCTGATCTGGGAACTTTTTTGTGAGACAGATTCCCATTTCTGTCCGTATGTCACTGTTAATCCTGCCATCAGTGCACTAATCAGTAAAACATTTTTTCTCATAGAATTTTTTGGTTTATAATTTAAAAATGAAAACAATTGGAAAAATGACAACAGAAGTTTTTTACCTACAGTCTGTTTTATCACAATATTTCTTCCAACATTTCAAACAAAACTATACTTTAAATTCAAAAAAAGGTAAAAAAAGGACTACTACATAGATACAACACAACAATTAAACAACTGTATATCAAAATATTAAAAAACTCACCAAAAATAGAATTTTATTTGAAAAAACTCTCAAATAATCATTAAAAATTTTAAACAATTCAAATAAATATTAGAATTTGCACTTAAGTATGAAGGCAAGCATTTATTAATGATTCATTTGGGAAAGAAACAATTCTTCAGATCACAAAACATGGTAATCTCACTTAGCAGGGGGGTAAAAAATAGTAAATTCATAGAATAACCATCAATTATTCGTAAAAAAAATACGTGTCGTACTCGTGTAGTATAGTTTTTTTTTCTGATTACTAAAAAAATATTCAAATTTGAAAAAAGTAAACCACATAAAATAGCAAGTGGTGAAAAGAGAATATTTCGAGTAATTGCCTGGTTGATAAAATCAGGCAATTTTTATTTTATATCAGTTTAAACCATCAAAAAAATGATAGGTATCTGTTTCTGTGGGTATGTTTAGCCTTTTCCGGATTCTGTACTTTTTTTGCTGAACCGTTCTATGCTGCACAAGGGTATAGCTTGCAATTTCCTTGGATGTAAAATGCAATTTAAGCATGGCACAAAAAGTGAGTTCAGAATTTTCGAGATCAGGGTTAATCATCAAAAGTTTGTCTATAAATTCCGGATATATTTCTCTAAAGCGGGTCAGGAACTCAGGATCATTTTTCCTCGCCAACTCTATAATTTCTTCCTGTTTTTTACTATCCATACGGTTTCTTAATTTTTCTGCCTCTATTTTAAGATCCCGTTTTCTCTTCCTTAATGAGCTTATAATCCTCCATGCATATGTTCCCGATAAAGCAAAAACAGCAAGTGATAAAAAAACAACCCATTGCATTTTATTTTTATGCTTCTCAGAATCTTCTTTTGCTCCTGCAATAAATGACTCCATATCCTGATTAATTGTTTTTAATAAAGCGGTGTTTGTTTTATTTTTTGCTTCCGTATAAGCTTTCAAATAAAAGTAGGCCTTTTCCTTATCTCCTTTCTGTTCATACAATGTTCTGAGATCATTATAGATATACTTGGTGTAATATGCATAAATACGCTTTGTTTTATCATCTATTTCCAGTGCCTCCATAAGAGCCTGTTCGGCCTTATCATATTGTTTGTCCGCAATATAATATTCTCCCAGGATGGTACTGGTATATAGTGCTATGCCATCCTTTTTACCTTTTGCTTTGGTGTTATAATAAGCCTGCATAACATATTTTTTGGCAGAGTCCATCTTTTTATTCATATAGATATAATCACTTATGGCACAGGCAGCCAATCCTGTATCATCTAATCTTCTGGCTTTTTGAAAATATTCCAGCGCCTTTTGAGGCTGCTTCTTCTGCATGAGATAGGTAGCCTCCCTGAGATAAATATTAAAAAGAATATTCTTTTTCAACTCGGAATTTTCACTTTGCCGGATCCAGCGCATAGCTTCTTTATTGTATTCAAATGCTTTATCTACCCTCCGCAGTTCCATATTAAACCGGCCGTAGACATTATAAAATCTGGCTTTATGAATAGCATTTTCAGAATGATTTAAAATCTCCTTTGCATTATCAAAAAGAATCTGGGATTTCTGATAGTTTTCCAGGGAAATATTCACTTCGGCCAGGTTAATATAACACAAAGCTTTTCCTTCTTCATAATTGGCTTTATCAGCTTGTTTGTAATATCTTTTATTAAGGTTAACCAAAGAATCATACTCACCTTCAAGCCTAAACTTTTCATTCTGTTTAAGCAGTGAAGTATCAAAGTTTTCTCTGAATTCTTTCTTTGACCGCTGATTACAGGAAACCAGGATAATGGCTACAATAGAAAGTAAAATACACTTCATAAGGCTTTCTATATTGATGGGGAATATTTACGGATATAAGTTATCATTAAAAAATGGTTTTTAGGCTGTCTCCTCTATTATATTATTTTTAAATGTCCCATTGTTTCTTGTACAGGCATTAAGCACTTAATTTTTCAAAGAAATTATAAATGTCTTCATCACCCGGGATATTCAGTCTTTTCCTGATTCTGTATTTTTTCTGATGTACAGATTTATGTTGAACGAATGTATAATCTGCGATTTCTTTAGACGAGAACTTTAATTTCAGCATGGCACAGAAAACCAGTTCAGAATTCTCAAGGTCCGGATTGATCTTTAAAAGTGCACTGATAAAATCCGGGTACAATTCTTTGAATTTCAGCAAAAATGAAGAGTCATTCTTTTTGGCAAGCTCAGTTACTTCCTGCAGCATTTTATGATATATAGTATGTTTCAGCTCTTCGGTTTCCTGTTTCAGGGTTATTTTTTTTGCCCTCAGCATTTTTATCATTTTCTGAATATAGATTCCGGAGATTGTAAGAACTGTAATAGACAAGGCAACAAACAGGGGGAGATCATTTTTATGCCATTCTGAATCTTTTTCCATTGCTGAAATAAAGTTTTCTGTTGTTTTATTCATAGTGGCCAATCTCGCCGCATCAAGTCTTCCTTCCTCCTCCATATATTTTTTCAAATAAAAATAAGCTTTACCTCCATCATTCTTTTTTTTGTATAATTCGGATAATGATTTATACACTCCTTCTATATGGGAAGAATAGGTGCGCCTTGTTTTAATATTGATTTCAAGTGCTTTTTTTAATGACGCTTCAGCTTCATCACTGCTATTTATTTCATTATAATAATAGCCCATGGTATAGTAAACCCAAAGAGATTCCACATCACTGGTTTTTTGGGCAGACATTTTTTCAGCCGCCCAGGCAATATACATCTGTGCAGAGCCGGGCTCATTGACAAACAAATAATACTGGGCCACCATACAGTTGGTATACGCAGAATTTTCCAGCTCATTAGCTTTCAGGAAACACTTCAAGGAGGTGCCATACCAGCCTTTACGCGCAAAATAAATTCCTTTGTTCACATACAGCCTGGGAAGCAGCTTATTTTTCAGGGGCGATTCTTTGGCTTCCTTTAGATAACGAAATGCTTTATTGTTATATTCTATTGCCTTATCATATAATTTCAGGTGAGAATTGTACAGACTATAGTCATTATAAAATAAAGCTTTATGGTACTTATTTTCAGAATTAGTAAGTTTTTGTTCTGCTTTATTGAAGAAAAACAAGGCTTTTTCATAGTTTCCCGCAGATACATTTACATCTGCTATATTGAGATAGCAAAGTCCTTTGCCTGCATTATATTTTAATTTGGCAGCTTTTTTCAGATAATCCACATTAAGACGGATCAGCGCTTCATATTCACCGGAAAGATGGAGTGCCGTATTGCGTTCTGTCAGAGACGTATCAAAAACTTCTATATCTTTTTTATCAGAAGCCTTCTGCTGGCATGAAACAATAAATAACAAGCCTGTGTACAGTGTACAGGCTATCATTTTCATTATAGCTTTTGAATATTTTTTAATGATACAATCCAATTTTAATTTTTCTCTATCATGGCTATATACCTACCTAAGCACATATCTTAAAAAAGCAGCCTTATAAAGCACATATTCCACATTTTTCATGCCAATTGTGTTATAAATATACATAATTTATCATCTAATCAGGAAATAACTTTATTCCATGCATTATGATTTATACGTTATTTGATCCTTCCATTTTGTTGCTCAAACTAATCCTTGTCTGATTCAGGTCTTTTTAATGTATACTTGCTGAAGTTGTTTAACAGATTCTGGCTTTCTCTCTTCAGTTTTTACAATAAGACTGTTTTCGCTTTAATTTGTTACATTATTTATTATTAAAATAGTGTGATTATTCTATACGAATCATTACTTTATATTGTAAAGTTCAAAGACAGAATCAATTTTATATACCGGGTCAGTAATGTTTTAGTTAAAAAGCCACTGAAATTTCAGTGGCTTTAAGTTTATTTACTTGTAAATAGTTACTTTTTAATCTTTAATTTATTCTCAAACAATACTAAGCCCTGACATTAATATCAGGGCTTCAGCCATCTAATCAACAACCTATTTAAACATTTGTGCTATTCTGGCATTTTAATACTTATTCATCCATTATTGTAGCTAACTCCTATCTGATTCCAAAAGTTTAGTATAATAGCCATTCTTCTCAAGCAGTTGTTGATGGGTTCCTTTCTCTACAATGCTGCCAAGATGCATTACCACAATTTGATCTGCATGACGCACAGTAGATAACCGATGTGCAATTGTTATAGTAGTAACATTATGCATCGATTCACTTAAGGCACTTGATAGATGACGTTCAGTAATTGTATCCAATGCACTTGTAGCTTCATCCATAATGATAATAGCTGGTTTTCTTAACAATGTCCTTGTCAGGGAAAGTCTTTGTTTTTCCCCCCCTGAAAAGCGATAACCATGCTCTCCTATCGGTGTATCATATTGTAATGGAAGGCTGATAATAAAGTCATGCAGCTTCGTAATCTTAGCAGCATTAATCAACTCCAGGTCAGTAGCTCGGGGATTGGCAAAAAGCAAATTTTCCTTTATCGTCCCATTGAGCAGGTAAGGATCCTGTGAAACTACGCCAAGAATATCTGTAAGTGAATGAGAGCTTAACTTCCTGATATCAATACCATCAATATAAATAGCTCCTCTATCTGCTTCATAAAGCCCTGCAATAAGATAGCCAACAGTCGTCTTCCCGGAACCTGTAGCCCCAACAATAGCAACATGGCTGCCACCCGGAATGTCAATTGTTATATCCGACAACAGCTGGGTTGCACCTTCATATGAAAAACTGACATTTTTAAGTTTTATATCACCTTTAACTGTCTTTTTATTTAACACAACTGCTTCTGACAGCTTACGGACCTGAGAAGGTATATCCAGATACTCGAATATACGGGAAAACAATACACGGGTTTTACGCACTTCAATACTTGTACGAAGCAGCTCCTGCAATGGGAATGTCAATTGTTCCTGTAGTGCAATTAACGCCATAAGCGTACCAATTGAAACATGATTTCCACCTTGTGTTCTAAGCCCACCCAACAGTAAAGTCAGTGCCGGAAGAATGGTCAGCAACAAATAAATAATCTGCCATTGCCATTCATTGGAAGTACGCGAGTGAACTTCCAAATCCGCAACATCTTTGGATGTTTTTGAAAATTTACTGATCAGAAATCCTGACTTCCCCATTGTACGGGAAAGAATTATACCTGGTACTGACAGGGTTTCACTTATTTCTGAGGATAAATCGGCCAGTTTTTGTCTTTGTTTTTCTGCAACTTTTTCCCGTAATGCTCCCACCCAATTACTCAACAGTAATGTTAATGGGACAACAGTTAGTGAAAACAATGAAAGTTTCCAATCCAACAGAAACATAGCAATGACTGTCATGATCACAATACTTAGATTTTTAGTAGCTTCCTGCGCAGTGTTGGAAACAAGTTCCTGCAATGATCCTATATCCTGTGTAATGCGGGACTGAATTTCACCACCACGCGTATCTGTGAAAAAGTTCAATGAAAGGGAATGTAAATGTGAATACAGCTTTACCCGGAGATCATGAAGCACAGATTGTCCGATTTTCGTTGAAATTATTGTCTGAACCATATTGATTACAGCAGAAACAATGGTTACCAGAACCATGGCAATAACTAATGTGACCAATAACTGCATGTTAGCATGAGGAAGCGCATCATCAATGATGCTCCGTAATAAAAATGGCATCGCCATTCCTGCTCCTGCTCCGATAAAGATAAGCGCTATGGAACCAAGTAACTGCCATCTATAAGGTCTGAAAAAACCGTAAATACGGTATAATGAAACGTGCTCTTTCATATTCTTTCCCAAAAGCCTTTTTCCTGTGCACGTACCTCTATTTTTTTCAGAGAAGTAATTGTCGTGACAAACTCCTTATTAATTATTGTATCAATACTTATGGGTTGTTTAACCGGATATGCCTGTACAACTTCTTTTCCTTCTTTAACAGGACCGCAGCCCGTTGCTAACCCGAGGAAAACGATGGGAATAATTACAAAGGCTTTTTTATTCATGATAAATTTATTATTACTATTTTTTTATGATTGTTGCTAAATTCAGGAAGATGTCTTGTTTATATTTCTGAGCAGCATAGACTGAGTGCCAAAGACATAGAAAAGATGCTCATCATTTCCTTGCAGGCAAAGTCATCATCTATACATCCTTCGTCATATTTAGAAACTACTGCAAGTTCATTAACAAGTTTCGGAGAATATTATTCCGCCACGTGGATATAATTCCCGGTGATCTTTTATCGCTTCATTTTGTTGATCTGTAAAAACATTCAGCCCAGTAGTCACTTGAGTTGCCTGATCAAGAAAAGTACTGGAGTATTTTTCTTGATGGTAAATATTATTTATACTTGATATATTCATTTAAAAAATGTATTTGATGTTAACATTTGCATATCGTCTTAGGTCATAAACCACATATTAATAATTTTACTTTCTTCTCCTTCTTAGAGATTTGTCATCCGACTGATCCGGAAAATGGCTGTCTTTTTCTTTTGAAGCACTTAATCCTCCAAATTGCCAGCTAAACGTTAACGTTGCTGCTCTGTTATAAAATCTGTTGATCTGTGTACTTTGGAAAGTAGGAGCAAAAGCATACACTGTTTCCCTGAAATTGCTCTGGAATGGATTGATTACCGCTAATGTAAGACTTGCCTTATTATTCATCAAATCTTTCTTCAACGCAAAACGATAGGAGTAATTAGCCGAATTTTTGCCCTGTAGTGTGATAAAACCATTTCCATAATCTGCTGAAGCACTGAACTGAAGATCCTTCATCAGATTAATTGTATTGCTGATACTGGAATTAAAAAATGTTCCATCGTTCTTAAGACCTAAGGAACTACTTCGGAATTTCAAATGGAATATCTCTGCACCTGCGTTGACAGTCCAGTTTTTAACGGGATTAAAAACCGTATTTACATTCAGTCCCATTCGTGTGCTTTCACCGATATTATCCGGCATGGTGTACGAAATCCCCTTCTCATCAACCCTGGTAATCTGTTCTACTGCACTTTTATTGGCGCTGTAATACAGACTGCTTGTCAATAATGTATTCTTAGTTCCTGTATACGTATGGGAAAGTTCCAGCTTTCTGGTCAACTCAGGCTTCAGATACGGGTTTCCTTTTATAATATTTAACGGATCGGCTGCATTGGCGTAAGGATTCAGATCCATGATCCACGGGCGACGGATTCTTTCATTATAATCTAATTTTACTTCATGACGCTCTCCTAATTTTTTTACGACCAATAAATTGGGTACCCAATTAGAAAATTTTCTCGTGTAAGGGGCATTATTCTGAAATGTCGCATTGATATCTGTATTTTCAAAGCGGATTCCAGGGCGTAAGGACCAATCATTTCCAAGATCAAAATTTAGAGTGGCATAAGCTGAAAAAATTTGCTGTCTATACTGCATACTTCCCGAGCGATCTGGATCTACAGGCAGTGCACTATTAAGAACTTCATATACGCTCCTGGAGGTATTTCCCAGATATTTCACACCCGTCTCCAGTGATGTCTTACCTTCCTGCCCGAATGGGTGTGAATAGTCAGCCTGAACACTCCACTCTCTTTCCTTGCTGTTATTGGGTCCCTGCTCTATAAAGGCCGGTTTACCATCCGGTTTATACTGTTCGGTGGTATAGTTTGAAACATCAGCGGCCGTAGAAACCTGACCTATTATCTGTAATTCCTGCCCTTCCCGGTGAAATTTTTTCTGATAATTCAAGACCCATTCTGAAAAATTGAATTTACCGCTTTGCTCAGTTTTTTGTCTATACTCCTGATATTGGTTTGCAGTAGTATATCGATTATATAATCCACCATTTTGTGGCCACGAACCATTCCAATAAGAATAGTTTGCTTCCAGGGTCTGCAGGGAATCTATTTTATATTGAGCTGAAAGGCTCGCAGAACCACCCTTTGTAGTTTGTAACATATTTGATTCCTGAAAAAGGGATCCCATTTGTTTTCCATTATTAAGATTTGTCCTGGTAAGAGAAGAAGTCGTTCTTTCACGTTCCACACTATAGTTGCCCATAGCGGAAAAATTGAATTTACCTGAACTCATATTTAGTGATAAATTTCCTGTGTGCTCCAGGTTTCCTCCGGTCATATCCAGAGTTCCACTGGTTCCCTTTAATTTCTTTTTTGTAATGATATTCACGACCCCAGCAGCACCTTCTGCCTCATATTTAGAAGACGGATTCGTAATAACCTCCACAGAGACAATTGAACTTGCAGGAATCATTTTTAATGCTTCCTTCAGATTCTTTGCCATTATGCGTGAAGGTATTCCATTAATAAGGACTTTAATATTAGAGTTTCCCCGCAACTTAAGGTCACCATTGGCCCCAACAGTCAACATCGGTGCTTTACGCAATACATCTGCTGCATTTCCTGATTTATTACTGATGTCCGAAGCAGCATTATAGATAAGCTTGTCTCTAGCACTTTGAACCAAAGGCTTTTTCCGGCTTGCTACTACTGTAACTCCCTCAAGCAAGTTACTTTTTGTATCCAGATATATTCTTCCAAGATCAATGTCCTCTTGTTTCATTGTTATAGCACCAGAATTATAGTCGTTAAAACCAATATAATTAATGACAACAGTGATCGTTGTCAAAGGCTTCACTTTTAAGCTAAATGTTCCATCTTTGCGCGTGTTCATCGAACTTACCATTCGCCCGTCAGCATTTTTGATAACCACCGTGCTTCCTGCCAGTACCACATTTTCATTTCCGCTTATAACAGTTCCTTTAATTTCAACTTCATTTGCTGCTGTCTGGGCCATTACAAGTGTTGTATTTAACAAGACCGTAAGCACCATCATTTGCCTCCATAAGTTTTTCAATAATTCTTTCATTTGCAAAAATTTAGTACTGCAAAACAAAATCATATACAGCGGGCTTAAAAATAAAACTGACGAATAGGCCTGATTAAATGTCAAAAAACGTTTGTCATTTTAATTTTCCGGATTACTTTTATTTTCTGAATTTTGAAAGATGAAAATGATACAATGAAATTTTGTGATAAGCAATGATGATCTGGAATCTGAAAATGGCACTTATATTATGAATACAACGACAATCAGCAAACGAAAAAGATGGAGACAGGAGATTATCATCTTCTGTTCGATGTATATTCTTACTATGCTTCACGAGTGGTTGTTCATTAATTCCCTTGAAAATTTTTTAAAAGGCCTTGTCTTTTTTGTAATCCTGTATGTACAGGCTCAGATTCATCGGTTTTTTATCTTCAGATTTTATCTGCTCAGGAAATATTTCAGCTATATTTTTTACTCGTTAGCTGTTATTCTGGCAGGTGCATCTGTTCTCTTTATTGCAAACATCTACTGGATTCAACCTGATTTTTTTGAACCAGGTGAACTGGCACTTGGTTTCCTATATCATTTTGTGATTTGTATCATCAGTACAGCAACCATAATGGCTCTGTCACTGATGCAGAGTTACGCCTTAGAAGTACAGCGTAGAAGTATGGACCAGATTCTGCTCAATGAAATGAATCTAAAATTCCTTCATGCACAGCTAAATCCACATTTTTTCTTTAATATGCTCAATAACCTGTATGGAGTGAGCTTAACGGAACCGGACCGGACTCCGGGACTTATTGTCAAATTATCTGAGCTAATGCGTTACCAGATAGAAAATGGCAACGTTCCGAAAGTCTCACTGGCAGACGAGATCAATTTCATTCGGAATTATATTGATTTGGAAAGAGAACGAATCGGTAAAAGATGTGATATACAGTTTATATGCAATCATTCATCGGAGGAAATGAATGTATGGCAAATCTCCCCCCTGCTTCTTATTATCCTGGTCGAAAACAGCTTTAAGCATAGCCAGAACCTGTCCAATTGGTTTGTTTATATTCACATTGAACTAAAATCCGATAAGTTGTTGATGACCATTGATAATTCGCTGGCAGATAAAAAACTTAAGAAACCGTCTACACAGGTAGGTCTGAATAACCTTAAACAAAGATTATCTTTTATATACAATGGTGATTTCAGCCTCAATGAAAAGCAGTTTGAAACCACTTATGAAACAGCGCTTATAATCCCACTCCAAAAACAGCTTATATGAACCAGTTAAATTGTATTATTATTGACGATGAAGAAGGTGCCCACCGCGTACTGGAGCATTTTATCAACCAGCTTAAGCAACTTAGACTTAACGGATCCTTTTACACCGCTGTAGAAGCAATGGAATATGTATATAATAACCAGGTGGATATTATGTTTCTTGATATCAATATGCCTGGTCTAACGGGAATGGAAATGCTCGAAGCGATGTCTAATAAACCTTTTGTGATCCTCACTACTGCCTACAAAGAATATGCACTGGAATCCTATAAATATGATGTGGTTGATTACCTGGTTAAACCATTTGATTTTAAAACCTTCCTTTCAGCAATTGATAAAGTAATCAACCGTTTGGGGTCAACTAAAAGAATTTTAGAGCAGGCCAATAACAACGCAGACTATCCTGTATCAAAAGCTGACCACCTTGTTATAAAAGTGGATAATGAAATCGTGAAACTGGACTTTAGTTCGATATACTATACCCAGAGTTACGGCAATTATGTAAAATTTTTCACGGCTGAGAAAATGTATATGAGCCAGATCACTACACAGGAAGTAGAAAACAAACTGGATCCCAAAATGTTTGTCAGAATCCATAAGTCTTATCTGGTTGCATTGAAGGAGATTTCCAAAATTGCTGGTGGCGAATTATTTTTAAAAAACGGGACAAACCTGCCGATTGGAAAGTTCTACAAAAAAAATGTGATTGATAGGATGAAAAATTAGCTTATTGACTTCTGATGCATATAACTGCCAGATCAAGAAACTAAAAAGTAACTTTGCAATTATCTGTTTATTATCAATTACTTTTAACTCCTTGATTTGATCAATATATGCAGAAAAAAAAGAGACAACCTTTAGTAGTTGTCTCCTTAAGTGACCCGGCTGGGATTCGAACCCAGGACCCATACATTAAAAGTGTATTGCTCTACCAGCTGAGCTACCGAGTCGGCCTTTGTTTTTAACAAAATCCCTTTATTTAAGGGACTGCAAAGATAGAAACTTTTTCTTTAACTCCAACTTTTTTCTGTATTTTTATTAAATAAATTTAACTTCAATCCTGCATGGCAAAAGCTTTTTGTCTACTGTAATAATACAATAAGGAATACTTTGTTCATCAACTTCTGCTTGCCAGATAAATGGATATGAGAACATTCCATATATTTTATGATAAAAAAAGTATTCAAAAGAGAAACTTTTCAGAATAAACACCCAGATGGCGGTATTAATTCAGATGCAAATAATCCTTAATCGTTTTTAGAACTCCGAAGCTATCATTGGTACAAGCTTCAAAACTTGCTACCTGTTTCACATTCGGATGGGCATTTTTCATGGCGTAAGAATATTTGGCATTCTTCAGCATTTCTATGTCGTTCATATAATCCCCGAAAGCCATTGTATTTTCAGGTGAGATTCCCAGCGATTTCTGAAGGATTTTCAGAGCATTTCCTTTATTGATATCCTTATTCATAACATCCAGCCAATGTGCTCCTGAAACCACCACTTCCAGGCCGAATTCCTCAAATCTTTTAAGGGCCGGATACAGATATTTTTCGGAACCTTCCGGGTGATAAACCGCTATTTTAAAGGCGGTATCATCAATTTTTTCCGTCAGGTCGTCCTTTTTCATGTTTTCGGTATAATATTTTGAGAAAAAGTCTACAAACTTCTGATCTTCGGTTTCATAATAAGCCATCTTTTTAGCTGATAATACGGCTTTGGCACCCGGTATTTCGCGGACAGCTTTAATAATATCAACAATATACTGATATTCAAGCGTATCGGCAAAAAGCTCCTGATTTTTATAGATAACGTATCCACCGTTTTCAGCAATAAAACCGATCTCACTTTCTATTTCTCCAAAATAATGGGTAATGCCCGGCATCTGTCTTCCGCTTGCGGGTACAAATACAATATTTCTTTTTTTCAGTTCTTTATAAACTTCTGCAAACTCAGGGCTCATTTCATGGCTGGAGTTGAGAAATGTCCCATCCATGTCCGTCACAATTAATTTAATCTGTTCCATAATTTTATTGGGAAAAGCGAAATTCTGTACGTAGCAGAATCATCATTTGCTTTTTCTTTTCAAAGATATTGATTTATTATTTTTTCCTGTAATGAATGATGGGAAGATTTCTTAATATAGCTGCACTTTGTTCCGGGGTGATGTCCCGCTGAGGCTCAGCCAGCATTTTTTTTTAAACAGCAAAAAGGGCTCATTAAAAAATAGCCCATTGTATAACGAATATAAAATATTACCTATTATTATTTCGAGTCTATTTCTATTTTTGCCGGGAGAATGATGAATAAATGCTCCAGCTTCCAATGAAAGCAAAAAATGCGGCAAAGATAAAGGGAGCCCCACTAAAGAAAACCGGTGCTTTACCGGAAGTAAAATAAGCAAATACCCCTGTCATCATAAGGGGGCCAAAGACAGCAGTAATGCTCCCGATACTGGACAAACTTCCCTGCAATAATCCTTGTTTATGATCAGGTACATTGGAAGATATTAAACTTTGAAGGATAGGAGTAGCCATTCCTCCTAATGCATAAGGAACCATAACTACAAAAGCCATCCATGATGCATTGATGAATGCAAACAATAACAAACTGACACAATACATCAACAAACAAATCATAACAGATTTCTTCTGCCCCAGTTTATTAATGAATAATCCGATGAATAGTCCCTGGGATATTACCATTAAAACACCAAAAAAACCTAATGAATACCCTATCATATCTGCCTTCCAGTGAAATTTTTCCATCCCATATACATTCCAGGTGCTTTGCATAGCGTGTCCCGACAAAGCAATAAATACAAAAGCAATAATAAGGGAGGGAGAAAGTATTTCTTTTTTAATACTTTTCATAGCTCCTACCGGATTTACTGTTTTCCAGGAGAACTGTCTCCGGTTGTTCTCTTTAAGTGATTCCGGCAGAACAAAGAAACCATATAGTACATTAAGCAGGCTCAGTGCGGCGGCGGCATAGAAGGGAATTCGTTCTCCGTACTGCCCCAGCACACCTCCGATCAGGGGGCCTATTATTAAACCAAGTCCTGCAACCGCGCTTATCATCCCGAAATTCTGACTTTTCTTTTCAGGAGTACTGACATCTGAGACATAGGCTGTAGCGGTGGTCATACTGGATCCCATAATTCCTGCTATTATTCTTCCTGCAAACAGCCACATGAGGTTGGGTGCTATGGCAAGAATCAAATAATCAATTCCAAGTCCTAATAAAGACCATAACAATAATGGACGTCTTCCATACCGGTCACTAAGGCCTCCCAACACAGGAGCAAATATAAATTGCATTAAGGCATAGATGGAGATAAACCAGCCAATATATTGTGTAGTAGTACTTAAGTTCCCCTTTGATAGTTTTAAAATGAGGGTGGGCAGTACAGGAGCAACAATTCCTATCCCAATAATATCAATCAGGATTGTAATATAGATAAAGGTTAATGCGTATTCTTTTTTTCCAGGCATATATGAGGTTTTATTTTATGATGAATAAGGCATTATTTGGCCATTGCGGCATTCATCAGGTTTTTGATAACTTGAGCCAGATAATTGAAATTCTGATTGATGAAGAAATGGTTTCCATTTACAATCTGACATTCACAGGATGCTTCTGTATACTTGGCCCAGTTTCTTATATTCAGGGCATATTTTTCACTCTTCCCCATTACCGCAAAGATTGGAGTCTGTATTTTTATATCAGGGGTCTGGTTATTCTTATTTTCCAGAAGCCCGAAGTCTCCTCTCAGTAGGGGCTCAAAGAAGTCTAATAATTCTTCATACTGCATTACCTCATCGGAAATCCCGCCCAGTTTTCTTACTTCAGCGAAGAATTCTGTTTTGGGAAGGTCTGCAATAAGCGGAGTATTTTTTATGCCCGGCCCCGGATATCCGGTAGCAACAAAATGTACGGGAGCATCGTTCTCTTTTTCCATAGCGTGGCAAATTTCAAAACCCAAAATAGCTCCCATGCTGTGACCGTAGATCAAATAAGGAACATCTTTTTGTCGGGTACGTTTTATCTGGATCAATATGTCTGCTATGGCTTCTTGTTTATCTTTTAAAGGGGGTTCTGACATCCGGTTTCCTCTTCCCGGGAGTTCCGGTGTTTCGATCTGGAATTGTGACTGTAATTCTTCTATTAAAGGGCGGAAAGAATTCCTGTCTCCGCCGGCATAGTGTAATAAAAATATCTGTGGTTTGGATGATGTTATTCTGTTCATAGGTTTTTTCTTTTCTCTTTTACATGAAAGTATGGGAGACCGAGATCTCCCATGTCTTTTTTATTTTCTAACGGTTTGATTAATAATATCCAGGATCTGCTCTTCTTTCTCCAGCATCATCTGATGCGAAGCTTCAATAGGGTACACAGAAAGTAGATCTCTGTTTTCCATGATCGAATCTATATTATTGTACATTGAATTTTTAATGTGGTTATTAAATGATTCATTGAATGTATCTCCGCTCTGCATTGCTTTCAGCAATACAACCTGGGTTGATTTCAGAGTATTGGAAATAGGCTCTTTTGCAATGGTAAACTCTGCTGACATGAAGTTTTTGGTGGCTATAAAATGACTGTCACCAATCGGAACAGCTAGCCTATTACTTAATTCTTCATCTGTGGGGAATGAAAGGAAATCTATTAATGTCTGATCTGATGCATACAGGATCGTATCCAGCAAATAAACCTTAATTTTTTGATGCCTTCTTTTTTCCAGCTCAGCAGCGATCTCCAATGCAATATTTCCACCCAGAGACCATCCCAGCAAAATGTATTCATCCTGATTTGTCTGCTCCTGTATGACCTCAATATGCTCCAAATAATAATTGGCTAGCCTGTTGAGATTATCAATTTTCTCTTCATGGTACAGGTTATAGGAGTCTACTCCATAGCAGTCATATTCTGATGTAAGCTTTTCTGCCAGAGACTGATAAACTTCGCTTCCTCCATTTCCCGGGTGAATAAGGAAAATATTAGGTTTATTATTAATCCCGCCCAGTGTGGATATCGTTTTATATTCTTTGTTATTCTTAGCAAGAATTACCGATAATTTGCTGATGGTTCTTTCTTTAAAAATATCCAGGATTTTGATCTGAATATCCAATAAAGCTCTTATTCTGCTGATCAGCTTAATCACCATGATACTGTTTCCTCCTAATCTGAAGAAGTCATCGTGAATGCTTATGCTTTCGACATCAATACCCAGCACTTCAGCGTAGATCTCTGTCAGTTTTTTCTGCAATTCATTTACAGGAGCTGCATATTCTGAAATACCCGTAAATTCAGGTTCAGGAAGTTGTCTTCGATCCAGTTTTCCGTTGATGGTTAAAGGAAGTTGTTCAAGGTGAACGAAAACATTCGGGATCATATAATCCGGAAGTGTTTCCATCAGGAATTCTGAAAGCAGCTGCGGATCAATTACCGGATCAGACACATAATATCCAACCAGGTATTTTATTCCTCCTTTATTTTCTTTGACCAATACGGCAGCCTGGCGAATTCCTTCATAGCTGAGTAATGTGTTTTCAATTTCACCTAACTCAATTCTATGGCCACGGATCTTCACCTGGAAGTCATTTCTTCCCATATACTCCAGATCTCCATTCGCTAATCTGCGAACCAAATCTCCTGTTTTGTATAAACGGCTGTTTTCTCCTCTTTCTTTCTGATCTGCTGTTTGGAACGGATTTACCATAAAGCGTTCTTCAGTAAGTTCAGGCCTGTTCAGGTATCCTCTTGCAATACCGGCTCCACCTATGTATAGCTCTCCTACTGCTCCTGTCGGAACAGGGCGATATTGGTTATCAAGAACATATAAACTTGTATTCGCAATCGCTTTTCCAATGTTCAATGGATTTTTATCTTCCTTGTAGTTATGAAGGGTTACACATACTGTTCCTTCCGTTGGTCCATACTCATTGATAAGGGTAATATTCTCAATATTTTTATCTAAAGCCGGGAAACTTTCTCCTCCTGCATGGATCAGCTGTAAGCTTGTTCCATTATCCACAATTTCCTTCAGCAGGACTGGTGGAATAAAGGAAACTTCTATGGTATTGGCTTTAATATAGTCATTGAGCTCATTCACTGAAGTTCTCAAATTATTGCTGTACAACCAAAGAGTATTTCCATTGCATAAAGATGGGAATATCTCGTATACAAAGGCATCAAACACATAATTGGAATAAGCTCCCACATTCTGATATGTTTCAAGCTGATGAACTTCTGTCATTGCATCGATCAGATTGATCACTCCTTTATGCTCAATCATTACTCCTTTTGGAAGTCCTGTGGTTCCACTGGTATAGATTACATAAGCAAGATTTCCTGAATGGACTTCTGCAACGGGATTATGATGATCTGCTACTGCCAGTTTCTCTATTAATCCTTTATGATTCAGCGAAACCAGATTTACATCTGAGGATACTTCATTGAGCTTACTTCTTACTTCTTCATGAATAAGAATTACCTCAGCTGCTGTATCTTTTAGAATATGGCTGATTCTTTCTGCAGGATATGAAGGATCCATCGGAACATAAGCTGCTCCGGCTTTTAATACGGCAAGAATGGCAATCAACATCTCTTCGGAACGTTCAAGGCATAACGGAACCAAATCATCCGGCTGAAGCTGATACTCGCTGATGAGGTAATTAGCCAGCTGATTTGCTTTTTCATTCAATTCCTTATAGGATAACTGAACATTCTGATATACCAATGCTGTAGCATCAGGTGTTTTAGCAGCCTGGGCTTCAAACTGCCGGTGAATGGTATTTTTATCCTGATATGGTTTTCTGTTATCATTCCAGATCTCAATGATCTCTTGGTTTTCTGTTTCTGAAAGAAGGCATAACTCTCCTATTTTCAAACTATTTATATCAGATTTTCCAGACTCTGCCATTTGGCTTAACAGGTATTGATAGGTTTCTGCTATACGGCTTATGGTTTCTTTTTTAAATAAGGAAGTCGCATAGTTGAAGGTCATCTGAATGCTATCAGGACTTTCATTGATCATCGTTGTAAGATCAAATTTTGCAGCCTGGTAGTCTACATCACCATCAAAGGGTTGGAAAATAGCATCTCCTTCCTGGATAGCAACCTCTCCACCATTGCTGGTCTGAAGCCCAAACATCACCTGGAAGACCGGATGCCTTGAAGTATCCTGCTCAACTCCCAGTTCTTCCACCAGTTTTTCAAATGGAAGATCCTGATGAGACTGTGCTTCTGTTACGGATTTTGATACCTGCAGAATAAAATCTCTGACATTTTGCTTTGGATCAATTTTCTCTCTCAATGCCAATGTATTGACAAAGAATCCGATAAGATTTTCAAGACCTGCATAATGACGGTTGGCAATCGGGCTTCCCACTATGATATCATCCTGACCTGAATAGGCAGAAAGGGTAAGATAGTAACCACTCAACATCACGTTGTACAAGCTCACTCCAAGATTTCTGGAGATTTCTTTCAGCCCAAGTGCCGTTTCTTCCGGGATATTGAATCCGATGGTATCTCCTTCATAGGATATTTCAGCCGGCCTGTGGAAGTCTACCGGAAGATCTAAGCTCTGATGGTCATCCAGTTTTGTTTTCCAGTATTCAATCTGGCGATCCAGACGTTCTCCCTGAAGATAATTTCGCTGCCACAATGCGAAATCTCTGTATTGGATTTTTAATTCAGGAAGTTTCGGCTGCTGTCCTCCCGCAATAGCATGATAGGCTTCTGCCACTTCTTTCAGGAATAGATCGGTAGACCAGCCATCAAAAGCAATGTGATGAATAACCACTGAAAGATAGCTGGTAGTATCTAATCTGAAAATACTGATCTCAATAGGGATTTCTTGATCCAAACGGAATACTTTATGAGCAGTTCTGTTTACTAATTCTTCCAACTCTCCTCTGCTTTCGGCCTCTATTGTTCTGATTTTCGGAATATGGTTGGTAACTACCTGATAGCCTACTCCGTTTTCTGTTGTCATAATGAACGTACGAAGGACTTCATGACGTTGAATTACTGTCTCCAAAGCCTTAACTAAAGCCTTGATATCCGTTTTTGCGCTCAAAGTAACAGTCATTGGAATGTTATAAGCACTGCTTCCGCCTTCGTAGGATTCTATAAACCATAGTCTTTCCTGGGCAAAGGATAAACGCTGTTCCTCCGGTGAGTTCACCTCAACAGGTATGATTTCAATTTGTTCAGCAGCATTGTCGTTGGCTGTTAAGGCTCCTTCCAATAAAGCAACTGTCTTATGATTGAATACCATTGACACACTCACTTGTAATCCCAGCTCCTGCTTAATCTTACCAATAAGCTTAATAGCCATGATACTGTTTCCTCCTAATCTGAAGAAATCATCATGAATGCTGATATATTCCGGATTGATTCCCAATACTTCTCCATAAATAATACAAAGCTTTTTCTGAAGATTATTTATTGGAGCTGTATATTCATTTCCGCCTGTAAATTCAGGTTCAGGTAACTGTTTTCTGTCAAGCTTCCCATTGATGGTTAATGGTAATGATTTTAAATGAATAAAAGCAGAAGGAATCATATATTCCGGCAATGTTTCTGATAAAAATGCAGTAAGTTTTTCTGCCTCTAATGCTGTATCTGAAACATAATATCCGGCAAGGTATTTCATTCCATTCGTATTATCCTTAGCCAGTACCACAGATTGTCTTATTTGCGGATATTGGGAGAGTCTGTTTTCTATTTCACCTAACTCTATTCTATACCCTCTAATCTTCACCTGGAAGTCGTTACGGCCAATGTATTCTATGTTCCCATCTGCTAAATAGCGAACCAGATCCCCGGTTTTGTATAAGCGTGCGTTTTCACCGGTTTTCTTTTGTTCTGTAGTCTGATAAGGATTATCAACAAATCTTTCTTTTGTAAGGTCTTCTCTGTTCAGATAGCCTCTGGCGATACCTGCACCACCCAAATAGAGTTCTCCGACAGCTCCTACAGGAAGCAAACGACCATAATTATCTAAAATATAGGTGGTGGAATTTCCTACAGGGCGGCCTATAAGCTGTACATCACCATGCTCTACTTTTTTATACGTTGCATAAATTGTTGCTTCGGTTGGACCATAGAGATTATAAAGCTTCGTATATTCTGACCAGTATTTACCTGTTTCATAATCACAAGGTTCTCCTGCATAGAGTAATCCTTTAAGATCCGGATATTCTATACGTGGTAGTACTGAAAGCATTACAGGTGGTAAATACGCGTAATCAATTTCATGGGTTAACAGGTATCTGCTTATGGAGTCTGCATCTTTCTTCGTTTCTTCATCCAGGATATGAAGTTCGTTTCCGAACAATAATGTATTGAAGAATTCAGACACTGAAACATCAAAAACGTATGAGGTATAAGCAGTTATCTTTTCACCTTCACTGAAACCATAGGCTTCTCTTACCTGATTTACTACATTAACTGCATTTCTATGCTCAATCATGACTCCTTTTGGAAGACCAGTGGTTCCACTGGTGTAGATTACATAGGCCAGACTTTCCGGAGCTACTGAAGTAACAGGATTTTTTGAAGATATTTCTGCAACGGCCAGCTGTAAATCAATATCATCCAGTGAAATAACCTCAGCTTTATCCAGTATCTGTACTTTATCTTTTGTATTATCCTGACTGATAATGATTTTGGCATTGGTATCTGTAAGGATATGCTCTATTCTTTCTGTTGGATAGGAAGGATCCATTGGAACATAGGCTGCTCCTGATTTTAATACTGCTAAAATAGCAATCAGCATATTTTCTGAACGTTCCAGACATAACGGAACAAGATCATCAGGTTGAAGATCGTAGGTTTGAAGCAGATAGTTCGCCAGACGGTTTGATCTGTCATTCAACTCTTTATAAGACAATCTGATATCTTTGTAAACCAGCGCAGTGTGATCCGGTGTTTTGGCTGCCTGTTCTTCAAATCGCTGATGAAGGGTTGTATGATATGAAGTTGTTAAGTCTTCAGTATTATTCCAGAAATTCAACAAATCAACATGATTATCAACAACATATGAAATATTATTTGAGTTTATATCAGGATTATTGACGATCTGATCCAACATCAATTCCATTCCTTTTACCAGCTGCGCCATCGTTTCCGATTCAAAAATAAAGCCTTCATAGTTGATCTTCAGCGTCACACGATCTCCCTGTTCCGAAGCCATTATGCTTAACGGATAATCCAGTTTTTCAACAGAATCTCTGAAGGCAAAGCCTAACTCATTATTTCCGCCTCCTTTTGGTACCGGATAGTTTTCATACACAAATAAGCTGCTGAAAATGCGGCGTCCATCATGATGAAGCTCTGCAAGGCTAATATCGCTATGAGAATTTAGCTCACTGATCCTGTTCTGGATTTCCATAATACGATCTATCACACGTCCTTCTTCATGGCTCACAATTAATGGCAAGGTATTGATATACAATCCGGCTGAGGATTCTATCCCATCAATAGGTAGGTTTCTTCCTGAAACAGTTGTTCCTACTACTGTGGTCTGCAATCCGCTGTACAGTCTTAACTGACTGTGCCATAAATATTGCATTACTGCATTTACCGTTAATCCATGAGCTTTTGTAAGGTCTTTCAGACTATTGTATCGGTCTCCGCTCACCAGCATTGTTACTTTCTGGTGGTCTTTAATATGGCGGTAAGTTCCTAAATCTATGTGTTTTTGATTCTCTTTTACAAGACTTTTCAGGTCTTCCTGATCTTCAAGAAGGGTCATATACTGATTCCAGAAGCTGCGCCCTGCCTGTTTATTAGCCTGTAAATATTTCTGACTTGCTGCATATGCAGAATCCGTTAATAAAGTTGGTTCCTGACCGTGAAGCTGGTGCAGATAGGCATCATGAACACTATTCATAATAACAGGCATACTCCATCCGTCCAGAATAGCATGGTGATTACTGAACAGGCAGCTGTAATGTCCTTCGTTTCGTTTGAAAAGATACACTCTGAAAAGATTTCCCTTAGAAAGATCATATACTTCAAGACGATCATTATCTGTAATTTTCTGGATCAAATCTTCCTGGGCTTTTTCAGACATCGCACTGATATCTTCATATCTCCAGTCTAACTGACCTTCTTTATCAATTACCTGTACAATTTCTCCATTCCAATCAAATCGAATTCTAAGAGATGGATATTGTGCCTGAATTAATTCCCAGGAATTTTTAAGCTTGTCTGTATTGATTTTAGCCTGATAATCCCACATTAACTGTACTCTGTAGGCATCATCTTTTTCTCCCTGATTCAGGGCATGGTATACGAAACCTTCCTGTAAGCTGTTCGCAAGAAATACACCTTCTATTTCTCCTTTCTCCTGAATGGCTGAAAGTTGAGCATTTTCTACTACATAATCTACATCTGATACTGTAAGATAACTTCTGCTTTCTTCTGAAAGGTTCTTAATAATAGTTTCAAGGTTCTGTTTGAAGCTTTCGGCTAAAAGGGTAATCTTTTCATCAGAAAGGTATCCTGAAATTCCGAATCTAAGCTGTCCGTCCACTACAGCCCCGTTGATGCTTACAAAATGGCTGTCCCGGTTGGAAGCTCCCACTCCGGCACCACTGTTTTCAGCAGCAATGAACCATGTTTTCTCTCCGGATGTGTCATCCTGATCAAGCTGACCTAAGTAATTGAAACTAATTTTCGGTAATTCACGGTTGATGTAACCTATCAGGCTGCCGTAACCAATTCCATTATTCGGAATACTCCTTAAGGATTCTTTGGTGAGAATAACGGTTTCTTTTGCTGATTTTCCTGTTTCCAGCTGTACCGGATACATGGTGGTAAACCAGCCCATTGTTTCGGTAATGTCTAACTGGCTGAATACTTCTTCACGGCCGTGTCCTTCCAGTAGAATAGCATGACGCTCATCTCCGGTAACTTCAGTAAGAGCAGAAGCTAAAGCAGACAACAGTAAATCATTGATCTGAGTGTGATATACATGATGTACTCCACGAATCAGGGTTCCTGTGGATTCTTTATCCAACTGAAGATGACCATGGTGATAATCTTTAGTAATCAGTTCAGATAATGTTGAATTGCTTTCTTCAACTGTATCAGCAATATGATTCCAATAGATGGTTTCCTGATCTCTGGATTCCGAATTGTCTTTTTTATAAGTTCTGATGGCTTCTACCCATTGGCGGTAGCTGCTTCCTTTCTGAATCTGGTAATTTTCTCCTTTTTCAAGGGTCTGGTAGATGTTTTTCAGATCTTCGGTAAGGATTCTCCAACTCACCGCATCAATAATAATGTGATGGAATGCAAAGAATATTCTTGCACTTCCGTCCTGATAGCCATTGATATATCCGATTTGATATAAAGGTCCGTTTTCAATATCGAAATGGGACTGCCATTCTGTGAAAATATCAGCTAATTCTTCCGCATTTAAACCAGATCCATCAAGATACTTAATTTCAGGAGTTTTTTGACCTGTTTTATATTCCTGAGTATGGCCTGTATATCTTAGCCTGAATGCATCATGCTTCGTCAACAATTGCTCTACAGCCTGTTCAAAAAGAACTTTGTCAAGCTCGGGAACATTGATTAAGAATGCCTGGTTCCAGTGATTAAATTCTGTAAGATAACCTGATTCTTTTTGTTCGAAGAACCATTCCTGTACCGGAAGAAGCGGCACTTCTCCTGTCAAAATTCCCTGTTCGGTAAGAATAGTGGCTTCACTGCCGTGTTTTTTATCTTCTATAAGCTGAGATAATGAGGCTACCGTTCGGGCTGTAAATACTTCTTTTACACTTAATCTTACTTCTAACTGCTGGCGGATCTTCCCTACCAACTGAATACTGATAATACTATCACCTCCTAGCCTGAAGAAATCATCATGAATACTGATGGTCTCCGGATCAATACCAAGTACATCACCATAGATCTGGCAAAGTGCAGACTGAAGTTCTGTTTCGGCAGCTACATAATCTTTACCAGCAGTAAATTCAGGTTCCGGTAATGCTCTTCTGTCTAATTTTCCGTTAATGGTAAGCGGAAGTTCAGTCAGGTGAACAAAGGCACCTGGCACCATATATTCCGGAAGGGACTCTGAAACAAATTCAGAAAGAATATTAGCATCAATAGCTGAATCAGAGACATAATAAGCAGCCAGGTATTTTAAGCCTGATTTATTTTCTCTTGCTAATACTGCTGTCTGGCGGATGCCTTCAAACTGAAGCAAGGTATTTTCAATTTCTCCCAATTCAATTCTGTGACCACGAATTTTCACCTGGAAGTCGTTTCTTCCTCTGTATTCCAGTTCTCCGTTTGGCAACCAGCGAACTAAATCCCCGGTTCTGTATAAACGGCTGTTTTCACTTCGTTCTTTCTCTCTTGGTATCTGGAACGGATTTACCATGAAACGTTCTTCAGTAAGTTCAGGTCTGTTCAGATATCCTCTGGCAATGCCTGCTCCACCGATAAACAATTCTCCTACTGCTCCTACAGGAACAGGACGATATTGAGCATCCAGAACATATAGGGTTGTATTGGCAATGGCACCTCCAATATTCAATGGATTTTTATCTTCTTTGTAATTGTGAAGCGTTACACATACGGTTCCTTCTGTTGGTCCGTATTCGTTGACAAGGGTAATGTTTTCAATATTTTTATCCAATGCCGGGAAACTTTCTCCTCCTGCGAAGATTAGTTTTAAGCTTGTTCCATTCTCCACAATCTCTCTTAGCAAAACTGGTGGGATAAATGAAACTTCAATCGCATTCGTTTTAATATAATCATTAAGCTCATTTACTGAGGTTCTAAGCTCATTGGTGTATAACCATAAAGTATTTCCGTTGCACAATACAGGGAAGGCTTCATATACAAAGGCATCAAATACATAATTGGAATAGCATCCTACTTCCTGATATTCTTCAAGTCGATGCGCCTTAATCATTGATTTGATGAGGTTTATTACTCCTTTATGTTCAATCATTACTCCTTTTGGAAGTCCTGTCGTTCCACTGGTGTAGATTACATAAGCCAGGTTTCCTGAATTTACCTCTGTAACAGGGTTGTTAGTCATTTCTGTCTCAAGCGTTGCTTTAAGAGTAACTTCATCGAGTGAAATGACTTTTATATTCTGTACTTTCTCTATTGTACTTTCCTGTGCAATGACCAGTTTTGCCTGGGTATCTTCTAAAATATGTCCTATTCTGTCCGCTGGATATGATGGGTCCATTGGTACATAAGCAGCTCCTGCTTTTAATACGGCAAGAATCGCAATCAGCATATTTTCTGATCTTTCAAGGCAAAGCGGAACCAAATCATCAGGCTTAAGTTCATACTGATGGATCAGATGATTTGCTAAACGGTTAGATTGTTCATTAAGCTCACGATATGAAAGTTTAATATCATTATAAACCAAAGCTATGGTATCAGGATTTTTTTCAGCCTGATATTCAAATACCTTGTGAATGGTCATTTCTGACGGATAATCTTCCTGGGTCTCATTCCAATCTGCGATGATCTGTTGAGTTTCTTTCTCTGATATCAATGAAAGATTACGGATTGGAGTCTGATCAGTGTTGACTTCGATGATCTGATCTAAAAGAAGCTGATAAGAGTCTGCCATTCGGGTAATGGTTTCTTCTTTAAACAAAGCTTTAGCGTAATTGAACATGATGCGCATGTTTTCTCCGTCATCATCAATCATCGTAGTCAGATCGAATTTGGCTGCTTTATAATCTACTTCTCCTGCAAAAGAATGGAATAATACCTGTCCTTCGCTTGCTTTCACATCTTTATCAACACTTTGAAGACCAAACATTACCTGGAAAACAGGGTGTCTTGAAGTATCCTGCTCCACACCAAGCTCATCTACCAGTTTTTCAAATGGGAGGTCCTGGTGAGACTGGGCTTCATTGACTGATTTTGATACCTGAAGAATAAAATCACTGATATTCTGTGCCGGATTTATTTTTTCTCTTAAAGCCAATGTATTGACAAAGAAACCAATGATGTCTTCAAGGCCTGCATGATGACGGTTGGCAATCGGGCTTCCCACTACAATATCATCCTGGCCGGAATAAGCAGACAGCATCAGATAATAGCCCCCTAACATCAGACTATAAAGACTTACTCCCAGTTTCTGGGAAAGGACTCTAAGTTTTTCTCCCTGTTCTTTATTCAGATGGAAATACAGGTTTTCTCCTTCATAGGATATCTGAGCTGGTCTTTTGAAGTCTGAAGGTAAGTCCAGATTCTGGAAATCATCCAGTTTATTTTTCCAATACCCAATCTGAGTTTCAAGACGTTCTCCTGAAAGGTAATTACGCTGCCACAGGGCAAAGTCTTTGTATTGAACTTTTACAGGGGAAAGCTCATGCTCTCTTCCTTCAATAAGAGCATAGTAAACAGAGGCTACTTCTTTTAGGAAAACATCAGTAGACCATCCGTCAAAAGCAATGTGATGAACCACAATAGCCAGATAAGCCTGCCCTGCCAGTTTGAAGATATTGATTTCTACAGGAAGCTCTTCATCTAATCTGAAGACCTTGTTCACACATGTATTGATCGAATTTTCCAATTCTGTCTCATTACCCACTTCTGAAACTTTAATTTCAGGAACGAGGTCTGTAACCTTCTGATAGCCTACTCCATTTTCAGTAGTGTGGATCATGGAACGAAGTATATCGTGTCGCATTACCACGGTTCTCAAAGCTTCCTCAAAAAGAGCAAGCTGAATGCTGTTATCTAATCTTGTGACGATTGGAATATTATAAGCACTGCTTCCGCCTTCATAGGACTCGATAAACCAAAGTCTTTCCTGAGCAAAAGATAATCTTTGTTCTTCCGGGGAATTAACCTTGATTGGTACAATCTCTATTTGTTTATCATTATTATTCTGAGTTAAAGCATTGGAAAGAGAGGCCACGGTTTTATGATTAAATACCATTCCTACGTTAACCTGCAAATCAAGATCCTGTCTGATTTTGCTGATTAATTTAACCGCCATGATACTGTTTCCGCCCAATCTGAAGAAATCATCATGAATACTGATGGTCCCCGGATTGATTCCCAAGACTTCACCATATACTTTGCATAGGTTTTCCTGTAATTCATTTTCAGGAGCAACATAATGAGTATTTCCGGTAAATTCAGGTTCAGGTAAAGCCTTTTTATCCAGTTTACCATTGATTGTCAGCGGTAAAGCGGTTAAATGAACGTAGATTCCAGGAATCATATATTCCGGTAAGGATTCTGCCAGATATTCTGATAGTAAGGATGAATCTATTTCGTTTTCAGCAACATAATAGCCGGCAAGGTATTTTAAACCTGCATTATTTTCTTTGGCTAAAACAGCTACCTGACTAATTCCAGAATATCCCAGCAATCTATTTTCAATTTCACCAAGCTCAATTCTGTAGCCGCGGATCTTCACCTGGAAATCGTTTCTTCCGATGTATTCAAGCTCTCCATTCGATAGCCAGCGTACTAAGTCTCCGGTTTTGTATAAACGACTGTTATTCCCTTTTGCTTTCTGATCTTCAGTCTGGAAAGGATTTACAATGAATCGTTCTTCTGTAAGATCTGTTCTGTTCAGATAGCCTCTTGCAATTCCTGCTCCGCCTATGTACAGCTCTCCTACAGCACCTACAGGTACAATACGGTGATGATTATCCAGCACGTAAACGGTCATATTTCCGATTGGGCCTCCGATATTCACCGGGTTTTCATCCTCGTTATAATGATGCAGAGTGGCACAAACAGTCGTTTCTGTTGGCCCGTAAGCGTTGATGAGGTCTACTCCATGTTCTTTGTACATCGCCATCACCTGTGGATTGGTAACGTCTCCGGCTACAACAAGGATCTCTAACGGTAAAATATATTCCTTCGTTAAAAGTACAGGCGGTATGGTGGCAATACTGATGGTATTCGCTTCGATATAGTCTTTTAAAGCCGCTAAATCGGTTTGAAGTTCCTTTTCCAAAATGTAGATCGCATGACCATGGGTAATGGATGGGTACAATTCCCAAACATGGGCATCAAATACATAATTGGCATACCATAAACAGTTCTTTTGAACTTCAGTTCCCAGCAGTCCGAATTCTTTGGCTTCCTGGTGAATCAGGTTGGCCACATTTCGGTGTTCAACCATTACTCCTTTAGGCAATCCTGTGGTTCCACTGGTGAAAATGACGTATGCTAAGTTATCTGCTTTAGTATTCGTAACCGGATTATTAACATCAGAGGTTTCAAGCATTGCTTTAAAGGTTACCTCATCTAATGAGATCACATCTACAGCTACATTTTTCAGCTTTTCTGCTGTATTTTCCTGACCTAAAATCAGTCTTGCTCCCGTATCCTTAAGAATGTGTTCTATTCTTTCTACAGGATAAGAAGGATCCATCGGCACATAGGCTGCTCCGGATTTTAAGACCGCTAAAATGGCTATCAGCATATTTTCGGAACGGTCTAAACACAATGGGATTAATTCATCCGGCTGAAGATCATAAGTACTTATCAAATAATGGGCTAAGCGGTTTGCTCTTTCATTCAGTTCTCTGTATGTTAACACCACATCCTGGTAAACCAATGCTGTATTTTCAGGCGTTTTTGCTACTTGTTCTTCAAATAGCTGATGAATGGTTTTATCAGAAGGATACTGTGATTCAACAGCATTCCAGCATTCCATTACTTTAAACTGATGGTCAGAAATATACAGGAATTCATCGGCAGTAATTGTCCATTTTTCAAGAATCTGGGCAAGAACGGTTTTCATTCCGTCTATCAGCTGTTCCATCGTATGCTGTTCAAAAAGAACGCCTTCATAGTTGACCTTTAAGGTTACACTTTCGCCCTGTTCAAATGCCATTATTCCTAACGGATAATCCAGTTTTTCAACTGAATCTTTAAAGACAAATCCTAATTCATTATTGTCATCGCCACCTTGTGGTACCGGATAGTTTTCATACACAAATAAGCTGCTGAAAATACGTCTTGCATCCTGGTGAAGTTCTGCAAGATTGACGTCACTATGGGTATTCAGTTCACTGATTCGCTGTTGAATATCAGAAATAATATCCACCACTTTGCCTTGAGTATGCTGTACAATTAATGGAAGTGTATTGATAAACAGACCTGCTGAAGACTCAATATCATCTACAGGAAGGCTTCGTCCGGATACAGTGGTTCCTACTACCGTTGTTTCAACACCTCCGTATACGCTCAGCTGGCTATGCCACAAGTATTGCAGAACAGCATTGATGGTAAATCCGTTTTCAGTTGTAAATCTTTTCAGTTGGTGATACTCTTCCCCAACGATGGTCATTTTTACAGCCTGATGATCTTTAATCTGGCGATAAGTTCCCAGATCAATGTGCTTTTGGGATTCCTTGATCAGGCTGCTAAGATCTTCACGGTCTTCGAGAAGATTCATATAAGCATTCCAGAAGCTTTGGCTGCCCTCTTTGTGCTGCTGAAGGTATTCCTGGGTTTTGATATAGGCATGATCAGGTACGATATTCAGATCCTGTTTTTTGATCAGTTTCAGATAGATATCATGAATGCTAGTCAGCACTATAGGCATACTCCAGCCATCCAATACTGCGTGATGATTGCTGAAAAGACAGGTATAATGCTTCTCAGAGCGTTTAAACAGATATACTCTGAATAGCCCTCCTTTTGATAAATCATATACTTCAAAGCGGTCTTTTTGAGTTACTTCTCTGATCCATTCTTCCTGTTTCTCTTCATTCATGGTGCTCAGGTCCTGATAACGCCAGTCTAAGCTTCCTTTTTTATCAATGATCTGGATGATTTCTCCACCCCAGTCAAATCTAAGTCTCAGTGCCGGAAACTGTTGCTGAGTGTAAGACCATGCTTCTTTAAGAGCCTCCACATTCATGTCAGAAAGATAATCCCATACCAGCTGTACGCGATAGGCATCATCCGTATCTCCCTGATTCAGGGCATGATATACAAACCCTTCCTGAAGACTGTTGGCCAGATATATGTTCTCTACTTCTTCTGATTCCTGAACTGATAAAAGTTGTTGATCTTCTATGATATAATCAATATCTGAACGGGTAAGGAAACTGCGGGTATTTTGAGAAAGCTCTTCCACCACATGGATAATCTGCTCTTTAAAAGATTGAGCAAGTCTCTCTACCTGTTGTGAAGTGAGATATCCTGAAATACTGAAACGAAGCTGTCCGTTCAATATTCCACCATTGATACTGATAATATGGCTGTCCTTATTCCCTTTTCCTATTGAGAGACCGGTATCTTCTGCTGCAATAAACCATGTTTTTTCTCCTGAATGGTCTTCCTGATCCAGTTGTCCTAGGTAATTGAATCCAATCTTTGGAAGTTCATGATGAGTATAGCCAACAAGGCCTCCATAGCCAATACCATGGTCTGGGATTTCCCTTAAGGCTTCTTTAGTCAATATTACAGTATCACTTGCATTACTCCCTGTTTCCAGCAATAGCGGATACATTGAAGTAAACCAACCTACTGTCTCTGTAATATCCAGATGGCTGAATACATCTTCACGGCCATGTCCTTCCAATACAATTGCATGTCTGGATGCTCCGGTGAAATCTGTAAGGGCAGATGCTAATGCAGCCAACAACAGATCATTAATTTCGGTATGATATACGTGATGACTTCCTCTGATCAGTTTTTCTGTCGTATTCTGATCTAAAAGAAGGATATCATGATGGTATTCGGTACCGGAAATTTCCTCAAGGGTCTGATTGCTTTTATCTACCTGAGAGGCTATTCCATTCCAATACGACAGTTCTTTATCTCTGGATTCAGGATTTTCAGACTTATACTTCTTAATAGCTTGTACCCATTGACGGTAGCTGCTGCCTTTTTTAATCTGATAATTTTCTCCTTTTTCAAGAGACTGATAGATGCTTCTAAGGTCATCCAGAATGATTCTCCAGCTCACGGTATCAATAATCAGGTGATGGAAAGCAAAGAATATCCTTGCCGTTTCATCCTGATATCCTGTGATATAACCGATCGCGTAAAGCGGTCCTTTTTCAATATCAAATTGCTGCTGCCATGTGGTGAATATGCCGGAAAGCTCTTCTCCATTCACTTCGGAAGCATCAAGATAATTGATTTTGGCTGCTATATTCTGATCACTGTAATACTGACTGTAATTTCCGTTTTCAAATGGATAATACAATCTGAAGGCATCGTGTTTTTCAATCAGTAGCTCAATGCTTTTCTCTAAAAGACTGTTATCCAGTTCCGGAACATTAACCAAGAATGCCTGGTTCCAGTGGTTTGAATCCGCCAGATACCCATTTTCTTTTTCGCTAAAGAACCATTCCTGAACAGGGAGAAGCGGAACTTCACCTGTAAGAATTCCTTGTTCTGTAAGAATCTCAACTTCAGCTCCTGATTTTTTCTCTTCCATCAGAACCGCCAATGCTGCTGCGGTTCTTGAGGAGAATATTTCTTTCACGCTCAGTCTTACCTCCAGGCGTTGTTTTATTTTTCCCACCAGCTGAATACTGATGATACTATCCCCTCCTAATCTGAAGAAATCATCATGAATACTGATACTTTCGGCATTGATTCCCAGTACTTCTCCATAGATTTCAACAAGGCTCTTCTGAAGTGACGTTTCCGGAGCTGAGTATTCTTTATTTCCTGTAAAATCAGGTTCCGGTAAGGCTTTTTTATCTAATTTTCCATTGATGGTTAATGGCAAGGCGGTTAAATGAACAAAAGCTCCGGGAACCATATACTCTGGAAGTGTTTCAGATA
Source organism: Chryseobacterium gallinarum (assembly GCF_001021975.1). NCBI lineage: Bacteria > Pseudomonadati > Bacteroidota > Flavobacteriia > Flavobacteriales > Weeksellaceae > Chryseobacterium > Chryseobacterium gallinarum. The sequence goes on along the minus strand of NZ_CP009928.1, from coordinate 3,589,196 downwards.
AATATTCTGAAAGCAGCACTGAATCAATCATTGCATCAGAAACATAGTATCCGGCCAGATATTTAATTCCTGATTTATTTTCTTTGGCTATGACAGCAACCTGACGAATGCCTGGATAGCCTAACAATGTATTTTCAATCTCACCTAATTCGATACGATAACCGCGGATTTTCACCTGGAAGTCATTTCTTCCGATATATTCCAGCTCTCCGTTGGATAACCAGCGAACCAGGTCTCCGGTTTTGTACAATCGTCCATTCTCTCCTTTTTCATATTGTTCCGGAGTCTGGAATGGATTAGTGATGAACCGTTCTTCCGTAAGTTCAGGACGGTTCAGGTAGCCTCTGGCAATACCGGCACCCCCAATATAAAGTTCACCTGCTGCCCCTACAGGAACAGGGCGTTGATAATCATCCAGAACATAGACGGTCATATTACCAATAGCACCTCCGATATTCACCGGATTGCCATCTTCGTTATAATGGTGTAATGTGGCACAGACTGTACTTTCTGTAGGTCCATAGGCATTGATAAGATCTATTCCCTGCTCTTTATATAGCTTCATGACCTGAGGATTGGTAACATCTCCGGCCACCACCATTTTTTCTAATGGAAGAATATGATCTTTTGTAAGAAGTACCGGCGGTATGGTCGCAATACTGATATTATTTTCCTGTATATACTGCTGTAAAGCAACAAGATCTGTTTGTTTATCCTTTTCAAGGATGTAAATACTGTGTCCATGGGTAATGGATGGATATAATTCCCAAACGTGCGCATCGAATACATAGTTGGCATACCATAGGCAGTTTTTATGAACAGATTCTGATTTCAATCCAAATTCTTTGGCTTCCTGCTCTATTAGGTTGGCTACACTTTTATGTTCAATCATTACTCCTTTTGGAAGTCCTGTTGTTCCGCTGGTATAAATGACATACGCCAGATTCTCAGCCTGTATTTCTGTTACAGGATTTTCGGAAGACATCGTTTCAAGAACAGCCTGGAAAGTAACTGTATCAAGTGAAATAATCTCTGCCGATGTATTATTTACTTTTTCTGCGGTATTTTCTTCTGCAAGAATGATTTTTGCTGTGGTATCCTGAAGAATATGTTCTATTCTGTCTGCAGGATATGATGGGTCCATCGGAACATATGCTGCTCCGGATTTTAATACGGCTAAGATGGCAATCAACATTTGCTCGGAACGGTTCAGGCATAATGGAACAATGTCATCAGGCTGAAGACCATAAGTTTCAATAAGATAATTCGCCAAACGGTTAGCACGCTCATTAAGCTCGTGGTAAGATAGTTTTATATCCTGGTACACTACAGCAATATGATTTGGTGTTTTTGCTGCCTGTTTTTCGAATAATCCATGAATAGTTGCATCAGAAGGGTAAAATACTTCTGTTTCATTCCATTCTTCTGTTATTTTTTTATCAATATCTTCTGAGATCAAACGAAGATCAGATAATTTGGTCGTTTCCAGGTTGAAGTCATTCCCAAATACCTGTTCAAGGAGATACAGGTAAGAATCAATCATATTACTGACTGTTTCTTTTGCGAAAATTGCTTTGGCATAATTGAACATTCCCTGGATGGTTTCTTCTCCATCATCAATCATCGTAGTCAGATCAAACTTAGCCACCTGATAATCTGTATCTCCTTCATAAGGATAGAATAGCACTTCTGAATCGTCTGTATTTCTTCCGAAACTCTGCAGCCCAAACATCACCTGGAATACCGGATGACGGGACATATCCTGCTCTACTCCCAACTCTTCAACCAGTTTTTCGAACGGAAGGTCCTGATGAGACTGCGCCTCGATTACTGACTGAGCAATCTGAAGAATAAAATCTTTCAAGTTTTGCTCCGCATCAATAGTTTCTCTTAAGGCCAATGTGTTTACAAAGAAACCGATCATATCTTCCAATCCTGCATGATGACGGTTAGCAATAGGACTTCCTACTACAATATCATTCTGACCGGAATAGGCAGAAAGCATCAGATAATACCCTCCGAGCATCACACTGTATAAACTTACTCCCAACTCTTTAGATGTCTTTCTAAGGCCGTAAGCAACTTTCGGAGATAATACGAAATGAATGGTTTCCCCTTCATAAGAAACCTGGTTGGGTCTCTTAAAGTCTACAGCTAAATTCAAGGTCTGGAAATCATCCAGTTTTGTTTTCCAATAGTCTACCTGGCGGTCAAGTCTTTCTCCGGAAAGGTAATTTCTCTGCCACAATGCAAAGTCTTTATACTGCACCTTCACTTCAGTAAGCTCAGGTTTTTCCCCATTGATAAGGGCATTGTAAATCGTCTGTATTTCTTTTAAGAAAATATCCGTTGACCAACCATCAAATGCAATGTGATGAATCACAACTGACAGATGATGGTGGTCTCCTAACCTAAAAATGCTAATTTCTATAGGAAGTTCTTCATCCAGACGGAAGATTTTATTGGAAACTCTGTTAATTTCTGCATCCAGTTCCTCTTTTGTATTTACATTGTGTAAATGCATCACCGGAACCTGGTCAAGAATCAACTGATATCCTTTACCTTCGTCTGTTGAACGGATAATGGTTCGTAATACTTCATGTCGCATTACGATGGTTTCGAGTGCCTTTCCTATCACAGAAATATCTGTTTTTTCATTCAGACGGACAGTCATAGGAATGTTATAGGCACTGCTTCCTCCTTCATAGGTTTCAATAAACCAAAGTCTTTCCTGGGCAAATGATAATCTTTGCTCTTCAGGAGTATTGACTTTTATCGGAATAATGGTAACCTGTTCATCAATATTATTTTGATCATTTAATGCTTCTGAAAGTGAGGCTACTGTTTTATGCCCAAATATCACAGCCACGCCAACCTGCATATTCAGCACTCGTTTGATGGTACTGATTAATTTGATGGCCATAATACTGTTTCCTCCAAGGCTGAAGAAATCGTCATGAATACCAATGCCTGAGGCATCCAATCCAACGACTTCACCATAAATCTGGCATAATTTCTCCTGTAATTCGGTTTCCGGTGCGGTGTATTCTCTGCCTCCGGTAAACTCAGGCTCCGGTAATGCTCTTCTGTCCAATTTTCCATTGATGGTCAACGGTAATGAAGTTAAGTGGACGAAAGCAGCAGGAACCATGTATTCTGGTAAGACTTCTGATAAAAATGCAGTAAGATCACTTACTTCATTTGCTTTTTCTGACACATAATAGCCAACCAGGTATTTCAGTCCGGCTTTGTTTTCTTTAGCCAGAACAACAGCTTGTTTTACTTCAGGATATTCCTGAAGCCTGTTTTCAATCTCACCTAATTCTATTCTGTAACCACGGATCTTCACCTGGAAGTCATTTCTTCCGATGTATTCCAGCTCACCATCAGCAAGATAGCGTACTAAATCTCCTGTTTTATAGAGGATTCCATTAGTTCCCTGTTCTTTTTCTTCCAAGGTTTGGAAAGAGTTACTGATGAAACGTTCTGCGGTGAGTTCTTCACGGTTCAGATAACCTCTGGCAATTCCGGCTCCTCCTACATAAAGCTCTCCTACAGCGCCAACTGGTACTGCTCGAAGATGTTTATCAAGGATATACATGCCCTGGTCTGGAATATTTTCCCCAATTAATGAGGCTTTATCCAGGTCTTCAACACTTAATTTCTTGTAGGTTACATGGACGGTTGTCTCAGTAATTCCATACATGTTAATCAGTGTTGGGGAAGAATGATAGCGTTCGTACCAAGGTTTTAAGGAAGCAAGATTTAAGGCTTCTCCTCCGAAAATCACATAGCGAAGATCTGTTAACTTTTCTTCTCTCTGAAGAGCAGTATCTATAAACTGGTAGAAGGCAGTTGGGGTTTGGTTCAATACTGTTAAGCCTTCTTCTAAACATAAACTGAAGAATAAATTGGTGTCTTTGGTCTGTTCAGAGGATGGAACTAATAATTTTCCACCATAGAACAGGGCTCCCCAGATTTCCCATACACTGAAATCAAATACATAGGAATGGAATAAACTCCAGACATCTTTATCATTAAACTGATACCAATGGTCTGTTGCACTGAACAAACGCGCTACATTGCGGTGTTCCTGCATTACTCCTTTCGGCATTCCTGTCGTTCCACTGGTATAGATTACATACGCCAGATGATGAGAAGCTACTGAAGTAACAGGGTTTTCAATGCTGCTGGTTTTCAGAGCTTTTTCCAGTTCTGGGTCGTTTAAAAGAAGCATGGAAGTGGTTTCTCCACAAGCTTCAATGACATTCAGTTCAGATCCTTTTTGGGCAATCACAATTTTTGCACCTGTATCGGTCAGAATATGTTTGATTCTGTCAGCAGGATATGAGGGATCCATCGGAACATACGCTCCTCCGGATTTTAGCACAGCCAGAATAGCTACAAGCATTTCTTCGGAACGCTCAAGACATAAAGGAATAAGATCATCAGGCTGAATATCATACGTTTCACGAAGGTAATTGGCCAAACGATTGGAACGTTCATTAAGTTCACGATAAGATAATCTAGCATTCTGATGTACTATTGCTGTATGATCGGGTGTTCTTTCAACCTGATTTTCAAATAATTGATGAATGGTTGTATCACTCGGATAGTGGATGCCGGATGACCACAGCCTGGAAACCGTTTTATATTCATCCTGGGTCAGATAAGATAACTGATCGGATGAGATCTCTGAATTTTCGAGAATCTGATTCAAAACAGTGTTCATTCCACTGATTAACTGCTGGATCATGGCTTCTTCGAACAGATAGCCTTCATAGCTGATATTTAACCATACTTCATCACCTGCTTCATAAGCTACAATTCCCAATGGATAATCCAGACGCTCTACTGAGCCTTTGAAGACAAATGACAGCTCATTATCTTCATCTCCTTTCGGAGCCGGATAGTTTTCATACACGAACAAGCTGCTGAAAATTCTGCGACCGTCATGCTGAAGACTGGCAAGATTTACACTGCTATGGGTGTTGAGTTCACTGATCCTATTCTGAATTTCTGAAATAATATCAGCTACTTTACCTTCCGTATGGCTTACAATTAATGGCAAGGTATTGATATAAAGACCGACTGATGATTCAATCCCATCTACCGGAATACTTCTTCCGGAAACCGTAGTTCCTACTACCGTAGACTGCGTTCCACTGTAAATTGCCAACTGCTTATGCCACAGGTATTGAAGTACAGCATTGATGGTAAATCCGTTCTTTGCTGTAAACTTTTTCAATTGCTGGTATTGCTCACCAACGATCGCCATTTTTATTGAGCGGTGATCTACAATCTGTTTGTATTCAGAAAGGTCAATATGTTTTTTAGATTCTTTGATCCAGCCACTAATATCTTCACGGTCTTCAAGTAGTCCCATATAGTCTTTCCAGAAGTCAGCATTTGAATTTTTATGGTTTTGTAAATATTTTTGTGCCTCAGCATACGCTTCATCCGGTGCCGGAGAAAGTTCCTGGTTTTTAATGAGTTTTATATAAGCCTCGTGAATAAGCGTCAGGAATATCGGCATACTCCATCCGTCAAGAATAGCGTGGTGATTACTGAAAAGACAGGTGTAATGCTGTTCTGAACGTTTGAACAGGTATATTCTGAAAAGGCTTCCTTTCGCAAGATCATATACTTCAAAACGGTCTTTCCGGGTTAGTTCTGCAATCAGTTCTTCCTGTTCTTCTTTGTTCATTTCACTCAGATCGTGATAACGCCAGTCAAGAGTTCCTTTTTGATCAATAATCTGAACAATTTCTTCACTCCAATCAAATCTCAACCTTAATGTAGGAAGCTGATTCTGAGTATATATCCATGCTTCTTTAAGTTTATCAAGATTCATTTCAGAAAGATAATCCCATACCAGTTGTACACGATAAGCATCATCAGTATCTCCCTGATTCAATGCATGATAAACAAATCCTTCCTGTAAGCTGTTGGCAAGATATACGCCTTCTACCGCTCCGGATTCCTGAATATCCATCAGCTGATCTTTACCAACGATGTTCTCTGTATCTGAAGGAGTAAGCCAGGTTCTCTGTTCTGCTGTTAACTCATCAACCGTCTGTTTTATATAGTCTTCAAATTTTTGAGTAAGCAAATTCACCTGATCCTGTGAAAGATATCCTGAAATTCCAAAGCGAAGCTGCCCATCAGCAATGGCTCCGTTGACACTGATGATATAGCTGTCACGGTTTTTATCTCCCATAGAGTTTCCACTGTTTTCTCCTGAGATATACCAGGTTTTTTCGCCGGTACTTTCTTCCTGATCAAGCTGCCCAAGATAGTTGAAACTGATTTTCGGCAGGGCCTGATCAGTATATCCTACAAGGCTGCCATACCCTATTCCGTTATTTGGAATGCCTCTCAGTGATTCTTTGGTGACAACAACAGTATCTTTTAGATTTTTTCCGGTTTGCAGCAGCAATGGATACATGGAGGTAAACCATCCTACTGTTTCTGTAATATCCAGGTTACTGAATACCTCTTCACGGCCGTGGCCTTCCAGAAGAACGGCATGTCCTGATGTTCCTGTAAGGTCCGAAAGCGCAGAAGCAAGCGCAGATAATAAGATATCATTGATCTGAGTATGATAAACATGATGAATCTCTCTGATCAGTTTTTCCGTATAGCTTTCTTCCAGACTAAGATTGGCAAAGTTGTACTCCTGAGAGGATATTTCAGCCAGAATATCATTATTTTGGGTAACATTTTTGGCTGTTTGAGTCCAATACATTAACTCTTGGGCTTTAGCTTCCGGGTTATCAAGAAGATATCCTTTTACAGCCTCTGTCCATTGGCGGTAGCTGCTTCCTTTTACATAGGATTCAGGCTGGTTTCCTTTTTCCAGATTCTGATATATATTCTTCAGATCTTCTGTAATAATCCTCCAGCTTACAGCGTCAATAATCAAGTGGTGTAATGCAAAGAAAACTCTTGCACTGCCGTCTTCATATCCGTGAACATATCCGATCTGGAATAAAGGGCCTTTTTCTATATTGAAATGAGACTGCCATTCTGTGAATATTCCGTTAATTTCTTCCGGTAACATTCCTGAAATATCAAGTTTTTTAATTTCAGGTGTATGCTCTATTCCGTACTGCTGAGTGTAGGTATTATTTTCTTTTGGATAATATATTCTGAAGGCATCATGCTTTTCAATAAGCAGCTTTATACTTTGCTTCAACAATTCTGCATCAAGCTCAGGAACTGTAATAAGGAAAGATTGATTCCAGTGGTTTAGATCTCCTACATACCCTTCTTCAACTAAATTAAAGAACCATTCCTGAATAGGAAGGAATGACAAACTTCCAGTAAGCAGACCCTGTTCCGTCAGAATCTGACTTTGCTCTTCTTTGGCTTTGCTTTCCATTAATTCGGAAAGTTTCAGAACTGATCTCGTTGTAAAAATATCTTTAACACTTACTCTGATATCCAATCTTTGTCTGATTCTGCTGACAAGCTGAATACTGATAATACTGTCACCCCCTAGTCTAAAGAAATCATCATGAATACCAATCCCTGAGGCATCCAATCCAAGGACTTCGCCATAAATCTGACATAATTTCTCCTGTAATTCAGTTTCTGGTGCGGTGTATTCTCTGCCTCCTGTAAATTCAGGCTCCGGTAATGCTCTTCTGTCTAATTTTCCATTGATGGTCAACGGTAATGATGTTAAGTGGACAAAAGCGGCAGGAACCATGTATTCTGGTAATACTTCTGATAAAAATGCGGTAAGATCACTTACTTCATGGGCTTTTTCTGAGACATAATATCCGACAAGGTATTTCAGCCCCGCTTTGTTTTCTTTGGCCAGAACAACAGCTTGTTTTACTTCAGGATATTCCTGAAGCCTGTTTTCAATCTCACCTAATTCTATTCTGTAACCACGGATCTTCACCTGGAAGTCATTTCTTCCGATGTATTCCAGCTCACCATCAGCAAGATAGCGTACTAAATCTCCTGTTTTATAGAGGATTCCATTAGTTCCCTGTTCTTTTTCTTCCAAGGTTTGGAAAGAGTTACTGATGAAACGTTCTGCGGTGAGTTCTTCACGGTTCAGATAACCTCTGGCAATTCCGGCTCCTCCTACATAAAGCTCTCCTACAGCGCCAACTGGTACTGCTCGAAGATGTTTATCAAGGATATACATGCCCTGGTCTGGAATATTTTCCCCAATTAATGAGGCTTTATCCAGGTCTTCAACACTTAATTTCTTGTAGGTTACATGGACGGTTGTCTCAGTAATTCCATACATGTTAATCAGTGTTGGGGAAGAATGATAGCGTTCGTACCAAGGTTTTAAGGAAGCAAGATTTAAGGCTTCTCCTCCGAAAATCACATAGCGAAGATCTGTTAACTTTTCTTCTCTCTGAAGAGCAGTATCTATAAACTGGTAGAAGGCAGTTGGGGTTTGGTTCAATACTGTTAAGCCTTCTTCTAAACATAAACTGAAGAATAAATTGGTGTCTTTGGTCTGTTCAGAGGATGGAACTAATAATTTTCCACCATAGAACAGGGCTCCCCAGATTTCCCATACACTGAAATCAAATACATAGGAATGGAATAAACTCCAGACATCTTTATCATTAAACTGATACCAATGGTCTGTTGCACTGAACAAACGCGCTACATTGCGGTGTTCCTGCATTACTCCTTTCGGCATTCCTGTCGTTCCACTGGTATAGATTACATACGCCAGATGATGAGAAGCTACCGAAGTAACAGGGTTTTCAATGCTGCTGGCTTTCAGAGCTGTTTCCAGTTTCGGATCGTTTAAAAGAAGCATAGAAGTGGTTTCTCCACAGGCTTCAAGAACATTAAGCTCAGAACCGCCTTGTGTAATCACAATTTTTGCGCCTGTATCGGTAAGAATATGTTTGATTCTGTCAGCAGGATATGAGGGATCCATTGGAACATACGCTCCGCCGGATTTTAGCACAGCAAGAACAGCCACAAGCATTTCTTCTGAACGCTCAAGGCATAAAGGAATAAGATCATCAGGCTGAATATCATACGTTTCACGAAGGTAATTGGCCAAACGATTGGAACGTTCATTAAGTTCACGATAAGATAATCTAGCATTCTGATGTACTATTGCTGTATGATCGGGTGTTCTTTCAACCTGATTTTCAAATAATTGATGAATAGTTGTGTCGCTTGGATAATGAACGCCGGATGACCATAACTTAGAAACTGCTGTATTTTGTTCTTCAGAAATCAAATCCAACCCGGATATCGCAAGACTTTCTGCATCATTGATTTCTGCGATCTGACTAAGCATGAACAGATACGTATTCAGCATATTCTGAACGGTTTCTCTTGAGAAAACAGATTTTGCATAGTTGAACATTCCCTGTAAGCTATGACCAATATCGTTAATCATCGTCGTCAGATCAAACTTTGCTACCTGATAATCAATATTTCCATTGAAAGGATAAAGCAGTGTGGTTTCATTTTCCGGTTGAGATACTTCTTCTCCAAAACTCTGGAGTCCAAACATTACCTGAAACACAGGGTGTCTGGAAGTGTCCTTCTCTACTCCAAGTTCTTCTACCAGTTTTTCAAAAGGAAGATCCTGATAAGACTGTGCTTCCGTTACGGACTGAGCTACCTGTAAAATAAAGTCTTTTACCTGCTGATTCGGATCAATATTTTCCCGAAGGGCCAGGGTATTGACAAAGAACCCTATCATGTCTTCAAGTCCTGCATGATGACGGTTCGCAATAGGGCTTCCTACAATAATATCACCCTGCCCGGAATAGGCGGAAAGCATCAGATAATACCCTCCCAGCACAATGCTATATAAACTTACACCAAGATCTTTTGACAGATTTTTCAATTTTTGGGTTTGTTCTGCATCAAGGCTGAAATAGATATTTTCCCCTTCATAGGAGATCTGAGCCGGTCTCTTGAAATCTGTAGCCAGATCAAGGTTCTGGAATCCGCTAAGTTTGTTTTTCCAGTAACCAATCTGCTGCTCAAGTCTTTCTCCTGTAAGATGATTACGCTGCCATAGTGCAAAATCCTTGTACTGGATCTTTAGTGCTGGTAATTCGTGTGGATGTCCTTCCTTAATGGCATTATAAATACTGATTAATTCTTTTAAGAAGATATCTGTGGACCATCCGTCAAATGCGATATGGTGAATCACTACGGATAAATAATGATTTTTTTCAAGTTTGAAGATGTTGATCTCTATGGGCAGTTCTTCTTCTAAGCGGAAGATCTTATTGGCTGCATGGCTCACTCTTTCTTCCAGTTCCTGCATTGTTTTCACTTCATACTGATGAATCGCAGGAATATCATCCATAACCAATTGCCAGCCTTTTCCTTCATCGGTTATGCGAATGACTGAACGAAGCACTTCATGGCGCATTACAATAGCATCCAATGCTTTGCAAAGGGTTGTAATGTCTGTATTTTTATCCAGAAGGAAGGCCATCGGAATATTATAAGCACTGGTTCCGCCTTCATAATTTTCAATAAACCAAAGTCTTTCCTGAGCAAAAGATAAGCTCTGTTCTTCAGGGGAATTAACTTCTACAGGAGTAATAATCACCTGCTCGTATCCATGGGTGTCTTCTGATAGAACAGCGGATAATAAGGCAATAGTTTTATGATTGAATATTTTGGAAACTTCTACCTGCATCTGTAAAGCCTGTTTAATCTTACTGATCAGCTTAATGGCCATGATACTGTTTCCACCCAATCTGAAGAAATCATCATGAATGCTGATAGTGCCTGCATCCAATCCTAACACTTCCCCATAAACCTGGCAAAGCTGCTTCTGAAGGCTTGTCTCCGGAGCGGTATATTCTTTACTGCCAGTAAAATCGGGCTCAGGTAAAGCTTTTCGGTCTAACTTCCCGTTGATGGTTACTGGTAAGGCCGTTAAATGCACAAAAGCATTAGGAACCATATAGTCAGGAAGAGATGCTGATAAATATTCTGAAAGCAGTTCTGAATCTATAACCTCATCAGAAACATAGTACGCAGCCAGATATTTCAATCCGGACTTGTTTTCTTTGGCCAATACGGCAACCTGACGAATTTCAGAGTATCCTAACAGTGTATTTTCAATTTCTCCTAATTCAATACGATAGCCACGGATTTTCACCTGGAAGTCGTTTCTTCCTACATATTCCAGTTCTCCGTTTAGTAACCAACGTACCAAGTCTCCGGTTCTGTATAAACGTCCGTTTTCTCCTCTTTCTTTCTGATCTGAAGCCTGGAAAGGATTTGAAATGAAACGTTCTTCGGTAAGTTCAGGACGGTTTAAATAGCCTCTTGCAATTCCCGCTCCCCCGATGTACAATTCACCTACAGCACCTACAGGCACCAGGCGATTTTGCTCATCAAGAACGTATGCATAAGTATTGGAAATTGGCCCACCGATATTCAATGGATTTCTATCTTCTTTATAGTAATGAAGTGTGGCACAGACGGTTCCTTCTGTAGGGCCATATTCGTTCACAAAAATAATATCATCAACATTTTTATCCAGGGTAGGGAAACTTTCTCCTCCGGCAAATATGAGTTTCAGATTCGTTCCGTTCTCTACAACTTCTCTTAACAGAACTGGCGGAATGAATGAAACTTCAATATTATTTTCTTTGATATACTCATTAAGTTCTCCTATTGATGTTCTGAGGTCATTACTGTACAACCACAAAGTATTTCCATTGCATAGTACAGGCAATGCTTCATATACAAAGGCATCAAATACATAGTTTGAGTAACATCCCACTTCCTGATATTCTTGAAGTCGGTGAGCTTTTATCATTGATTCAATGAGGTTTATCACTCCCGAATGTTCAATCATAACTCCTTTTGGAAGTCCCGTGGTTCCACTGGTGTAGATCACATAAGCAAGGTGATTGGCATTTACCTGGGTAACAGGATTTTCAGATGATATTATTTCAAGTTGTGCTTGAAGGCTTACCCCATCTAAAGAAAGAACTTCAACAGATGCATTTTCCAGTTTTTCTGCTGTACTTTCCTGTCCGATTACCAGTTTTGCCTGAGTATCATTCAAAATATGCTGTATTCTGTCTGAAGGATAGGAAGGATCCATCGGAACATAGGCTGCTCCGGATTTTAAAATAGCAAGAATAGCAATCAATATGTTTTCAGATCGCTCTAAACAGATAGGAACGAGATCATCTGGTTGAAGTACGTAATTTTCAATCAGATAATGAGCCAGCTGATTGGCTTTTTCATTCAGTTCCTGATAAGAGAATCTGGTATTCTGATACACCAGTGCTGTTTGAGCAGGAGTCTTTTTCACCTGATTTTCAAAAAGCTGATGGATTGTTATTTGTGATGGATAGGCTTTATAGGTTGCATTCCATTCTTCTGTTAATTTTTTATACTGATCTTGGGTGACAAGATTCAAATCAGAAAGAACAATTTGTCCCTGACCTTTATCTTCAGTCATTTGCTCCAGTAAAAATTCATAGGACCGGATCATATTGCCTACCGTTTCTTTTGAGAAAATGGCTTTAGCATAGTTGAACATTCCTTTAATCTCTTCTCCGCCATCATCAATCATTGTTGTCAGATCAAATTTAGCCACCTGATAGTCTATTTCTCCATCAAAAGGATAAAACAGCCTTTCCTGATTATTTTGAGATGAAGCATCACCACCAAAGTTCTGAAGTCCAAACATCACCTGGAAAACTGGGTGTCTTGAGGTATCCTGCTCTACTCCAAGTTCCTCTACCAGCTTCTCGAATGGTAAGTCCTGATGAGACTGTGCATCGGTCACTGATTTTGAAACCTGAAGAAGGAAATCATTAAGGCTTTGCTTAGGATCCAGAGTTTCTCTCAATGCCAGGGTATTGACAAAGAAACCTATAATATCTTCCAGCCCTGCATGATGACGATTGGCAATAGGACTTCCTACTACAATATCATCCTGTCCTGAATACGCAGAAAGCATCAGATAATACCCGCCCAGCATAACAGAATACAAGCTTACTCCTAGATTTTTGGATAAAGCTCTTAGTTTTTCACTCTGTTCTTCATCTAAGCTGAAATATATATTTTCTCCTTCGTAAGAGATTTGAGAAGGTCTTCTGAAATCTGTCGGAAGATCCAGATTCTGAAAATCCTGAAGCTGATCTTTCCAGTAATTGATCTGTTTTTCAAGACGCTGCCCGGAAAGGTAATCACGCTGCCATAAAGCATAATCTTTGTACTGTATTGGCAGATCAGAAAGCTCCTCAGTATTTTCATTATTAAGAAAAGCCTGATAGATTGTTTGGATTTCTTTCAGGAATATGTCTGTAGACCATCCGTCAAAAGCAATGTGGTGAATGACTGCTGACAGATAATGGCTGTTTTCAAATTTAAAAATGTTAATTTCAATAGGAATTTCCGTCTCAAGATGGAAAACTTTATTTGCACATCTGTTTACGGCTTCATCTAAATCTTTTCTTGTGCTTACTTCCGCCACATTCCATTCAGGCAGTTGATTGGTAACCATTTGGTAGCCTACTCCATCTTCTGTTGTTTTAATGACTGAACGAAGGACTTCATGACGCTTAATGACTTCTTCAAAAGCTTTCTGCAAGACTGAAATATTTGTTTTTTCGTCAAGAATTGCCGTCATTGGAATATTGTAGGCACTGCTTCCTCCTTCATAGGTTTCAATAAACCAAAGCCTTTCCTGGGCAAATGATAATCTCTGTTCTTCAGGAGTATTAACTTTTATAGGCGTAATGGCAACCTGCTCTTCAATGTGAGTTTCATCCATTACAACTTCAGCTAAAGAAGCAATTGTTTTATGGCTGAAAATTGCAGCTACTTCTATTCTTATACCAAGAACCTGTTTAATCTTACTGATAAGCTTGATGGCCATGATACTGTTTCCTCCTAATCTGAAGAAATCATCATGAATACCAATATTAGCGGCATCAAGACCAAGAATCTGAGCGTAAACTTCACATAATTGTTTCTGTAATTCGTTTTCAGGAGCAGTATAATCTGTACTTGCTGTAAATTCAGGCTCAGGCAGACCCCGACGATCTAATTTTCCATTGATAGTTAGTGGCAGAGCGTTAAGATGAACAAATGCCACCGGTATCATATACTCTGGTAATGTCAGTGATAAGAATGAGGTAAGAAGTCCTGGCTCTATTGAAGAATCTGAAACGTAATATCCCACAAGGTATTTCAGTCCTGCTGTATTTTCTTTAGCCAATACAACAGATTGTCTTACCTCAGGATATTCCTGCAGTCTGTTTTCAATTTCACCCAATTCTATTCTATAACCTCGGATTTTTACCTGGAAGTCATTTCTTCCAATATATTCCAGCTCTCCGGAAGGCAAATAACGCACAAGGTCTCCGGTTCTATAAATGTTTCCATTTTCGCCTTTTTCTTTTTGCTCTTCTGTTTGGAAAGGGTTTTTCAGAAAGCGTTCCAAAGTGAGTTCAGGACGGTTTAAATAACCTCTGGCAACACCTGCACCACCAATATAAAGTTCTCCAATAGCACCTACAGGTACCGGACGTTGGTAAGCATCAAGTACATAAATACTGGTATTCGCAATTGCCTTTCCGATATTATTTACCTTGTTATTGGCATTAACAAGGGAGGTAACCGTAGTTTCAGTAGGGCCGTAGGAATTAACCAACTTAAATGCCCCATCTTTTAACTTGTTATGTAAATCTGTAGGTAAGGCTTCCCCACCTGAGTTTAATATTCGTAAGCTTTTTACCTTAATAATATCAATACTTTGCAGTACTGAAGGAGTAAGATGTATGTAAGAAACCTTATGATCCGTTAATGTTTTTACAAAAGCCTCTTCATTAAGTAAAAGCTTTTGGCTTTCTATCAATACCAGTGTATTTCCATTTAATACAGCCAGTAACATCTGCTCTACGGAAGCATCGAAAACATAGTTCGCAAACTGAAGGATAACATCCGTTTTATTTAAACCATAGCGTGGATAAAGGTCATGAATTAAATTTACAACTCCTTTATGTTCAATCATTACTCCTTTCGGAAGTCCTGTGGTTCCACTGGTATAGATCACATAAGCAAGGTTATTCTCTGTAGCTTCAGTAAGAGGATTATTGGTGTTCATCCTTGCAAGTACACTGCTGAAAGACAGGCTGTCAAGAGATAAGACATCTAGATTTCCATCTGTATTTTGAGCTATGATTTCTTGTGTACTTTCCTGAGCAAGAACCAATAAAGGATTTGTATCTTTTAGAATATGCTGTATTCTTTCGGCAGGATATGACGGATCTATAGGTACATAAGCTGCACCCGCTTTCATTACCGCAAGAATGGCAATAAGCATATGTTCTGAGCGGTCCAGGCAAAGAGGGATCAGATCATCCGGTTGAATGCTATAATTCGCTGTAAGATAGTTGGCTAAGCGATTAGCACACTCATTCAGTTGCTGATAAGAAAGTTCTATATCTTTATATATCAGCGCTGTATGATCCGGAGTTGTTGAAACCTGTTCTTCAAATAACTGATGAATAGTCTTTTGTATGGAAATACCATTCCAGCTATCATTCCAGACTTCTGTAAGATTTTTATATTCTTTTTCCGTGACAAGAGAAAGCTGGCCTGATGTTATATTGTGATGATCAATCATCTGATCAAGGATTGTTTCCATTCCTTCAATCAGTTGGTTCATCGTATCTTTTTCGAACAGGAAGCCTTCATAATTTAGGGTTAATGAAACTTCATTTCCTCTTTCAAAAGCTACAACACCTAATGGATAATCCAGTTTTTCCACGGCATCTCTGAAAACAAAGCCAAGTTCATTCTGATCTTCTCCTTCCGGTACAGGATAGTTTTCAAACACAAATAAACTGCTGAAAATTCTGCGTCCATCATGATGAAGTTCTGCCAGGTTAATATCGCTATGGGTATTGATATCACTTATTCTGTCCTGAATTTCTCTGATATGATCAATCACTTTTCCTTCCTCATGGGTAACAATCAGTGGTAAAGTATTGATGTATAGCCCTGCAGAAGACTCAATGCCATCAATTGGTAAACTTCGTCCGGATACCGTTGTTCCTACAATGGTTGTACTTAACCCGCCATAGATTCTCAACTGCTGGTGCCACAGGTATTGTAATATTGCATTTACCGTTAATCCGTGAGCTTTTGTAAAGGCTTTAAGCAAGTCATACTTATCATCGGCAATCGTCATTTTTACCTGTTGATGCTCCTGGATATGACGGTATGTTCCTAAATCAATATGTCTTTGAGATGCTTTAATGAGCCCACTTAAGTCTTCCTGATCTTCCAAAGATTGCATATAAGTATTCCAGAATGTTCTGGCAGTTTCTTTATGTTCCCGAAGATACTTCTGGGTATCTGTATAAGCACGATCTTGTGTAACAGAAACCTTCTGCCCTTTCGTAAGGTTCAGATAATGAGTATGGATACTATTAAGGATAACAGGTATACTCCATCCATCCAAAATAGCATGATGGTTACTGAACAGACAGGTATACTGTTCTTTTGAACGTTTAAACAGGTATACTCTGAAAAGGTCTCCCTTGGAAAGATCATACCCTTCCAAACGGTCTTTTGCTGTAATATCTTTAATGAATGTATCCTGAGCATCTTCATTTATCTCACTGATATCCTGATAACGCCAGTCTACATTTCCATTTTTATTAATAACCTGAACAATTTCTCCGTTCCAGTCGAACCTCATCCTTAATGACGGGTAGGCAGCCTGGGTAAGGCTCCAGGCTTTTTTAAGGTTTTTAATATCAAGATCAGCATTGTAATCCCATAATAGCTGTACTCTGTAGGCATCATCGGTTTCTCCCTGATTCAAAGCGTGATACACAAATCCCTCCTGTAAACTGTTGGCAAGATATACACCTTCTGTTTCTCCGCTCTTCTGGATCTCTGCAAGCTGTTCAAAATCTACTACATGATCTACATCGGAAGGGGTAAGGTAACTTTGGGTTTCCTGAGAAAGAACCTCAACGATGGTTTCAATATGGGTTTTAAAGTCTTCTGCAAACAGTTCAAGCTGTTCTTCAGACAGATAACCTGCAATTTCAAAGCGTAATTGTCCATCCACAACGGCACCATTCATACTGATATAATGACTGTCGCGGTTATTTTTTCCTATTCCCGAACCGGCATCTTCACCTGCAATAAACCAGCTTTTTTCTCCTGTTTCCTGATCTAATTGCCCTAAATAATTGAAACTGATCTTTGGCAGCTCACGCTCTGTATATCCAACCAAGCTTCCATAACCAATTCCATTATGAGGAACATTTCTTAGGGATTCTTTAGTCAAAACAATAGTATCTGTCAAGCCTTTTCCAGTTTTCAAAAGTAATGGGAACATGGTCGTGAACCAGCCTACTGTTTCTGTAATATCAAGCTGTTGGAATATTTCTTCACGGCCATGACTTTCTAAAAGAACAGAATGAGATTCCTCTCCTGTCAATTCAGAAAGAGAAACGGACAAAGCTGAAAGTAACAGATCGTTGATCTGGGTCTGATAAACATGATGCGTATTTCGGAGTAAAGTTTCAGTTATCTCTTTGTTTAAAATCAGACTGCTGTGGCTGTAATCTTTTGTTATGAAACGATTCAGAACTTTATTATGAGTTTCTGTGGTTTCTGCATTGGTATTCCAATATAATAATTCTTTGATTCTGGCTTCCGGATCTTCAGAATGATAGCTTTTTACAGCATTTACCCATTGACGGTAGCTGCTTCCTTTTGTATGAGAAAGTACTTTTTCCCTATCTCCTTTTTCAAGAGACTGGTAAATATTCTTTATGTCTTCTGCAATAATTCTCCAGCTTACTGCATCAATAATCAAGTGATGAAAAGCAAAATAAATTCTGGCACTGCCATCTTCATATCCATGAATGTACCCAATCTGATACAACGGACCTTGCTCAATATCAAAACCTGATTGCCATTCTGTAAGGATTTTTGATAGATCTTCCTTATTCAGACCAGAAGCATCCAACTGCTTGAAAGAAGGGAAAATCTGAGTATTTCCATACATCTGAATATACCCATTATTACTTTTTTCAAATTTTAACCTGAATGCATCATGTCTTTCTATCAAATACTGGATAGATTCTTCCAGTAATTCTTTATTCAGTTCAGGAACATTGACAAGGAAAGCCTGATTCCAATGGTTGAAATCGCCCAGATATCCCTGTTCTTTCTGGCTAAAGAACCACTCCTGAACCGGAAGTAAAGAAACTTCTCCAGTAAGGAGTCCCTGTTCGGTTACAATCTGTGTTTGCTCGCTATGTTTCTTCTCTTCAATAAGTAGAGACAAAGCAGCAGCTGTCCGGGACGTAAAGACTTCTTTTACACTTATCTTTACATCCAACTGTTGTCTGATTCTTCCTACCAGCTGAATACTGATAATACTGTCACCTCCTAGCCTGAAGAAATCATCATTGATACTGATCGTTTCAGCATCAATTCCCAATACACTGCCATAAATCTGGCACAGGCTGGTCTGAAGTTCGGTTTGTGGAGCTATATAGTCTTTACTGCCTGTAAATTCGGGTTCAGGAAGCTGTTTTTTATCCAGTTTTCCGTTAATTGTAAGTGGTAAAGCATTTAAATGAACAAATACCCCCGGAACCATGTATTCCGGTAAAGATGCTGAGACATATTCTGAAAGATGCTGAGATTCTATTTCGGAATCAGAGACATAATATCCGGCCAAATATTTCAATCCGGCTTTATTTTCTTTAGCAATAACTGCTGTCTGGCGGATTCCCGGATAACGTACTAATGTATTTTCAATTTCTCCTAATTCAATTCTGTATCCACGGATTTTCACCTGGAAGTCGTTTCTGCCCAGGTATTCCAGTTCGCCTTTAGCAAGCCAGCGCACCAAATCCCCTGTTTTATATAATCTTCCGTTTTTACCTTCTAACTTTTCTTCTGAACTTTGGAAAGGGTTGATTATAAAACGTTCTTCTGTAAGCTCAGGACGGTTCAGATATCCTCTGGTAATCCCTGCTCCTCCAATATAAAGTTCTCCTATCCCTCCAACAGGAACCGGACGTAAAGTTTCATCCAGGACATAGGATGTCATATTCCCAATAGGCCCGCCTATATTCAGTGGATTGTTGTCTTGTTTGTAGTAATGAAGAGTGGCACATACCGTTCCTTCCGTAGGTCCATAAGCATTAATAATATCCACTCCTTCCTTCTGATAAAGGGCCATCAATTGTGGATTGGTTACATCTCCCGCCACCATAAGCTTTTCCAATGGTAAAATATAGTCCTTGGTAAGCAATACAGGAGGGATGTTTGCAATTCGTATATCATTTTCACTGATATAATTTTGCAATGCTGCAATATCAGTCTGTTTTTCTTTATCCAACAGATAAATACTATGGCCATGAGTAATGACTGGAAAAAGTTCGGCTACATGCGCATCAAAAACATAGTTGGCATACCAAAGACAATTCTTTACATCCTTAGAAACCAACCCAAGAGTTTTAGCAAATTGAGTGGCAAGATTTGATACTCCCCGATGTTCTACCATTACTCCTTTCGGAAGCCCTGTTGTTCCACTGGTATAGATCACATAGGCTAAATTTTCAGGTTTTGTACTGGTAATAGGATTATCTGAATCTTGTATTTCCAGCTGTGCCTTATATTGAACCTCATCCAGAGAAATAAGTTCAACATTCTGATCTTGTAATTTTTCAATTGTATT
Organism: Chryseobacterium gallinarum; assembly: GCF_001021975.1. Taxonomy (NCBI): domain Bacteria; kingdom Pseudomonadati; phylum Bacteroidota; class Flavobacteriia; order Flavobacteriales; family Weeksellaceae; genus Chryseobacterium; species Chryseobacterium gallinarum. The sequence continues at coordinate 3,569,476 of NZ_CP009928.1, read as the reverse complement.
CTCTTGACCTATCACCAATCTGGCCTGGGTATCCTTAAGAATATGTCTTATTCTGTCTGAAGGATATGATGGATCAACCGGCACATAAGCACCTCCGGACTTCAGTACTCCTAAAATAGCAATCAGCATATTTTCAGAACGTTCCAGGCACAGAGGGATAATTTCGTCCGGCTGAATATTGTATTTTCCGATCAGAAAATTAGCCAACCGGTTTGACTTTTCGTTTACTTCTTTGTAGGAAAGTTTAACATCCTGATATACCAAAGCAATATGATCCGGAGTCTTTGCTATCTGATCTTCAAACAGCTGATGAATGGTTTTATCGGAAGGATATTCAGAACCAGTATTATTCCAGTCTTCTGTTACTTTTTTATACTCTGCATCTTTAAGGAACTGGAAATCATTGATTTTAACCTTCGCTGTATTTTCGGTACCCATCGCCGCCATTTGCTCTAAAAGCAGAACATAGGTATCTTTCATCCCCAAAATCGTGTCCTTACTGAAAAGAGAAACAGCATAATTAAACATTCCTCTTATCTTTTCCTCTCCATCATCAATCATCGTGGTCAGGTCAAACTTCGCTGCCTGATAATCTATTTCGCCTTCAAAAAGGGAGAATAGAGCATCTTTTTGGGTCTCTCTTCCAAAACTTTGAACCCCAAACATCACCTGGAACACCGGATGACGGGACATGTCCTGTTCTACACCCAGTTCTTCCACCAATTTCTCAAATGGAAGATCCTGATGAGCCTGTGCTTCTGTTACAGATTGGGATACCTGAAGAATAAAATTTTTAAAATCCTGATTTGCATTAACATTTCCTCTCAGTGCCAATGTGTTAACAAAGAAACCGACAATATCTTCAAGTCCTGCATGGTGGCGATTGGAAATCGGACTTCCTACAATAATATCATGCTGCCCGGAATAAGCGGAAAGCATCAGGTAGTATCCACCTAACATTACACTGTATAAACTTACTCCAAGATCTCTGGAAATCGCTCTCAATCCTGAGGCAACTTCCGGAGAAAGATCAAAATAAATGGCAGCTCCTTCATAAGAAATCTGAGCCGGACGTTTGAAATCTAACGGTAAATTAAGGGATTCAAAGTCTTCTAATATACCCTTCCAGTAATTAATCTGCTTATCCAGGACCTCTCCTTTCAGGTAATTTCTCTGCCAAAGGGCAAAGTCTTTATACTGAACAGGAAGATCAGGAAGTTGGTGAGCCGTTTTGTTAATTAAAGCTTCATATACTGTCTGAATTTCTTTTAACACAATATCCACAGACCATCCGTCAAATGCGATATGATGAACCACTATGGATAAATAATGTTGATTTCTCAGTCTGAACAGGGTAATATCCAAAGGAAGTTCTTCTTCTAAACGGAATACTTTATTAGCCGCAGTATTAATAGCCGTTTCCAGCTCTTTTTCTGTGTGAACTTCTACCATTTTGAATTCCGGCATAGCATCTGTAACCACCTGATATCCTATTCCTCCTGCTGTTGTTTTGATTACAGAACGAAGGACTTCATGACGCATAATGACTGTTTCCAGAGCCTTTTGAAGCTCTTCCAGCTGTACATTTGAGTTTAAAGTAAGCACCATTGGAATATTATAGGCACTGCTACCACCTTCATATGCTTCAATAAACCAAAGTCTTTCCTGTGCAAAAGATAAACGCTGCTCCTCAGGTGAGGAAACCATCACAGGCTCTATATGTATATTTTCTTCCTGGAATTCTGTTTCCAGAAAAGAGGCAAGAGAAGCAATTGTTTTATGATTAAATACAGTAGTTACCTGAATGCGGAGATCCAGTTGGTTTTTAATCTTACTGATCAGCTTAATCGCCATGATACTGTTTCCTCCCAGACGGAAGAAATCATCATGAATACTGATCTCTTCAGCATCAAGTCCTAATATTTCCCCATAAATATGGCAAAGCTTTTCCTGAAGCTCTGTTTGTGGAGCTGTATATTTTTGGATGCTGGTAAATTCTGGTTCCGGTAAGGCTCTTCTGTCTAATTTCCCGTTAATGGTTAACGGAAGGGCATCAAGGTGCACATACACTGCAGGAATCATATATTCCGGTAAGGTTTCCGATAAGAACTCTGAAAGCTTAGTTTCATCTGCAACTTCATCAGATACATAATATCCGACAAGGAACTTCATTCCTGCCTTATTTTCTTTGGCAAGAACCACGGCCTGCTTTATGCCTGCATATTCCTGCAGCTTGTTTTCAATTTCGCCTAATTCAATTCTGTACCCACGAATTTTTACCTGGAAGTCGTTTCTGCCGATATACTCAATATTTCCATCCGGATGAAGGCGTACCAAATCTCCGGTCTTGTAAATTCTTTCATTTTTACTTCTTATTTTCTGTACTGGAGTCTGGAAAGGATTTACAATAAAACGTTCACTGGTAAGATCCGGTCTGTTCAGATATCCTCTTGCGATTCCGTTTCCGCCAAGATAAAGTTCTCCTATTGCACCCAAAGGAACGGGGCGGTAATTCGCATCAAGTATGTAGGCTGAAGTATTTCCGACAGGACGTCCAATAAGATGTACATCACCATGCTCTACCTGTTTGTAAGTTGCATAAATGGTTGCTTCTGTTGGTCCGTAAAGGTTATAAAGATTGGTATATTCTGACCAGTATTTCCCGGTTTCATAATCACAAGGTTCTCCGGCATACAGCATTCCTCTCAGAGAAGGATATTTTGTTCTTGGCAATACCGAAAGCATTACCGGCGGCAGATAAGCATAAGCAATGTCGTGGTCTAAAAGGTAACGGCTTATGGCATCGGCATCTTTTTTAAGAGTTTCATCAAGGATATGCAGCTCATTCCCATATAGCAGGGCATTAAAAAACTCTGATACTGATACGTCAAAAACATATGAGGTATAAGCTGTTATCTTCTCTCCTTCGCTGAAACCATAGGCATCTCTGATCTGTGAAACGACATTTACCACATTCTGATGCTCAATCATGACCCCTTTAGGCATACCGGTAGTACCACTGGTATAAATGACATACGAAAGATTCTCCGGGGTAACTTTTGTAACAGGGTTATGAAACAATGCTGTTTCCAGAACGGGTTTAAATGCAGGATCATTTAAGGATATAACCTGTACATCCTCTGCTTCAATTTTATCTTTCGAAACTTCATCCGTAAGAACTACTTTCGCCTGAGTATCATGAAGAATATGCTGGATTCTGTCTGCCGGATACTGCGGATCCATCGGAACATAGGCAGCTCCGGATTTTAAAACACCTAAAATGGCTACAAGCATATTTTCCGAACGTTCTAAACATATAGGAATCAGCTCATCAGGTTTTACATCATAGGTCTCAATAAGATGATTGGCCAAACGATTGGCTCTTTCATTCAGCTCCTGGTAAGACCATTTGATATTCTGGTAGACCAATGCCGTAGCATTTGGAGTTTTTGCTGCCTGATCTTCGAATAATCTGTGAATGGTATGCCCTTCAGGATAATCGTACTCTATATTGTTCCAGTCTTTTATAACCTTTTGATAATTTTCATCATTCAGAAGCTGAAGGTTCTTAATGGTCTTATTATTTGAAGCCGTACTTCCTATTTCAACCAGTTGGTTAAGAATAAGCACATACGTCTCTTTCATACGGATAATAGTCTCGTCTTTGAAAAGAGCGACTGCATAATTGAAGATTCCACGGATACTATCTCCATGAACATCAATCATCATCGTTAAATCAAATTTGGCAGATTTATAGTCTATATTTCCATCAAAAGGAAGAAGGACTGCATCGTTATTTTTATGGAAAATTTTGTCTTCAAAACTTTGGATTCCAAACATCACCTGGAAAATCGGGTTTCTGGAATTATCCTGCTCTACCCCCATTTCCTCTACCAGTTTTTCAAAAGGAAGATCCTGATGAGACTGGGCATTGGTGATAGACTCTGAAACCTGTACAATGAAATCTTTTATGTCCTGTTCGGGATCTATTGTTTCTCTTAAAGCAAAGGTATTGACAAAGAATCCTATGATATTTTCAAGGCCGGCATGGTGACGGTTGGCAACGGGACTTCCTACAATAATATCATCCTGCCCCGAATAGGCGGATAACATCAGATAATAGCCACTCAGCATCACACTGTATAAACTTACGCCCAGATCTTTTGAAATTTTTTGTACATCTGAAGCAAGCTGCTCCGGGAGATCAAAATAAACTGTGGCTCCGGTATATGAAACGTGGGCCGGTCTCTTAAAGTCTAAAGGAAGATCGAGAGTCTGGAATCCTTCCAGTTTATTTTTCCAATAAGAGGTTTGTTCATCAAGTATTTCTCCGGAAAGGTAGTTTCTCTGCCATAATGCAAAGTCTTTGTATTGAATTGATAATACCGGAAGTTCAGGATTTTTCCCTTCGATAAGCGCTTGGTAAATAGTATTGAATTCATTGATGAAAACCTCTGTAGACCACCCATCAAAAGCAATATGGTGAATAACAACAGATAAATAATCATTTTCCTTCATCCTGAAAACAGAAGCGCTTATCGGAAGTTCCTGATCCAGATGGAAAACTTTATTCGCCACCTCATCTATTGCCTGATCAAGTTCCGCTCTGGTTTCTACCTGTCCGAAATGAACCTTAAGCTTTTCGTCGGTTACCTTCTGATATCCTACTCCATCTTCTGTGGTAAGAATAATACTTCGTAATACTTCATGACGCTGCATTAACAGATCAAAAACCTGCTGAAGAAGTTCCATGGAGACATGTTCTCCCAATTTAAACACCATCGGAACATTATAAACGCTGCTGCTTCCTTCATAAGACTCTATGAACCAAAGTCTTTCCTGTGCAAAAGACAAACGTTGTTCTTCAGGTTTCGAAACTGGTACTGCATTGATGATTACAGGTTGAGAAACAACATTATTTTTATCAAGTATATGAGATAATGAAGCCACTGTTTTATGTCCAAATACCATAGATACATTAACCGGAATTTCAAGCTCCTGTTTGATCTTACCGATGAGTTTAATCGCCATAATACTATTTCCCCCAAGCCGGAAGAAATCATCATGAATACCAATGCTGGTGGGTTCAAGTCCTAAAGTTTGCCCATAAATATTACATAGTTTCTCTTGCAGTTCATTTTCAGGACCGGTATATTCTCTTTCGCCACTGAATTCAGGTTCAGGCAGCTGTCTTCTGTCTAATTTTCCATTAATGGTTAATGGTAAAGCTGTTAGTTGTACAAAAACACTTGGCACCATGTATTCAGGCAATGTTTCTGATAAATATTCTGTCAGCTTTTCGTCATCCAGTTCTTCTTCAGAAACATAATACCCTGCCAGGTATTTCATTCCTGTATTATTTTCTTTGGCTAAAACCACAGACTGCTTGATATCAGGATGCTGAGATAATCTTTCCTCAATTTCTCCCAATTCTATTCTGTACCCTCTTATTTTTACCTGAAAATCATTTCTGCCAATGTATTCTATATTTCCATCAGGAAGCCATCGAACCAAATCCCCGGTTTTATATAATCTCCCGTTTACTCCTTTTTGTTTTTGGATTTCAGTCTGGAAAGGGTTTTTGATAAAACGTTCTTCAGTGAGGTCAGGACGATTCAGATACCCTCTTGCAATGCCTGCTCCGCCCAGATATAATTCTCCAACGGCTCCTACCGGTGACAACTGCTGGCAAGCATCCATGATGTAGGCGGAACTGTTTCCTACAGGCTTACCGATAACATGAACATCCCCATGCTCTATCTGTTTGTATATCGCATAAATAGTTGCTTCTGTAGGACCGTAGAGGTTATAAAGCACCTTTTTTTCCGACCAATATTTTCCTGTCTCATAATCACAGGGTTCTCCTGCATACAGAAAACCTTTCACCGAAGGATAATCTACTCGCGGTAAAACAGATAACATTACCGGCGGCAAATAGGTATAAGCGATCTCATTGTCTAGCAAATATCTGCTTATCAGATCTGCATCTTTTTTAGTTGATTCATCCAATAAATGGAGCTCATTTCCATATAATAAAGCATTAAAAAATTCAGATACGGAAACATCGAAAACATAAGAAGTATAGGCTGTTATTTTTTCCCCTTCAGAAAAGCCGTATGCTTCTCTTACACCATCCACTACATTGATAACACTCTGATGCTCTACCATTACTCCTTTCGGAAGTCCTGTAGTTCCACTGGTATAAATTACATAAGCCAGATTGTCTGCAGAAACCCCGGTTACAGGATTTGAGAACTCCTGCGAATTCATTAGAATACTGAAATTCAAATCATTTAAGGAAAGACACTGTACAGAAAGGTGGTTTACTTTCTCTATCGTATCCTCTTCTCCAATAACGACTCTGGCTTTCGTATCTTTGAGAATATGTTCAATTCTGTCTACAGGATAGGAAGGATCCATAGGAACATAAGCAGCTCCGGATTTCAATACTGCTAAAATTGCAATCAACATATTTTCTGATCTTTCCAGACATAATGGAACCAATTCATCGGGTTGAAGATCAAAAGTATTGATTAAATAATGCGCTAAACGGTTTGAACGTTCATTAAGCTCCCGGTAAGTGAGTTTAACCTCCTGATAGACTAATGCAGTATCATCTGGGGTTTTTAAAACCTGATCTTCAAACGCTTTATGAATTGTTTTACGATCCTGATGATTATTATCTATTGTATTCCAGGCATCTATAACTTTTTGATAAGAATTCTCATTTAAAAGTTCATATTGGGAAATGAGTTTGTTTGCATTTCCTTCCAATAAATCTTCCAGTATTTCAATAAACAACCTCTGATAGATCTCTACAAAATTGGTTATCAATTCCGCATCAAGCTTCTGGTTTGCGTACCGGACCTTATAATTAATCTGACCATCCCTTACTTCCTGTTCAAATGACAGCGTTCCAACTAAATCTACATTCAGATCACTGTTAATGATCACATTACTGGCGCCTTCATAGTGAATAACCACATCCTTAAGGCTGGTTTGAACAAACCCAAATTCTAATATATTGGAAGTTGGTGCATAGCTGATAAGCTCTTCAATAGGCAGATATCTGGCTTTGCTTGTCTTTAATTGATTGTTATATTCTATATTTTGATGGATAAGATCCTGAAGAGAAGTCTTCTGCCCGAACCTGTATCCTTTTAAAATCGTATTAATATGAGCCCCAAAGATAAAATCCTGCCCCTCTGTAATCCCAACAGGATAATTGATTACCAAATCATTAACTCCTGAAATTCTATGTAATAAAACAGCAAAAACCAATTGTCCATAGGTATATGGAGTCAGCTTATATTTTGAGATCAGCTGTCTTACTTTAAGAAATACTGATTCCGGAAAATGAAAACGGAGTTCACTGACAGGATTGATCAGGGCATGTTCTTTTTCCTGGGAATCAAGGAGGAGTGAATCTGCGGTTTGTAAAAATTTAAAACCAATATTTTCAACTTCTTTTAACTCTGATTTCCAGAATTCGGACATTTTTGCTTTTCCTTTTGTAAGGATATCTTCAAGCTGATTTCTCAGTTTTTCGTATCGTTCTTTCTGTTCTGTGAGGCTGATAGGATTTACATAGTTAAGATCATTGTAAAAAGCGCTGAGTTCAGCGTAAATACTGTTTGCACTTAATCCGTCAACAAGAATATGGGAAAATATATGAATAATTCTGTATCCACCATTATTCAGTTTAATAGCATAAAATCTGGCTAACTGGTCTTTTTCTAAATCAAAAGGGTGTAAGGCAAGTTGTAAAATTTCATCATCGCCGGGTTCTTCGGCAATAAATGTTACTATTTGTGTATCTTCAGAAAGCAAAGGCCTGCGCTTCCAGACCAGATTTTCTGATTCACTTACAACATTACTGTTCAACAGTAAGTTATTGTTAACAAATCTGACTAAGCTTGAGTTCAGCCGTTGGATATCAACATATCCGGACATAGACTGGTCAAAGATAATATTGTAGTCACTTCTGGATGGATTCAGTATCCATTCGTTATAGAAGGTAGATTGATATGGAGTTAGCTTCATAGCAATATATTCCGGGAGACGGTACATTAGATTAGGTTAGGTTTAGGTAAGTTCTTATTCACTTCATCGCTTTGAATTCTTTCTGATCAGATTGCAGGTCATCCTATTGATTAAAAAAAAGAAAATCCTTAAAGCCCGTTAATAACAAGCTCCGCATATAAGAATGAATATTAGAATTAAGTGAGTATAGATGCTTTTCAGCAACATTATTAAATCAAAGCAAATAACCCGAAGTACTGATCAAATCAATACTCCAAGTTAATATAACTTTTATCCAGACTCACCAGAGAATGAGAATTATCTATTAAATATGTTTCTTTAAAAATATTTATTTAAAATAGCAACCAACAATGTTGGCCGCTATTTCAATAATTGTATTTCAATGATATTTTTTACTCTTTAATACAACGAACTGAATTTCCTTGTGATTTGGAAGATCCACTAGTTGTATTAGCTGTTCCAAATGTTGGAATCTGAAGGACATAAGCAGCAGGGTTCGCAACAGCATCAGTAGTGCTGCTCCAATAAAATCCTTGTTGTCCTGTATATACAGATGATAATGTTCCTTGTCCTGCATCCCGTATTCCCGGAACTGTTAAGCCCAATTTACTTGCAGAAGCTCCGGAAGCTCCATTTAATACATTCATGTTCAGGTAGTTTGTCAACTGATCTCTGGTTGGAACTTTAAATCCTACAGGGCACGGATTATTGGTAGATGTTGAATTATCCCATAAATTCGAGTTAGGATTCACTCTCCAGTCTCCACCTACAGCAATAAATAATGGATTAGGAGGTACATCACTTTTTACTCCGGTAGTACCATTAACAGGAGTTCCGCTGTTTGGCCCTGTCCAGTTAATCAGTTCATGGGCGTCAGGTCTTCTTCCCCACTGGAATAATGATCCATAGGCACGGTAATCTGATGAAGATGTCGCTTTTTGCCCAAGATTAAAGTTGGGTCCGTTCACATTGGTATAATCTGCTCCTAAGTTATGGTTTAGCCATACATTATTATCTTCAGCCTGTATTGGAAGATAAAGGAAATTATGATTAAAATTCCCCTGAACATCAGGCTCATTAAACATTCTATCCGGAATAGCAGCGATGATACGAACTTCATATCCTTTTTGAACTCCTGAATTAGGAAGTAAGAATTTTCCTAGTAATACTCCAAGGTAATCATTTCCGATTCCAGCATTTACATCCAGCTTACGGGCATTTAATGTTCCGACTTCAGATTTCAGAGTAGCAGTAATTGACTTCGTGGTAGCATTATACGACTGGGAATTCCATGAAAGAGTAATATTTCTTGAAATACCATCTTCAGTAAGATTAGGATCTATATTAATGGTCTGGCTCCAGGCTCCAATTGTTCCGCTTCCTGTAGCCGTTGCAGGAATATGAACAGTAAGACCGGAAGTAGGAATTACTCC